>NZ_JBEXYC010000065.1:0-38734 GCF_040630835.1 Kitasatospora sp. NPDC005751
GATCCACCCCGAAGGGCTTCACCGTTCGACTTGCATGTGTTAAGCACGCCGCCAGCGTTCGTCCTGAGCCAGGATCAAACTCTCCGTGAATGTCTTCCCGACTGTGCTCAATAAAGAGCGCGGGCTGCACTCGCGTCGAGCGGCACGGCAACCACCGGAATAGGGCGGCCCCGCGCACTGCGTCCTCGCTAGTGTTTACTTCATAAAGGAATCTCCAACCCCGATCACAAGGACCGAGGCCGGGGATGTCAACATATCTGGCGTTGACTTTTGGCACGCTGTTGAGTTCTCAAGGAACGGACACTTCCTTCAGACCGCCTTCCAGCGGGCCCTCCGGGCGCTTCGTTCTTTCGTGTTTCCAGCTTACCAGATGCTTTCCGCTCCGTTTACCGGCGCTTCGTTCATCCGATTTGCTTTCCTTCGGCCTTTCGGCGGTTCCGACTCTAGCAGATCGCTCTGCTTCGTCTTTCCGCGCTTCCGGCTTTCCAGAGATTGTCGGATTATCGACCCGGGGGCCTCTCCGACCTGCTGAACTCTAGCCGAACCGCGCTTCACAAAGCGAATCCGGCCGCAACCGACTTAGACACGCACAACAATTCGAGCGGAGGCGCACCGAAACGCGACCCAGCCAGGAAGAGAGGTGTGAACAAGAGGATTGGCCGCCCCGGGACCGTCCGCGCGATTGCGTGTCCGGTGCTCCCAGCCGAGCGACTAGGAAACACTACCCGCCCCCGGCGGCAGAGGCAAACCTCCCCGGCCGGCCCAGACCGGGGGCTCGGCGGTCCGCCCGCCAGAGCCTGCCAGAGCCCCGGAGAGCCCCCGGAATGACGTCGGCGGCCCGGACAGCCGATGGCCGGATGTGACAGATCGCCGTCATTGCAGTCGCCCGGGTGCTGCCTTGACGATGGATGCATGCCCACTCCACACCGTGTCGTCATCGCGGTCTTCCCCGATGTCGACCTGCTCGACGTCACCGGTCCGGCCGAGGTCTTCGCCCTGGCCAACCGGGAGACCGGCGGCCGGGCGGGCTACGAGATCCGGCTGGCCGGCCCCGACAGCGGGCCGGTCGTCACCGCGGCCGGGGTCCGGCTGATCGCGGACCTCTCCTTCTCCGAGGTGGGCGCCGCAGTGGACACGCTGCTGGTGCCCGGCGCGGTGGAGCTGCGCCCCGACGGTCCGGTGGCCCGGGTCGACGAGGCCGTCGTGGAGTGGGTGAGGGAGACGGCACCGCACGCACGGCGGATCGCCTCGGTGTGCGTGGGAGCGCATCTGCTGGCGGCCGCCGGGCTGTTGGACGGGCGGCGGGCGACCACCCACTGGTCGACCGCGGCCCAGCTCGCCGCCGACCACCCGAAGGTCAGGGTCGACGCCGACCCGATCTTCGTCCGCTCGGGCCGGGTGTGGACCGGCGCGGGCATCAGCACCTGCATGGATCTGGCGCTCGCGCTGGTCGCCGAGGACCACGGCGAGGACCTGGCCCTGGCCGTGGCCCGGCAGCTGGTGATGTATCTGCGGCGGCAGGGCGGCCAGAGCCAGTTCAGCGTGCCGCTGAGCCGGCCCGCCCCGGCCCGCAGGGACATCGACGAGTTGCGCGTCTTCATCACCGAGCATCTCGACGAGGACCTGTCGGCCCCCGTCCTGGCCGCGCGGATGTGCCTGAGCGAGCGCCATTTCGCCCGGGTCTTCCGCCAGGAGACCGGCACCAGCCCGGCCGCCTACGTGGAGGCGGCCCGGGTCGAGGCGGCCCGCCGCCTGCTGGAGACCACCGACCAACCGCTGGAGCAGATCGCGGCGGGCATCGGGATGGGCTCGGTGGAAACGCTGCACCGCGCCTTCCGCAAGCAGATCAGCACCACCCCGGCCTCCTACCGTCGCCGTTTCCGTACCACGTCCTGATCGCACGACGTCCTGATCGCACCGGCGTCCTGATCGCACGACGTCCTGGTCGCACCGGTCTCGTCGCCCCTGCGTCGGGATCACCGGACGCCCTGACCGCTCCCTCACCCGGCCGCCGCAGCACGCGAGTCGTCGCGACCGAGGCTCCGCCATGCCTGATTCCCGGCACCGGCACGGATACGGGCCGCCCGAATCCGCCCTTGTCCACCCCTTCTCACGTCCGCCCCGTTCCGGTCCGGCGTCGCACCTTCCGGTCCGGCTTCCGACCGATCCGTCATCCGCCCGAAAGGACACCTCCAGCCATGTCTGCCTCCACCACCCTGCGTGACGTCATCGGCCTCGACAGCACGCCGCCGCGCCTCGGCGAGAGCACCCTGATCATGATCGACTTCCAGAACACCTACCGCGGTGGCGTGATGGCGCTCGACGGCGTCGAGCCCGCCCTGGCCGCCGGGGCCCGTCTGCTCGCCGCCGCCCGCGCGGCCGGCACGCCGGTCGTCCACATCGTCAACGACGGCGGCGAGGGCACCCCTTATGACATCCGCGCCGAGATCGGTGCGATCAGCCCCGAGGTCGCACCGATCGACGGCGAGCCGGTCGTCGTCAAGCAGTTCCCCAACGCCTTCCACCAGACGGAGCTGGAGAAGACACTGCGCGACCTGGGCTCCGGACTCGACCTGGTGCTGGCCGGCTTCATGACCCACATGTGCGTCACCTTCACCGCCCAGGGGGCGTTCAACCTCGGCTACCGGCCCACCGTCGTCGCCGAGGCGACCGCCACCCGCTCACTGGCCGCGCCCGCGGGCGGCCTCGTGCCCGCCGCCGGACTGCAGGCGGCGAGCCTGACCACGATCACCGACCTCTTCGGCATCGTGGTCCCCACCGTCGACCAGCTCGCCGGCTGACACGTCGGCGCTCCCGCCCCAAGACCCGCCGGGCCGACGGTCGGCAGCGCCCCTGTTCCGCTCGGGGGTCGGGACAGGGGCCGGGGCCGCCCCGGGCCCACACAGCTGCGCGGCGTCGGCCCGGCCACCACCGTGCTGCCGCGACGGCCCACGGCGGAGTCGGCCGGGCGCCGGGCGCATCCGGGGGCCGGCCGGGGCCGGGGTCAACCCGGTCGGGGCTCGGTCCGAGCTCTGCTAATGTTGGCGGGCAACATCAGCGCGGGCCTATAGCTCAGACGGTTAGAGCGCTTCCCTGATAAGGAAGAGGCCACAGGTTCAAGTCCTGTTAGGCCCACCGCTGGAACCCCCGGACGTCTGTCGTCCGGGGGTTCTTCTCTGCCCGTCGCGCCGCCTCTCCCCGGGCCCGGCCTCCCGCCCCGGGCACCGCGTCCGCGTCCCGCCCGGGGCTCGGCGTGCCCACCCGCCCCAGGCGGTGCCGGTCCGCCGGACGGCGTGGGGCGACCGCCCGGCGGGGTGGGTCAGGAGAGCAGGCCGTTGTAGTCCGGCAGCTTGAAGGTGCGCTCGGCGTGGCCGCCGTCCAGGTCGGTCCAGTTGTTGCCGACGCTGGCGATGATCGTGTAGCCCTCGTTCTCGACCTCGACCCGCTCGTCCGTCTTGTACTGCTGGACCGGCTTGAACAGGTCGCACAGGTCGCGCCCGTGCAGCTCGTCCACGGTGTAGCCGGCCGCGGCCAGGCTGTGCCGGGTGATCGGGTCGATGAAGTCCACCCGCGCGGTGACGAAGATGATCGCGACCCCCCGGCTGTGGGCGTACTGCGCCAGCTCCACGACCGGCGCGATGCCCGGCATCGCGAACGGGTGGAAGTGCGTGGCGAGCGTGGTGTTGTCGATGTCGAACACGATCGCGGGCTTCTCGCCGGTGGGCGTGGCCGTGCGCTGCTCGACGTACGCGCGGGCGGGCGCGATCGCGGCGCCGACGTCGGCCAGCCACTGCGCCTCGGTCACCGCACCGCTGCTCGCGGCGGCGGCGACGGCCGGGGCCTTGACCGGAGCAACCGGGGCCGCCGGGGCCTTCGGGGCCGCGACCGCCGGGGTGGCGAGACCGGCGGTGATCGCGGCCGTGAGGGCCGCTGCGGCAACGAGCCGTGCCTTGATGCTCATGTCGGGGAGGTGGCCTTTCGTCTGTGGGGGTCGTCGGTCGGCGCGGCGGTGGGGTCGGTCGGTGGCGCGAGTCGCGACGACGTCGTGGCCGGGCGGAGCGGGCCTCCCTCGGACGAGGTCCTCGCTCGACGGGGCCGCCGCGGGCACCGGTCGACGGAGCGTCGAGGGCATGCCGAACGGCCGGCTGTCGGCAGGAGTCGCCACCGGGAGGCCGAGCGCCTTCCGTCCGGCGGGAGCCGGGCGGGAGGGGGCCGAAGTCGCCGCCGACCGGGTCAGTGCAGCCGGGTCGCCCCGCGCGGCCGGGCCCGGCGTCCCGTGAGGGGGCGTCAGGCGCGGTCCACCGGAAGGTCCCTGAACCCGGGGCAGTCATTCCGCCCGGGCGAGAACGTACACCAGCCGACGGGGCGAGCCAATACCCGCGGGTAACAAAGAATCGGCGGGCGGGCGAACATCAATCGGCGGGGCCCCGGATTCCGACGGCACGCCGCACGATCCGGCCTCGTACGACGCGCCGCCACCGGACGCTGCGGGGCCGTCACCGCCGGACGCCGGGGCCGTCACCGCCGGACTCTACGGGGCCCTCACCGCCGGACGCCGGGGCCGTCACCGCCGGACGCCGGGGCCGTCACCGCCGGACGCCGGGGCCGTCACCGCCGGACCCTACGGGGCCCTCACCACCGGGCGCCCGGGCGCCGTCGCCGGCCTGGGCCGACCCGTCGGCGCGACCGTCACCGCCGGCCCGGAGCCCCGCCGAGGATCGCGGTGAGGCCGTACTCGAAGCGCTCGTCGAAGGAGTCGGCGGCGAGGTGGCCGAGGACGCGCCGGAGGGCGGGGTGGGCCGTCTCCGAGAGCGCGTCGGCCAGCCGGTCGCCCAGCGGGCGGCGCGCGGCGGCCTGCTCCTCCTGGGTGAGGCCGAGGGTGAAGTAGATGACCGACCAGGTCGTCCAGGCCGCCCCGCGTTCGTCCCGTCCGCCGTCCAGGAGCGCGCCGACCAGGGCGTCGGCGAGGCCCAAGGTGTGCGGCTCGGCGGCATAGGTGCCGACGACGAGCGCGGCGCCGTCGCGGTGGGCCAGCAGTGCGCGGCGGTAGCGGCGGACCAGCTCCCGGGCGCGGGCGTCCGGCGCGGCGGGCAGGTCGCCGAGGGAGATCTCCCCGATCACGGCGTCCGCCATCAGCTCCAGCATCCGGGTCTTGGTCTTCACGTGCCACAGCACGGTGTTCATCCGCACGCCGAGCCGTTCGGCGACCGCGCGGGTGGACAGGGCGTCCAGGCCGGTCTCGTCCAGCAGCTTCAGGGCGGCCCGGATGACGGTGCCGGGGTCGAGGCGTCCGGCCGCTTGCGCATTGGTCATTGACCTAGTTTACTGCGACCAGTTGATTTGGTCAGTGACCAAGAGAGGTGGACCCCATGACCGAGCAGCACGTCGTCATCGCCGGAGGCGGCCCCGTCGGGCTCTGGCTCGCCGCCGAACTGCGGCTGGGCGGGACCGCCGTCACCGTCGTCGAGGAGCGCACCGCGATCGACGAGCGCTCCAAGGCGCTCACCGTCCACCCCCGCACCATCGAGGTGCTGGCCTCCCGGGGAGTGCACACGGCCTTCCTCGCCGAAGGCCTGCGGATCCCGAACGGGCACTTCGCGATGCTCGACACCCGGCTCGACTTCCGGGACCTGGACACCCCGTTCCCGTTCACCCTCGCCCTGCCCCAGGCCCGCACCGAAGAACTGCTCCAGGAGCACGCACTGCGCCTGGGCGCACGGATCGTCCGCGGGCACCGCGTCACCGGATTCACCGCTCACGACCGGTCGGTGACCGTCCACGTGGAGGGGCCGCGGGGCCCGTACGAGGCGGAGGCCGCCTACCTGGTCGGCTGCGACGGGACCCGCAGCACCGTCCGGCAGGCCGCCGGGATCGACTTCCCCGGCACGCCCTCCACCGTGCTCGGCCGGCTCGGCGACGTCACGCTCGACCGCCCGCCGCGACCGGGCTTCGGCATCCACACCCTCCAGGGCGCGGTGATGGTCGCGCCGCTGCCCGGCGGGCGGTTCCGCGTGCTCGGCATCGACCCGGACAGCCTCACCACGGAGTGGCCCGGCGACCTCACGATGGACGAGTTCCGGGCGAAGACCGTCGCCGTGACCGGGGACGACTTCGGCATGCGGGACCCCTCGTGGCTCTCCCGGTTCGGCAACGCCGGCCGGCTGGCCGCCGAGTACCGGCACGGGCGCGTCCTGCTCGCGGGCGACGCCGCCCACCAGCACTACCCGGCGGGCGGCGTCGGCATGAACGTGGGCATCCAGGACGCGCACAACCTCGGCTGGAAGCTGAACGCGACGCTGAACGGCTGGGCACCGGAGCGCCTGCTCGACACCTACCACGCCGAACGTCACCCGGTCGGCGTACAGCTGCTGGAACACAGCCGCGCCCAGACCGCCCTGATGACCACCTTCACACCCGAGGGCCTCGACCTGCGCGCCCTGCTGAGCGAGCTGATCGCCACCCAGCCCGCCTTCGGCCGCGCGCTGGCCGAACGGCTCACCGGGCTCGCCGTCGCCTACCCCGCCCAGGACCCGGCGGCCCACCCGCTCACCGGCACCCGCGCACCCGACCTCGCGCTCGCCGGTTCGGAGGCGGGCCTGTTCGCCCTGCTGGACCCGACCGCGTACCTGCTGCTCGACCTGACGCCCGACGGCGCCCTCGGCGACCGCGCCCGGCCCGGGCTCGCCGTCCGCTCCGCCGTCCTCGACGGGCCCCCGGCCGCGTGGGCCGGCGTACGCGCGGCGCTGGTCCGCCCCGACGGGCACGTCGCCTGGGCGGGCACCGACCGGGACGACGCCGAGCTCTCCGCCGCGCTGGACGGGGCGCTCGCGACCGTACTTCTCCGGGCCGCCTCCGATCGGGGGCGGCGAGTCTCGGCCCCCTAGACGGCGGGTCTCGGGCCGGTAGGCGGCCGGAGGCGGGCCCGCGGGCGGCCGATCTCGGGCCCGTAGGCGGCCGGGGGCGGACGGTCTCGGCCGTGCGGGCCACCGGGCCCCCAAAGGGGTGAATCGGATAGAACGATATAAATCGCGCAAAACGTGAATCAGGTGTCGCATGTCGGGTAGAACACCCGTGCGGCGTTCGCCCGGCCTACGCCGCTGCGCACCCTGCCGGGTGCCACCGGGACCTCCGGCCGAATCCGGCCACCGGTTCCGGAGGGAAAGAGACCCGGGGTCGGCGCACGTCACGCGCCGCCGCCGGGCGTTCCCCCGATGCCCTGGAGATACACGTGTCCACCACCCTGGAGAACGTTCCCCGAGCCCCCGTACCCCCCGGCCTGCCGGCCGACCTGCCGCCCCGGCCGACCGAGGCCGAGTTGCGCTCGATGGGCAAGACCGAGGCCCGCGAACTGAGCGACGCGCTCTTCGACCGCCTGATCGCGCTGCCCCGGGAGTCGCACGCCTACAGCTACGTGCGCGGCACCGTCATCGAGCTGAACATGCCGCTGGTGCGCTTCATCGCCGCCCGCTTCCGGCACCGCGCCGAGGACATGGACGACATCCTGCAGGTCGGCACCATCGGCCTGATCAAGGCCGTCGACGGCTACGATCCCGGCCGGGGCGTCGAGTTCGTCACGTACGCGATCCCCACCATCGCGGGCGAGATCAAGCGCTTCTTCCGCGACACCTCCTGGCCCGTGCGCGTACCGCGCAGCATGCAGGAGCTCTACCTCACCGTCGCCCGCGGCTCCGACCGCCTCGAACAGCGGCTCGGCCGCCTCCCCCAGCCCGAGGAGATCGCCGAGGACCTCCACCTCACCGTGGACCAGGCCACCGAGGGGCTCGTCGCCGGCCGCGTGTACCGGCCCGACTCCCTCGACGCCCCGCGCGACCAGGACACCGACGACACCGGCAGCGCCATCCTGGACCGCATCGGCAGCTGCGACCCCGGCATCGAACTCGCCGACTTCCGCACCGCCGTCCGGCCGCTGCTGGCCCAGCTGCCCGCCCGTGAACAGACCGTCCTGAAGCTCCGGTTCTGGGACGGCTGCACCCAGTCCCAGATCGCCGAACGCATCGGCGTCTCCCAGATGCACGTCTCCCGGCTGCTCACCACCACCCTGGCCCGGCTGCGCGAGCAGCTCGACGACCAGGACGCCCCCGGCTGGGACGACCTCCCGCACGAGCCCCACCCGGACTGATCCGGACCGGCGCCGCCAGGCGTCGAGGCGGCCCGCCCCACACGAGGGGCGGGCCGCCTCGACGCGCCCGGTCGGGACGGGCCACGGTCAGGACGGACCGGCGGCCCCGGCCGTCACCCGCAGGGCGACGTCGATGCCCCGCAGGAAGTGGTCGAGGTCACCGGGATTGCGGGAGGTCACCAGTCGCCAGCCGTTGGCATCGTCCGTGACCAGCGGTTCGTCGAGCCAGGTCGCGCCGGCGTTGGCGAGGTCGGTGCGCAGCGAGGGGTACGAGGTGAGCCGCTTGCCGAACGCCACCCCGGCCTCGGCGAGCAGCCAGGGCCCGTGGCAGATGGCGGCGACCGGGCGGCCGGAGGTGGTGAAGGCGAGCACCGCGTCGACCGCCTTCCGGTGGAGTCGGAGGGTGTCCGCGTTGATGGTCCCGCCGGGGATGAGCAGCAGGTCGTAGTCGGCGGGGTCGACCTCGTCGAGGGTGTGGGTCGGGCGCACCCGCTCCCCCGGCTCCTCGTCCCCGACGAGCGTGCGGATGTCGTCCGTGGTGGGGGCGGCGATGTCGACCCGCACGCCGTCGTCACGCAGGTGCTGGGCGGGGACGAGGAGCTCGTCCTGTTCGACCCCGTAGTTCGTCACGATCGCGAGGACCTTGGTGTCGCTGGTCATCGTTCCTCCTGAAGGTCGGGATTGGATGGGCGGAGACGTTCCTCGGGGCTCGGCCGTTCGGTGGGCGGGCGCAGCCGGCGGGCGGGGGCGCGGACGCCGGCACCCCTCCGCGCCCCGGGAGCCGGCGGGTACCCGGCTTCGCGCCCGGCATGCCGGATTGGTGGCGTCCGGTTCGGGTAGCCGCGCGGCATCGGCGGGCGGGTGGCGCCCGCTCCGGACCACCGGGAGGCAGTGGTGAGCATCAGACGACGGTCCTGGGCCCTGGCGGTGCAGAACCGGTCCGGCCGGGAGCAGGACGGGCGGGAGCGGGACGGGCGGCGGGACGGGCGGGACGGTGCGGGTGGTGCGGGTGGTGCGGGTGGCCTGCGACGGCGCCCGACGGACGGCACAGGCCCGCCGGGCGCCGCCCCGTCGTCCGCCGACGCACCGGCGGCGGGGCGCGGCGAGGACCGTCCGGGGCCTCCGGCCGCCGACAGCGCCGCACCCTGAGGGCGGCCCCGGCACCGGCCGGAGGCCCGCGTCGACCGACGGGGTCGGGTTCCCGGCGCCGTCGGTCACCGCACCGTTTGGCGCCGCACCGTCGATCACGGCAGCGCGTACGCCTGGAGGCAGGGGTGCCGGCCGCTGCCGGCCGGCGCCGTGAGGACGGTGGCCACGCCGCCGGTGATCTCCACCCGCAAGCTCCCGTCCGCGCTCTCCCAGACCGGTTCGCCGTCGGGGCCCGTCGCGTCGGTCGCGTGGACGACGACGGTGGTGGGCGGGGCGTGGCCGCCGACCGGGCCGGGCAGTGTCACCGCGTAACGGCGTTCGAGGCTTCGCATGGCGGGCTCCTGCTCCCCACCCCCGGCTGACCGGCCCGTACCCGTACCCGCGGCACCCGGTCGGGGGCGGGCACGATCACCCGGCACCACGGCCGACGCCGACGGGCCGGCGATCCGGTCGGGACCGCCGTCCGGACCTCCGGGCCTTCCGGAACTCCTCCGGTACCCGGGCGGGTCCCCCGTAGCGGCCCGCCCAAACGCCGCCGACGGCGGTACACCCGGCGGTGTGGACTCGACCGCGTGTCGTTTCACCGGCGGCCGGATTCGGGTTTGGCGGAGCGGTGCCCGGCAAGCCGCCCGGTATGGATGCCTCAGCTCTGCACCTGCACCCGTGGTCCCGTCGACTGCGCCGGGCGCTGGACGCCCCGGCGCACTGGGAGTTCCTCGACGCCCCGGCCTCCTCGCTCGCCGACGCCGTGGAGTCCGTCCCGCTCGGGCCGTCCCGCGACGCCCTGCACGGGGTGTGGCTCGGCCACCCGCTCCACCCCGTGCTGGTCCAGCTCCCGATCGGCTGCTGGATGTCCGCGGGTCTGCTGGACTTCACTCCGGGCGGCCGCCGGGCGGCCGGCACCCTGGTGGCGGCCGGGCTGCTGACCGCCGGGCCGGCCGCGCTCGCCGGCTGGGTGGACTGGGCGCGACTCGACCCGCCGCGCCGGCGCACCGGCCTGGTGCACGCGCTGTCCAACACCACCGGTGTGCTGCTGTACGCCGGATCGCTGCTGGCCCGCTGCCGGGGGCACCGCGCCCGCGGCCGGCTGCTCGGCCTGGCCGGGCTGACCGCCGTCTCGCTCGGTGGGGCGCTCGGCGGGCACCTCTCCTACCGGCTGGCCGCCGGGCCCGACCGGTCCGCCGCGGTGCCCCGGCTGGCGCCGCCCGACTGGGTCGGCCTCGGTCCGGTCGACGACTTCCCCGACGGCGAGCCGGTCCGCCGGACGGCGGGCGAACTGACGGTGGTCGTGGTCCACGAGGGCGAGCGCTACCACGTGCTCGCCGAGCGCTGCGCGCACCTGTCCGGGCCGCTGTCCGCCGGGACGGTGGTGGACGGCTGCCTGCGCTGCCCCTGGCACGGCAGCGAGTTCCGGTTGCGGGACGGCGAGGTGGTGCGCGGCCCGGCCACCGCGCCCCAGCCGGTCCTGGAGACCAGGGTGCTCTCGGGCCACCTGGAGGTACGGCTGCCGGGGGCCGGCTGACGCCCGGGCCCGCCGAACCCCGTTCGGCCCCGTGTCCCCGGGCGCAGCCCGGGTAGGCGGTGCCGAGAAGACGATGCCGAACGATCGAATCGAGCCCAGGAGCAGCCCTATGGGGACATCCCCGAACGACCCCGTACCGCCCAGTCCCACACCGGCCCCGGGCCCCGGCCCCGGCCCGCAGCCCGGTCCCCTGCCCGGTCCGGTCCCCGGCCCGGGCGGGCCGGACCCGGTACCGCCCGCACCGCCCCGGCCGGGTCCGGACCCGCAGCCGACACCCGCCCCGGGACCGGATCCGCACCCCCGCCCCGGCCCCCTCCCGGGCCCGGGCCCGGCACCGGAACCCGTCTTCTGACAGGTCTCGTCATGCGGGACCGGGACCGGCGAGCGCTCCCCGGCGGCGGCCGCCGCCGGGGAGCCCCTGCGCCGAAGCGCTCCTGGGGGCCGGTCGTGGTCAGGCCCCGCCCGCCTCTTCGGTGACCTGCCGCAGCGTCCGTCCGCTGCGCACCGAGCGGGCCCGCCGGGGGCCGGGGGCGGGCCGGCCACCACCGTGGCCGTGCCGCACCAGCAGCCAGGCCGCGCGCTCGCCGGCGCCGTCCTCGCGGAACCGGGTGAGTGCCCGGTCCCCGCGAAGCCTGCGGCCGGCCAGCCGGAACGACGCGTGACCGGCGTCAAGCGCCTCCGCGAACGGGAGCTCGTGGCCGCGCCGGTCCGTACCGCGGTTCTCGTGTCCGCCCTCGTCCCAGATGATCACCGTGCCGCCGCCGTACTCGGCCTCGGCGATGACCCCCTCGAAGTCGCGGTACCCCATCGGGTGGTCCTCGGTCGGCATCGCCAGCCGCTTGTCGTGCGGGTCACCGGACGGCCCCTAGGGGACCGCCCAGGACTTGAGCACGCCGTCGACCTCCAGGCGGAAGTCGAAGTGCAGGGTGCGGGCGTCGTGGATCTGCACCACGAACCCGGGCCGCGCGCCCGGTGCGGCGCGGCCGCCGCCCTCGGGTTCGGCGGTCCTGTCGAAATCGCGCTTGCGGCGGTAGCCCGACAGCGCGTCCGAGCCGCCCGTCCCGTCCTCCCTCCACCCCGTACGGCGCCTACCCTCGCCCCCGGCGCCCGACCCGCGCGCCCGCCCGGTTCCCGGTCCACCGGCCCCGGCACGGGCCCGCACGGGCCGGGTGGGAGTAGCGGTCGCGCAACTTGCTGCCACGGGGGCGGGGGGCCCGCTTACCGCCCGGTGGGGCCATGCTGGGGGGAGGGCTGTCGAGGGGGCGGCCGTCGGACGACCCGGGGAGGCGCGGCCATGGCCGTCGGGAGCACCGTGCGGGACCGCGGGGCGCCCGGGCCGGGGGCCGCCCGGCACCTGGTCCACTGTCCGCCGTCCTGGGACCACTGCCTGCTGGAGGCGCCGAGCCGCGGTGAGGAGCGGTTCCGGCTGATCGGGGAGGTCCCGGCGGCCGACGACGGGCCGGGCCACTTCCACGATCCGCTGCTGGTCGCCGAGGCGGTCCGGGAGACCGCCGAGTTCGTCGGACGGCAGTACTTCGGCGGGCCCCCGGACCGGGCCGGATGGTTCCGCCGGTTCGGACTCGACGTGACCGAGGTGGCCGCCTGGCGGGCCGGGCGCGGTCCGGCCCGACTGACCGCCGAGCTGCGGGCCACCCCGACCGCGCCGGTCGACGGGGTACCGCGCGGCCTCGACCTCCGCCTGGAGGTGTCGCTCGACGACGTACCGTGCGCGACGGGCACCGCGAGCCTGGCGTTCGACCCGCCCGGGCCGCCCCGCGAGCGGGCCGGTCGGTGGGCGGTGCGCGCCGCCCCCGGGCCGACGGGCGCCCCGGCCGACCCCGGTTCGGTCGGCCTCGCCTCGGCGGCGGACGTGGTGCTGAGCGAGCCCGCCTGGGACTCCCGCGGCCGGCTCGACACCTGGGTCCTCCTCCGCCGGGACCACCCGGCCGACGGCCGGCTCCCCGCTCCGTCACTGCTGGAGGCGGTGCGGCAGGCCTCGGTGCTGGTCGCCGGGCGCGCCGGCGGGCTGGTCCCCGGGCGGACCCTGCCGGCCTCCTGCGACGTGCGCGTCCGCGGCCTCGCCGAGGTGGACCCGCCGGTGCACTGCGCAGCCGTCGCCGGGCCGGTCGGGCGGGACACGGCGGGGCGGCCGGCCGTCCCGGTCACCCTGACGCTGACCCAGCACCGGCGGACCGTCGCCGAGGCACGCACCACCGTGGTGCAGGACTTCTGACCCGCCGCCGGCTGACGGGCCACCGTCACCGTCGTCACCGCCGGGGACCCGGCGCACGAGAGCACAGCGAGTACGAGGGGTGGGCCCGGTGAGGTTCCGGATCCTGGGACCGATGGAGATCGAGGGCGGCACGGGCCCGCACACACCGCGGGCGGCCAAGCTGCGGGTCGTCCTCGGCACCCTGCTGGTCCACGCCGACCGGGTGGTCTCGGTCGACAGCCTGGTCGCCGAGCTGTGGCGGGACGAGCCGCCCCGCACGGCGACCGCCACCGTGCACGTCTACGTCTCGCAGCTGCGCAAGCTGCTGCACGCCGCCGACCCCGACCGGGGCCGGGAGCTGCTGCGCACCCAGTCCCCGGGCTACCGGCTCTGCGTCCCGCCGGACCGGCTCGACCTGTCCGAGTTCGAGCGACTGCACCGGCGCGGTCGGGAGGCGCTCGCCGCCGGCCGCCACCGCGCCGCCGCCGACCTCCAGCGCCGGGCCCTCGCGCTCCGGCGCGGCCCGCTGCTCTCCGACACCCCGCACGGGCCGCTGCTCGAAGGGGCCGCCGCCCGGCTCGCCGAGGCCGGCGTCGCCGCCCTGGACCAGCGGATCCGGGCCGACCTCGAACTCGGCCGGCACCACGAACTGATCGCCGAACTAAGGTCGCTGGCCGCCGAACACCCGTTGCGGGAGGAACTGCACGGTCACCTGATCCTGGCCCTGTACCGGGCCGGGCGGCAGGCCGAGGCGCTGGAGGCCTTCGCCGAGCTGCGCCGGACGCTGGTCGCGGAGCTGGCGATCGAACCCGCGCCGCCGCTGCAACGGCTGCACCGGCGGATCCTGGCGGGCGATCCCGGGCTGCTGCGCACGGCGGCGGGCGGCGGCCGGGCCGTCGCCGTGACCGTCCGGCCCGGGCACGAGAGGGCGATGCCGCCCGCCGACCCGGTCTTCGCGGGCCGCGGCACGGCCCTCGCCCAGGTCGAGGAGCTGCTGCGGGACGCCCCGGCCGGATCGTTCGTCGCGGTCGCCGGGCAGCCGGGGGTCGGCAAGACCGCGTTCGCCCTGGAGGCCGCCCGCCGCAGTGACCCGTCCTTCCCCGACGGCCGGCTCTTCCTGGACCTCCACCCCGAACGAGGGCGGCCGTTGCGCGCCACCGAGGCGATGTCCACCCTGCTGCGACGGCGCGGGGTACGGCCGGCGAAGGGCGCCGGGGCGGGCGAGCTCCGCGCCGCCTGGCAGGCCCAGCTGGCCGGTCGTCAACTCCTGCTGGTCCTCGACAACGCCGACTCCGAGGCGCAGCTGCGCCCGCTGCTGCCGACCACCGGCGGGAGCAGCGCGATCGTCACCGCCCGCCGGCTGCCCGCCGGGCTCGGCGGCATCCGGCCGGTGCTGCTGGACACCCTCGAGCCCGAGGAGGCGCGGCTGCTGTTCGCGGCGGCCGCCGGCCCGGAGCGGGAGGCGGCCGAGCCCGCCGCCGTCCGCGAACTGCTGGAGCTGTGCGGGCGGCTGCCGCTGGCCGTCCGGGTCGCCGCCGCCCAGCTGACGGCGCGCCCGCACTGGAAGGTCGCCTGCCTGGTGGACCGGCTGCGGGACGAACGGTACCGGCTCGGCGAGCTGCGGATCGGCGAACTCGACGTCCGGGAGCCGCTGTTGCGGGCCTACCGGGACGCCCGACCGGAGCTGCGGCAGGCCTTCCGGCTGCTCGGGCTGCTACCGGCCGGCCGGTTCGACCGCGCGACGGCCGCTGCGGTGCTGGGCCGCTCCCCCGCCGAGACCGCTCGCCTGCTGGACGGGCTGCTCGACGACCGGCTGCTGGCCGCCGACCGGACCGGCCACCACCTCCCCGAGCTTCTGCGGGTCCTGGCCGTCGAACGGCTCACGGAGGAGGAGGACCCCCAGGACACCGGGGACGCGATCGAGCGGCTCTGTGCGGAGCACGCCCGCGCGGCCGAGCGGGTCACCGCCGCGCTGACGCACGCCCGGCCCACCGGGGAGGAGCCGCACGAGCCCGCCGGCTGGTTCACCCGTGAGCGGGAGGCGCTCGTCCGCGCCGTCCGGCAGGCCCACCGGGCGGGGCGGCCGGCCGCCGTCGTCCGGCTGGTGGCGGCGCTGGACGGCCACCTGGAGACGCACGCCGCCTGGGACGCCTGGGCCGAGACGCACGCGCTCGCCCTGGACGCGGCCCGGCGCGGCGGCGACCGCGGGGCCGAGGCCCGGACGCTCCGCTCGCTCGGCGATCTCGCCTGGCAGCAACGGCGCCCGGAGGAGGCCGGGGAGTACTACGGGCTGGCCCGCCGGGTCGCCGAGGAGTCCGGTCACCGGGCCGAGCTGAGCCGGGCCCTGGTCGGCCTGGCCGAACTGCGGATGGACGCCGGGGACGGCGCCGACGCCGACGCCCTGCTCGCCTCCGCCCACGCCACCGCGCTCGCCGACGACTCCGGACCGGCCGACCCGCGCGCCCGGTTCGACGTGCTGCGCGCCCTCGGGCTCCACGCGCTCGCGGCCGGTGACCACGCTCGGGCACACGCCCGCTTCACCGACTGCCTCGACCTCGCCCGCACCCTCCACGACCGCCGGCTGGAGTCCTTCGCCCACCGCGCCCTGCGCACCGCCCGGCCCGGCCCGGGCGACCACGTGGAGGTCCGCCCCGGCGTCTGGCGCCTGCCCGCCCCCGGCCGCCGGGCCGAGCCGGCGGGGTAGCCGAAGGGGTAGCCGAAGGGCGGCCGGCCCCGGCGAGGTGGGCCGGCCGGTCCGAGGTACGAGGGCATCGGAGCGCCGACCGTCGGGACCGGGCCGAGTGGCCCGGCGGCGGGCGGGCGAGATCACACGCCGGCCGGGCCGGTCAGGGTGCGGCCAGGCGGGTGGCCAGGGTGGCGAGTTCGGTGCGCCAGGCGATGGTCAGCGGGGCTGCGGCGACGACCCGCCGGGTGCGGTCGAGGAGGTGGCCGATGGTGCGCTCGGCGCGGTCCGGGTCCTCGCCGCCCAGCAGCATCTCCCGCAGCAGGTCGCCGTACCAGTCGCGGTCCCCGCTGCCGCTGAGGAAGCCGCGCACCCGCCAGGCGGCGTGCAGCAGGCGGGCGTAGTCCTGGTACACCACCGCCAGGTCGCCGCGGCCCGCCAGCGCGGCGCCCATCAGCAGCGGGTGCTGGAGCGCGTACCAGCCGGTGCCGCAGCCTCGGGCACAGCCCGCGAGGCAGCCGGCCGGCCACGGGTCGGCGAGGTAGCGGCTGGACAGCTCGGAGTCGACGTAACTGCCGCCCAGCCGGCCGATCCGCAGGTCGTGCCAGACCTGCCGGGCGGCGTCCGGCAGGCCCGCGGCGAGCCGGTCGGCGAGGGCCGTCGCGAGGTCCCCGATCAGGGAGGCCATGCCGACGCCGAACCCCTGGGCGTCACCGCACCAGCCGTTGCGCTCGTGCTCGGCCGCGTGCCGGACGTGCAGGGTCGGCGCGCCCTGCCGGAGCGGGGCGTTCTCCCGGGCGTCGCGGCGGATCAGGTAGCAGGTGTCGAGGAGTTCGAGGGCCGCCGCCGCGTCGACGGCGGAGCCGCCCGCCGGATCGCCGCCCGCCGCGAGGTAGCCGGTGAGCAGCACGGTCGGCCGGATCCGCTCGCCACCGGCGGCGACCAGGTCGGCCAGCGCCTCCACCATGCCCGCGGCCGGCGGGTCGACGGCCCGGCAGCGAGCGTGCTCGGCATGGAGCTGCCCCCGCAGCCGCTTCTCGACCCGGGCCAGCATGCCGGTGCGCAGCACCTCGGGCAGGGCCGCGTCCGGCGGACCGGTGTGCGTCGTCATGGTGTCTCCGTGGGTAGGCGCGGCGTCGCACCGGGCCGGTCCGGCGGTCGGCCGGTCCGGCCGACGCCGCGGGCCCGGGGGGCTCCCGCCGCCGGTCCTGGCTGTTCACCGCGGTGCCGGACTCCCGTCACCCGGTCCGCCGGGCCGTCACACCCGGCCGCCCGAGCCGAGCAGGTGGAGTTCCGCGGGCAGTTCCCGCCGGCAGGTGATGTTGAGCTTGCGGTAGACCCGGGTGAGGTGCTGCTCGACCGTGCTGACGGTGATGTAGAGCTTCATCGCGATCTCGCGGTTGGTGTGGCCGTGCACCGCGAGCATCGCCACCCGCTTCTCCGAGTCGCTGAGCCTGGCGTGGAGTTCGGCGAAGTCGACGCCCCCGCACCGGGTGTCCTCGGACGGCCCGCCGGGTCCGCCGGGGCCGGGGGCGATCTGCTCGCACAGGGCCTGGGCGCCACACTCCTTGGCGAGTTGCCAGGCGCGGCGGCCGACCATGCCGGCCCGGTTGGTGTCGCCGAGTTCCTTCAGCACTCGGGCGAAGTCGGCGAGCGTGCGGGCGAGTTCGTAGCGGTCCTCGGCCTCGTGCAGCTCGTCCACCGCGCGGGCGAGCAGCGCGTGCCGCTCGCGGGGCTCGCACAGGCCCGCCCGTACGCGCAGGGTGAGGCCGCAGATCCACGGGTGGGCGGCGTCCCGGTGGGCGAGCTGCTCGGCGATGAGCCGGGCGGCCTGCGGGACTTCGCCGAGCCGGATCAGTGCCTCGGCCGCGCCGCTGCGCCAGGGCATCAGCAGCGGCCGGTCCAGGCCCCAGCGCTTCAGGCTGCGGCCGATGTCGAGGAAGTCGCCGAGTGCGGCGTGGAAGCGGTGGGTGGCGAGGTGGTACTCGCCGCGGGCCCGCAGGTGGGCGAGGCCGTGGATGCTGCCGGTCAGGCCTTCGGGCAGCGGGCGGCCGAGTTCGCGGGCGGCGGTGTCGTGGCGGCCGGCGGCGGTGGCGGCCCGGATCAGGGTGGCCGCCACGCCCCCGGCGTAGACGCTGCCGCCGCGTTCGGGCAGCAAGGCCAGGGCGGCCTCGGCCCGCCGCTGGGCGCCCGCCAGGTCGCCCTGCCGGAGCAGGGCCTCGGCGTGCAGGGCGGTGAAGGTGGTCTGCCAGCCGGGTGCGCCGCGCCGGACGGCCTCCTCCAGGAACACCTGGCACCAGGGCAGGGCGCGGGCCGGGCCGTCGGTGGCGAGCAGCGCCCGGACGGCCTGCACGATCGGGGCGGCGGTGCCGTCGCCGAGCGTGGCGCCGCGCAGGAAGGTCTCGGCCGCGGCCCCGGCCGCCCCGTCCGCGGTGTACTCGGGGACCGCCCACAGGGTCGCGGGCCCCTGGGTGCGGGCGGGCAGCGGTTCGCCGGGCCGGGCACCCGCGGCCGACGGGGCCGGGCCGGCCCACCGGGGGAACGCCGAGAGGCCGTCCAGCGGGTCGGCGCCGCGGCCGAGCCGGGCGGGCTTTCCGGCGCGCTCGGCCTCGCGGACGGCGGCCAGCCGTTCCAGGGCCTGGCCGGCCTCGTCGATCCGGCCCTGCTCGGTGAGCAGCCGGGCGAGCGGTCCGAGCCGGGCCGGGCCGAGCCGGCCGGCCCTGAGGGTCTCCAGCGGTCCGGCGAGGCTGCGCTCGGCGGCACTGGGGTTGGTCCGCCAGGTGATGGCGGCGAGCATGGTGCGGAACTGGGCGCGCTGTTCGTCGTCGGCCCGGCCGCGGTGGGCGAGTTCGAGGCAGGCGGCGGCCCGGTCGGTCGCGCCGTCGGCGAGCAGTTGCTCGGCGGCGGTGGAGAGCACCGCCACCGCCCACGGCAGCTCGGTGGGGCCGACGGCGAGGAGCTGGGCGGCCACGGCGGTGGTCGGGGCGCCGTCCTGGTAGGCGAGTTCGGCGGCGCGGCGGTGCAGGGCGGCCCGGTCGTCCGGGTCCATCCGGTCGAGCACCGCCTGCCGGGCGACGGGGTGGCGGAAGCGGTAGCCGTCCAGGATGCCGGCGGCGCCGAGCGTGGCGCTGCCCCGGACGACGGCGCCGTCGGTGCCGCCGAGCAGGCGGACGGCCAGTTCGCGCGAGCCGAGCTCGCCGAGGACCGCGACCACCTCGGCGAGGCGGCGCGCGACCGGTCCGCAGCGGGTCAGGCAGGCGAGGACGGCCTGGGTGAAGGCGCCGCCGAGTTCGGGGGCGCGGCCGCCGGCCCGGTGCTCCTCGATCAGGGCGCGCAGCAGCAGCGGGTTGCCGCCGGCGGCGTCGGCGGGCGGCGGGGTTCTGCCGTCGGCCGGGGAGGCGGCGAGTTCCGTGCGGACCAGCCGGTCGACGGCCTCGGGGCGCAGCCGCTCGGCCCGGATCCGGACGAAGCTGCGCTGGCGCAGCAACTCGGTGCCGTAGACGGGGTCGTCGCCGCGCTCGTGGACCGACTCGGTGCAGACCAGCAGGACGCGGGCGGCGCGGGTGCGGCGGACCAGGTGGAGCAGGTACTGGCAGGACAGGTCGTCGATGTGGTGCAGGTCGTCGATGCAGATCACGGCCGGCGTGGTCTCGGCCAGCCGGTGCACGGCGGCGCACAGGGACTGCATCACGTCGATCCGGGACGGGTCCGGCGCCCCCGCCGGGTCCGGCAGGGATCCGGCGGGGGCGGCGGCGAGCAACTGGCCCAGCACACCGAGCGGGAGGTCGTGCTCGACGGCGGTGCCGATGGCGCGCAGCACCACCGCGCCGGAGGCGGCCGCGCGTTCGGCGACCGTCTCGACGAGTTCGCTCTTCCCGCAGCCGACCGCGCCCTCGATCAGGACGATCCTGGGGGTTCCCTGCAGGCTGTCCGCGAGGGCGGAGTCCAGTACGGCCAGTTCTCGTTCACGGTCCATCAGCACTTTCGGCCCCCGGCTTCGTCCGCGTCACGGTCGGCGCGCCCGCCTCACGGCGATCGCCGGAGAGTCGTGGGCGCGGTTGAGACTTGCCACCCGGAGAGTGATCCGCCGGCGGTTCGAGTCTAGGCAGGCGGGACCGCCCGGACGGGCCGCCGAGGGCCGTCCGAAAGCTGCACGGCAACAACTTCCCCCCGCCTCGACGGCGGCTGTCCGGGGCGGGGTGACGAGGGGTCGGGTCGGGTCGGGTACGGCGGGGGTCCGACCGGCCTGCGTGCGGACCGACTTGTGTGCGGACCGGCCTGCCCGCCGATCGGCCTACGAGCCGACCGGCCTGCGCGCGGAGCGGTCTGCGCGCGGACCGGCCTGCGCGCGGACCGACTTGCCGCGACCGGACGCGGTGGTTCCGGCGGGTGTCGGGGAAGGGGTGGCACCCGGGCGCCGGCGCACCGGCGGGCGGGAGACTGCCGGGCGCCGCGTCCGGGGCGAGTGGCCGTCAGGTCCGGGCCGCGCGCCGGCGGGTCGTCCCACGTCGGCGGCGACGACCGGTCGGGCCGCGGCAGCGCGGAGTTCGACGGCTGGCCGCCGGGCCACCCGGTGCGTGACGGGCGGGCCGGGACCGGAGAGCGGAGCGGGGGCCGCGGGCCGGGAAGGGCACCGGCGGCGGCGCGAGCGCCGGGGCGAGGGAGTACACACCTCGGGGCGCTCGGAGCGGGTCGCGATCGGCGGGCGGGGGCGCGCTCCGGCAGGTCCGCGGCGGACCCACCGGCGACGGGTGGAGCGCGCGGCCCGGAACGGCGGGCGGGGAACGACTCACCGCGCCCGCCCCGGTGGTCCGTCAGCCGGCGGGCGGGGCGCCGCCGGGCGGCCGCCGGCCGGGCCGGGGGCGTCCGGGCACTGCCCCGCACCCCCGGCCGGTCCGACGGGTGTTCGCGGGGGATCAGCCCCAGCGGTCGTCGTCCTCGGTCGCGGTGACCTTGAAGCCCAGGCGCGCGTCGGCGGCCTTGATGAGCAGTTCCTTCTTCAGGCCCCAGTCGTCGCTCGCGACGGGGGACGGTATGAGGTGGGTGATCCCCCAGCGGTCGTCTCCGGGGCCGGTGACACCGACGCCGGAGGCCGAACTGTGGCCGAGCCCGAGCAGGGTTGCGACACCCACCGCGAGCAGGGCGCTCTTCGCCGCCACCCGAATCCTGATGGTCGAGACCTTCATCTTGTCCCCCAAGCAGTCGGAACAGGTCGGAAACTCCGGCAGGGCGACGGCCGCACAGCCTTTCACCGCTTGCCTGGGCTCTACTCTGCCGCGCGGACGACGCCCGGTCCGAGCGGATCACCATGGCGTAAAGTTGCATGGCAGGAACTTCGCATTCCGACGGGGGCTTCAGAGTGTTCGGACACCCACAGCTTCAGACCGGCTTCGCCGAACTAGACGATCTGAGTGCGAGCGCCTATGGACACGCCGTCGAGTCGGGCCGCTTCGACCGGAATGCCATCGCCGCCGTGCTGAAACTGGACGAGGCCGAGGTCAGCCGCATCGAGCAGGTGCTGCGGCTGATGCACCTGCTGCAGCCGAGACCGGGCGACCCGAACGTCCTGGTGCCGGTCAGCCCGGACGTGGCCGCGGCCGACCTGGTCGGGCCGGCGGAGCATCAGATCCGCGACCTGCGGCAGGCGGTCACCGACGTCCGCAGCAAGTTGCTGTCGCTCAGCCCCCTGTACTTCGAGGGCCGCCGGCTGCGCAACCGGTTCGAGGCGTTCGACGTGGTCACCGACGTCGACGCGATCCAGAACATGCTCGACCACCTGGGGCAGACCTGTCGCAAGGAGGTGCTCACCGTCCAGCCGGGCGGCGCCCGCCCCTCCACGCTGCTGCCGGCCGCGCGCAAGTCCGCCGAGGGCATGCTGGAGCGCGGGGTGCGGATGCACACCATCTACCAGCACACCGCCCGCAGCGACCTCCCGACCAAGGCGTACGTCCGCGACGTCACCGCGATGGGTGCCGAGATCCGCACCGCGGACCAAGTGATCGACCGGATGCTGATCTACGACCGCGAGACGGTGTTCCTGCCGGTGCGCACCGCGGACGAGGAGGAGTCGACGGGCGCGGCGATCGTCCGTGAGCCGACCCTGGTGGCCTTCCTCTGCGCGGTGTTCGAGCACCTGTGGGACAGCGCGACCCCGTTCGTCTACGACACCCCGACCACGGACGACCTCAAGCAGTCGATCATCCGGCTGATGGCCCGGGGCTACAAGGACGAGATGGTGGCACGCCGGCTGGGCATGTCGGTGCGCACCTGTCGTCGTCACATATCGGAGATCACCGAGGAGCTGGAGGCCACCAGCCGCTTCCAGGCCGGGTACAACGTGGCGATGGCGGGTCTGCTCGGGAAGGGTCCGGCGGGCGCCGAACCGCCGCCGAAGCCGCCCGCCTGACCGGTCACGGGCTCGCATCACGCGCGGCCGTGATCGGGCCCGGTTGTCATATTCATGTCTTCGAGGGGGTCGGGCCCGGCGTCGTAGACCGCGACGCCGACCCGGTACCCGCTGTCCAGTTCGAAGGTGTGGAACCCCCACTCCTCGCCGGTCCCGGTGCTGCCGTCGGGTCGCCGCACCGGGACGGGCCGGCCGTCCGGACCGAAGCCGAACTCCGTGAAGTCGAACCGCATGCCCTGCCCGGTCGCCTTCCGGTACGCCTCCTTGAGGGTCCACAGCCGCACCAGGGCCGGGTTGCGCTCCTCCTCGGCCTGCGCCGCCAGCGTGATCAGCTCGTACGCGGTGCACACCTGGCGGCTCAGGCCGCCCTGGTGCATCGGGCGCTCGGCGGGCTCGGCGTCCACCCCGATCAGGCCCCGGGTGGTGATGCCCAGCAGCAGCAGGCCGTCGGCCTGGCTGAGGCTGATGTCCACCCGGTCGCAGCCGCGCAGGTACGGCCGGCCGGTGGGGCCGTACGCCAGCTCCGGGGCGGCCGGGCCACCGTCCGGGAGGGCGGCGGCGGCGTGTTCGAGCAGCGCCCTGGAGGCGGCGTGGCGGTGGCGCACCTCGGGGTGGGCGAGGTCCAGGTAGCGCGACCGGTCCCGGTCGAGCGGCCCGCGCGGTTCCCCGCCGCCCGGCGGGACGGGCACCAGGTCGGCGAGATCGGCGTGGACCACGGCGGTGCCGTACGCGGCCAGGTCAGCGCGCACCCCGTCCCAGGACCCGTCGAGGGCGGCCACCCGCCTGGGCCGGCCGACCGGCGGTCCGATCGTGGAGTTTCCCGGGTCGGTCATGCTCGTCGCTCCAGAACTGGGTGGGTCGTTGCGGGGCCGCGCGCCTGCGGGAGGGCGCGGTGACGGTGGCGGCGCGGTGACGGGTGATCGTGCGGTGGGCGGGGTCCGTCGACGCCCCGGAGCGCGGCGCACGACGGCCCGGGCCCGCGCGCGCCCGGTGGTGCTGACGGAACGTGACATGACACCCCCCTCGGGTCGTCTCCGGTCCTGCGGGTCCCGCACACCGGGCCCGTCGTACGCCCCGATGGTCGCGCGGACCGCTAAAGCCCCGCTTAGGTGCGGGATTTCTCGCGACCGGTGCCCGGGGCGGCCGCGAACCCGTGGGCGGTCAGCGGCAGGGGCGGCCCGCCCCGCCCGAGGTGGCGGCCCCGGGCGCGGACAGCGCGCACGGCAGCTCCATGGTCAGCCGGGTCGGGCCGCCGGGCGGGCTGCTCAGGGTGAGCGTGCCCTCGAACGCGGCGAGCCGGCACTGGATGCCCCGCAGCCCGCTGCCCAGCCGGGGGTCCGCACCGCCGTGGCCGTCGTCGGCCACCTCGGCCCGCAACCGCCCGGCGGCGTGCGAGAACTCCACGCTGGCGCGCCGGGCACCGCCGTGCTTCACGGCGTTGGCGAGCGCCTCGCTGACGGCGAAGTAGACGGCCGACTCGACCGGCGCCTCGGCCCGGCCGGGGACGTCGGCCCGCACCTCGACCTTCAGCGGGACGTCCAGGGCGAGGGCGCGCACCGCGACGACGAGTCCCCGCTCGGCGAGGACCGGGGGGTGGATGCCCCGGACCAGGTCGCGCAGCTCCTGGAGGGCCCGGACGACGTTCGCCTGGGTCTCCGCCACCAGCTCCTTCGCCGCCTGCGGATCGCGGTCGATCAGCGCCCCGACCGCGCCGAGGCGCAGGCCGACCGCGACCAGCCGGGCCTGGGCGCCGTCGTGCAGGTCGCGTTCGATCCGGCGCAGTTCGGGAGCCCGGACCTCGCCGAGGTCCGGGCGGCCCCCGACCGGCGGCCCGCCCCGGCCGGTCGGCGCGGCCCGCTCGGTGGGCCCGAGCAGGGAGGTCGGCACAGCCCGCTCGGTGGGCCCGAGCAGGGCGCGGGTCCAGCGGCCGTGCAGGCGCAGCACCCGCTCCGCCAGACCGAGGCCGGCCGCCGCCAGGGCGAAGCCGAGGAGCGCGGTGTCGGCGCCGTCCAGCGGGAGGAGGGCGGTGTGCAGGGCCGGCTGCGCGAGGCCGGCCAGGCCGCAGCCGACCAGGAGCAGCGGGACGGCGGCGGTCGCGCCGCCGATCAGCGGGTTCAGCAGCACCCAGAGGTAGTCCCGCCAGGTCGCCGGGTCGGTCCAGAGCCAGCGGACGGTGCGGGTGTCCCCGGTGGGCCGGCCGCTCCGCTGGTGCTCCCCCGCGGTCGTCCTCCGGAGGGGCGGCGGGCGCTCCGGCTCCGGGCGCGGCAGGTAGGGCGACGGCACGGGCACCCCGGACCACGCCCCGGCCAGCCGCCGGGCGAGGCCGGCCGCCGCCCTGGTGAGTCCGGTGACCGCGGGGAACAGTGGGAAGACCCCGAGACAGAACCAGAGCACGAAGCCGAGCAGGGTCGTGACGAGCAGTCCGAGCGCGGGCGGGACGAGGACGGCCAGCACCGCCAGCCAGCCGAGGGCCGTCGCGTGCCCCCGCGCCCGGGCGACGGCGGGCAGGCCCGTCGGCCGCTCGGCCGCTGGGGACGGCATGCTGCTCACGGCTCCTCCGGCGGTCGGTTCGGTAGCGTCCGCTCGACGCCGTCCACTGCGGTGGTCGCTCCGGGACCTTCGGCTCCGACAGTAGGGCGCACGGGCGGCGGCCAAGAGCCACTCGGCCACCCCTTAGGGGTAGCGGCGGCCCGGACCCCTGTTCGCGGGCCCCGGAACAGGGGTGCCCGTCGCGAAGTCAGGGGTTCGCCACCGCACGGCCGGCGCCCGGTGTCCGGTCCCGCGCCTTCCCGTGGTTCGTGCACCGAGGTCGTTCCGCTCGCCGGTCCGTTCGACCGATCCGCCGGGAGCACACTCGCCCCTCCCCCGGATTCGGCGATTTCCGATCGTTTTCCCTCCTCCTGCCCATTCCACCGGTCGTCTTGTGCACGGAATCGATTCGGTGGGATATCCCTGGGGCGTCTTGAAATCGAACAGTCAGGAAAGCCGGTGGGGGTAGGCCCACTGCGTACGGGGCATAGCGGGGTGGCCGGGCGGCCGGGCGAACCGTAGGTTTTCCAGTCCGGGCCGACACCGGCACGCGCAGCCAGCATTCGAAAGGACAACCGATGTCCGTGGTGATCGAGGTGCGGAACCTGCACAAGACGTACGGTGACCGGGTCGCGGTCGATGACGTCTCCTTCTCCGTCGAGGAAGGTGAGATCTTCGGGATTCTCGGGCCGGCTGGTGCGGGCAAGACCACGATCCTGGAATGCCTCGAAGGGCTCCGGGACCGGGACGGCGGCCGGATCGAGGTGCTCGGCCGCGATCCCCGGCCGGAACGGACCGGGGTGACGCGGCAGATCGACGCCCGCCTCCAGGACGACCGGGCACCCGACCACCCGCGGATCGCGGAGGCGCTGTCGCTCTTCAGCTCGTTCTACCGCGACCCCGGCGACTGGCAGCGGCTCATGGACGCGCTCGGCTTCACCGCCGGGAGCGGGACCGAGACCACCGGGAACGGGACCGAGGTGGCCGGTCCGGCGTCCGGTCGGCCGGACCAGCGTCCGGACCAGGTACTGGCGAGCGCGCTGGAGCAGGTCGGGAACCCGAAGGTGGCGGTCTTCGACGAGCTGACCACCGGGCTGGACCCGCGGTCGCGGCGAGACACCTGGGAGCTGATCGAGGCCGTTCGCGCCAGTGGCGTCACCATCCTGCTGGTCACCGGTTCCTGGGAGGAGGCCGAGCGCCTGTGCGACCGGGTCGCGCTGATCGACCGGGGCCGGCTCACCGTCACCGACACGCCGGCCAGGCTGCTGGAGCGCGTCCGGAGCGGGCAGCGGATCCAGTTCCGCCCGTCCGCCCCGTTCGACCACCGCCTGCTGGCGCGGCTGCCCGAGGTCAGCGGCGTCAACCGCCAGGGCGACCACGTCGTGGTGACCGGCACGGACGAGGCACTGGGGAAGGTCACCTCGCTGCTGGCGCGGCACCAGGTCCTGGCCGAGAACCTCCGCGTCGACCAGGACGCCCTGGAGGCGTTCCTCGGTCTGATCAGCAGGCGCTCCGCCTGAGCCCGCACGGGGGCGCGCGGACCGCGGCGCCCCCGGACACCGTCCGGCCCGGTGCCGCCCTACTCGGCGGCGACGACCTGGGCCCGCCGGTTCAGCTCCTGGGCGAAGTCCTCCCAGATCTGGGAGTTCTGACGGGAGAGCTGGACGATCAGCTCGATGCAGTGCGAGGGCACGGACGCGCAGATGTCCGACATCTCCTTGGCGCCCAGCACGTTCTCCTTGAACATCCGCAGCAGCCGCCGGCCCAGCTCGTTCTGCCGCAGCGACGGGTCCCGCATGAGCTTCTCCAGCGTGACGGTCGAGGGCGGACCGACGACGACCGGGGTGCGGTCCGGCTGCCGGTCCCGGGCGGAGCCCGCCGGGGTACCGGCGGGGGTCCGCTGACAGGGCACGGGACCCTCCCCGCGCTCCAGCCGCCGGCGCACGTCGAGCGCCGTCGCGGGCGAGACGCCGGCCGACCGGGCCACCTGGCGCAGCGAGGCCTCGGGGTTCTCCCTGATCAGCTCCGCCACCCGCAGCCGCCCCGTCGCGCCGTTCAGCGGTCGGACCTTGCCGTCGCGCCCCACCCGGAAGTTCGAGGCGGGCACGCAGTCGGAGGAGCGGCGCAGCTCGGCGACCGCCCTGGCGCCCAGTCCGGTCGACTTGGCGACGGCGCGGTCCGACATGGTGGGGTGCGACTTGAGGATCCGCAGCGCGGCCGCGTTGCGATCGGCCTGCGACAGCGGAAGGCCGTGCTCGATGTTCGACTCGACCGCCTTGAGGAACGCCTCCTCGCTGCTGCCGTCGAAGAACCTGACGTCGATCGCGTGGCGCCCCTTGAGGGAGGCCGCCATCAGCCGGTGGATTCCGTCGATCACCCGCATCGTCCGCCGGTCGACCAGAATCGGCGGCAGCGGACTCTCGATCGCCGCCAGCCGCAGGACGTGAATCTTGTCCTCACCCTCCAGACGCGGTGAGTCCCCGGGCAGGATCTGCATGATCGGAACCGAGACGATTTCCGACTCGCCAATCCAGTGCTCATCAATTCTGAGCGGCATGACACTGTGGGCTAGAAGTCCCATACTGCACCCCCATGACAACTCGGTCGAGTCATTTGCAGCGGAAGCGGAAGCTGTCTGTTCCGGCAGGTCGGCAGCCGGAGGAACGTCGCACCGACCCCCAAAAGTCAATAGCGTTCGATCGGATTAACCAGAACCGCACGCTAGCAGCCCCGGACACCGCCCCGGAAGCTTCCGCCTGGGGATATAGGGGTCCCCTCACCGGATGTAAGGGCCCCCCGATTCCCCCCTCCTGCCGGCCTGCTCCGGCCGCGGCCGGCCCCTGCCCGGGGAGGGCCGGAGGTGCTCGACGGGGTGGCAGGGGGTGCTCCACGGCGTGGCCGGAGGTGCTCCACGGGGTGGCCGCGGCGGCCGACCGCCGGCCGCACGGAAAACGCGGCGGAGCTCCGGTCGGGGTGACTCGAAAGTTCACCCTCGGCCGGAGCTCCGCCGCGCTCACACCCACCGCCACCTGGGCGGTTTCTTCGTCTCGTGCCGACAGGCTAGGCCGCCTCGGCGGCCGCCTCCTCGACCGGCGCCTGCGGCACCGCCGGGACGCTGAGGCCCGGGACCGTGAGGTCCGGAACCGTCTTCACCGTCTCCAGGGCCGACTCGATGGCCTCGGCCAGGGAGGGCGCGACCTCGTCGTCGAACTCGATCCTCGTGACCGGGACCTCCGCGTTGGTCGGAAGCGCATCGGTCGAGAAAGTCGCGCCGGCGAAACCCGCGTCCTGCAGGATCGTCGATTCCTCGTCGGAGATCTCCCGACTGAGCACCAGAGAGAACTTGTGTCCCACGTACGTCACCTCTCAATGTCGCCGCGTATTTTGGAACAGTAACCGGGATCATCGGGGCAACGCAACAGGCAGCCACGCTCCCTCGGTCCAAAGGAATACCAGTCGGCCGGCCGCCCGGCCACCGTTCAACTGCCGCCCGCTCGCCAGTTGAGCGGATAACGCGGGGCCGGGCCCGCCGATCTCCTTGCCGCCGTTCCGGCAATTCGCTATCTTCGGGTTCAATTGACAATCCGGTATGACGACCTTCTGGAGTGGCATGTCTCGGCCTTCGCCCGGAGATGAACTGTGGTGCCGACGTTTTCACCCTGCCGAAAACGCGACCGCCCGACTCGTATGCCTCCCGCACGCGGGCGGCTCGGCCTCCTTCTACCTTCCGGTCTCGGCGGCACTGAGCCCCGCGGTCGACGTCCTCGCCATCCAGTACCCGGGACGGCAGGACCGGCGGATGGAGCCGGCCATCGACGACCTGACGGCCCTCGTCGACCGCCTCTACGAGGTGCTCCGGCGCCAGCCGGAACTCCCGCTCACCTTCCTCGGCCACAGCATGGGGGCCGTCATCGGGTTCGAGCTGACCCGTCGGCTGGAGGCTGACGGGCACGCTCCGGTGCGGCTGTTCGCCTCCGGGCGCCGCGCGCCGTCGACGGTCCGGCAGGAGAACACCTTCCGCAGTGACGACGCCATCCTGGCCGAGGTCCGCCGGCTGAGCGGCACCGCGTCGGCCCTGCTCGGGGACGAGGAGATGATGCGGGCCGCGCTGCCCGCCCTCCGGGCCGACTACACGGCGGTCGAGGGCTACCGCTGCGCGCCCGGGATCACGGTGAACAGCCCGATCACCGTGCTGACCGGCGACAACGACCCCAAGACCACCCTGGACGAGGCGAAGGCCTGGGCCGAGCACACGACGGCGGAGCTCGACCTGCGGGTGTTCGAGGGCGGGCACTTCTTCATCAGCGAGCGGAGCAAGGACGTCATGCAGGTCCTCGTCGAGCACTTCCGGGGTGCGGGCGCCCGGACCGCCGGCTGACGGTCCGGCCGCACCCCCCGGCGACTCCCGCCCCGCGGGGCCTCCATGGCCCTCCGGCCCCGCAACCGCCCGGCACGTCCGGGCGGTTGCGGGGCCTTCGCCGTCCATCCCGCCGGGCCTTCGCACCCGCCGCGCTCCGCCGGCTCGCCGACCGTTCGCCGGCCGATCGACGCCGGCCGCCCGCGGACCCCGGACACGCCGGAGCCGTGCACCGACCGGACGGTCCCGGTCGGTGCACGGCTCCGGTGCACGGTTCCGCTCTGCCGTACGCCGTCGACGTGCGGGTCGTTCGGCGTCCCGGTCGCGCTACTCGGCCACGTACGTGCTGTGGGTCCAGACGAAGACCCGCAGCTCGCGGTCGTCGACGAGAGTGGTCTCGGAACTGGCCTCGAAGTGCTCGTAGCGGTTGCCGAGCGGGACCTTCACCTTGGTCGCACCGGTATCCGCCACATGGCGCAGCCGCTCCGCACCGGTGAGCACGGGGGCGCCGGTGAGGAACACGTTGGGTGCACCGTTGTCGTTCATGATCACCCTCACTTCTCTGGGGTTCGGGATTCCTGTTCTTCTCCGGTCTCGGTTCCTCGACGTCCCTCGACGAGGCGCGCGCGGTGGTTCCGCTCTCCCCCGGGGCCGGGTCGGCCCGGCCGGAAGAGGGAAGGGCCGGGTGCTTCGGGGGAGCGCACCCGGCCCTGGCCTTGCGCATGATCGTAACAATCCCAATCGCCCTTGGCCGTGCGGCAGTTGAACAGTCGAACGGCCTGCTCGGGAGGGCTCCGCGGGGAGTGGGTCCAGACCCACCCACCCGTACGGACAGACCCATGTCGGGGCGGGCCGGCGATCCGTAATGTCGTTAGCACAACGACACGAAGGAGCAGGAACCATGGCGAACACCAGCGACATCACGGCCTCGGCGGCGCAGCTCGGCGAGTCCCGCACGCAGGACGCATTCGACACCGTGAAGAAGTGCATCACGCTCTTCGGCGCCGTCGGCGCCATCGTCCTGGGCACGGTCGCCGTCATGGCGTTCACCGGCCACGAGGCCTCGCCGTTCATGTGGATCCGCGGCGCGATCCTCTTCCTGATCACCTTCCTGCTGCACCGGATGACGGCCCGCGCCGCCCAGGGCTCCTACAAGGCCTTCGACCGGGTGCGCACCCTCTCCACGATCATGCCGATCGCGATCATCGTCGTCGACCTGATCCCCGGCCTCTGCCCGGTCTGGTACGCCGTCCTCCAGGGCCTGTCCGCGCTGGCCCTGATCGGCGTCGCCGTCCTCACCCGCGGCTCCGCGCTGAGCGCCGTCTTCCCCGCCCCCGACAAGAAGTGACGTGCTGAGGACCTGCTCCGCCCCTCCGATGGCCGGACCCCCCTGGGCATCCGGCCATCCGGCGTCCGGGCCCCCGGTGCGCGCGGGACACCCCCGCGCGTGGCGTACCGGCAGCCCCGGTGGGGGACCCGCCCGGCGTACGTTCGCAGGTACCGCCTGAGGAACCGGCGCCCGGCTGACACAATGATCACCCTTGCGAAAGGAACTGGCAGATGCGGATACCGCTCGGAGGCAATCCCCTGCGGTGGGGCGCCGGGATCGGGCTCGGGCTGTACCGGTCCGTCGTGCTGACCGGCCTCACCTGTGTGATGGCCCTGGTCGCCGTGCCCGTCGCGGTGGCCGGCTCCGCCCTCGCCTACTCCTGGTCCGACGGACTGTCCGCCCCGCTGGCCGTCCGCGCGCTGGCCACCCTCGGGGAGACCCTGGTGGTGGTCCTCTGGGTCGCCGTGTCGCTCTGGGTGGTCCACCCGCTGACCAGCCGGGCCCTCGCCAGGGGCGCGCGCCACTGCGCGGAGAAGTGGCTCGACCTGGAGATCCGGGTGGCCTACCGCCCCGTCCCGCCGGTCACCAGGATGGCCACGGGCTTCTGGTGGGACGGTCACGAGTACCACAAGTCCGAGCGGGAGGCCCGCCGGCGGGCCAAGGTGCACGCCCGGTTCCACGACCCGCAGCTGCACTGGGACGGCGTCTGGTCCCTGGTCGCCTCGGTCACCGTGCTCCCGGTCGCGGCCCTGCCGCTGCTCGCGCTGGGCTACGGCGGCTACATGGCGCTGACGCCCACCCTCACCGGTTACGGCGTCGCCGTGATCGTGGCCGGCCTGGTCGGCGCCCCCTTCGCCTGGCGGATCCTGGGCCCGATGGCCCGGCGGTTCCTCGGGCCGGTCCCGAGCACCCGGCTCGGGCGGCGGGTCGAGGAGCTGGAGGCCATCCGCGCCGACCTGACCCAGACCCAGGCCGCCGAGCTGGAGCGCATCGAACGGGGCCTGCACGACGGCGCCCAGGCCCGGCTGGTGGCCATGGGGATGTCGATGGGCGCCGCCGAGCAGCTGGTGGACACCAACCCCGACGCCGCGAAGGCGATCCTCGCCGAGGCCCGGGCCACCTCCGCCACCGCGCTCGCCGAGCTGCGCTCGCTCGTCCGCGGCATCAACCCGCCCGTCCTCGCCGAGCGCGGACTGGTCGACGCCCTGCGGGCCCTGGCCCTGGACTCCTCGGTGAAGGTCAACGTCTTCAGCGAGGTGCCGGCCCGGCCCGAACGCCCCGTCGAGTCGGCCGTCTACTTCTCCGTCGCGGAACTGCTGGCGAACGTCGCGAAGCACTCCCGCGCCGAACGGGTCAAGGTCGAACTGAACTACGCGGCACGGTTGCTGACTGCTACCGTGAGCGACGACGGAATCGGCGGAGCGGCCGCATCCACAGGGTCCGGGCTGAGTGGCATCGAGCGCCGCATGGCGGCGTTCGGCGGACGTCTGGAGATCGACAGCCCGGCCGGTGGACCCACTCGTATCACCGTGGCGGTGCCGTGCGAATTGTCGTAGCCGAAGACCTCTTCCTGCTCCGCGACGGGCTGGTGCGCCTCGTCGAGGCGTACGGCCACACCGTCGTCGCGGCCGTCGACTCGGGGCCGGCCGCGCTCGACGCGCTGGTCACCCACAAACCGGACGCGGCGATCGTGGACGTCCGGCTGCCGCCGACGTTCTCCGACGAAGGACTCCAGGCCGCGCTCTCCGCCCGCCGGGTCGTCCCCGGCCTGCCGGTGCTGATCCTCTCCCAGCACGTGGAGCAGCTGTACGCGCGCGAGCTGCTCGCCGACGGCCACGGCGGCATCGGCTACCAGCTCAAGGACCGTGTCCTGGACGCCAACCAGTTCATGGACGCGGTCCAGCGGGTGGCCGACGGCGGCACCGCGCTCGACCCCACGGTGGTCGCCAAGCTGCTGGGCCGGCCGATGCGGGCCGACCCGCTCGCCACCCTCACCGAACGGGAGCGCTCCGTCCTCGCGCTGATGGCCGAGGGGCTCTCCAACACGGCGATCGCCAACCAGCTGTTCCTCAGCGAGGGCTCCATCAGCAAGTACACGACGGCGATCTTCGCCAAGCTCGGGCTCGCCAACGACGACGACACCAACCGCCGGGTCCGCGCCGTCCTCACCTACCTCGGCGCCGACGGGCAGGGCGAGGACTGAGCACCGGGCAGCCGGACAGCCGGACAGCACACGGCAGCGGCCCTGCGGGATGTCCTCCCGCAGGGCCGCTGCCGTGTGCGCGGGACGGTCAGCCGGCCGGCGCCTGCGCCCGTGCCGAGTCCCGGACGGCGGCGGCCAGTTCGCGCGGCGTACGGCGCTCGAACACCTCGGCCAGGCTGACCGACACCCCGCTGATGTTCTGGAACTCCTGCATCGCCAGCGCGGCGAGCATCGAGTTCCCGCCGTTGGCGAAGAAGTCGGTGTCGGCGTCGAGCGCCTCGTCCCGCAGGATGCTCCGCCACAGCCCCGTCAGCTCGGCCGTCAGGTCGTCGACGTCGCGCCGCTCCGGGCGGTCCGGGCCGGACCGGGTGGCGGCCGCGCGCCGGGCTTCGACCATCCGCTGCAGCGCGGGGTAGTCGACCTTCCCGCTGCCGTTGACCGGCAGCGAGTCGACCGTCACGAGGTCCCCCGGCAGCATCGACCGGGACAGCCGGGCGCGGGCGTGCGCCCAGACGCTCCCGGTGTCGATCGGCCCGGCGGCCGGCTCCAGGCAGCCGATCAGCACGGCGTCCGCGCTCGGGTCGCCGACCATGACCACCGCGGCGCCGCCGACCTCGGGGTGCGCCAGCAGGGTCGCCTCGATCTCGCCCAGTTCGATGCGGTTGCCCCGGAGCTTGACCTGCCGGTCGCTGCGGCCGAACAGGTCGAGCAGGCCGTCCGCGCGCCAGCAGGCCACGTCGCCCGTCCGGTAGAACCGGCCGAACCCGGGGTGCTCGCCGAAGCGCTGGGCGTTGAGGTCCGGCCGGCCGTGGTACCCGATCGCCACCCCGACGCCCGAGATGCAGAGCTCGCCGCGGACGCCGACCGGCAGCTCGCGGCCGTGGCGGTCGAGCACGTGGACCCGGGTGTTGCGGATGGGCGCGCCGACGTCCAGGCGGCCGGCCGGCGCCTCGGTGACGACGCGTGACGTCGACCAGATGGTCGTCTCGGTCGGCCCGTAGGCGTGGTGCAGCACGCAGCCGGCCGCCACCAGCCGCCGGGCGAGGGACAGCGGCACGGGCTCGCCGCCCACGACGACGCCGCGGCCGCGCAGGCAGTCCGCCACCCGGTCGATCACCAGCCGCCAGGTGGTCGGCGTCGCCTGGACGAACCGTGCCCCGTACCGCTCGATCAGCTCCCGCAGGACCCGGCCGTCGCTCCTGGCCCGGTCGGGGGCGGCCACCAGCCGGCCACCGGAGCTCAGCGACACGAACAGTTCGAGGCCGGAGATGTCGAACGCGAAGGTGGTCGTCCACAGCGTCGTGTCCCCGGCCGCCGCGCCGAACTGCTCGGCGAAGTGCGCGACCACGTTGGCCAGCGCCGCGTGGTCGACCAGCGTGCCCTTGGGCAGGCCGGTCGAGCCCGAGGTGTACATCAGGTACGCGCAGGCCGCCGGATCCACCGCCGCGGGCCGGGCCTCGGCCGGCACCCGGTCCGGCGCGTCCTCGACGGCCGGCGCGGTCAGCACCACCGGGCCGGTCCCGGCCGCCTGCTCCGGGCCACCGGTCCCGTCCGTGGCCCCGGCCGGGCCCGCGACCAGCACCTTCGCGCCGGAGTCGGAGAGCTGGTGGCGGATCCGCTCCTCGGGGTGGGCCGTGTCGACCGGCAGGTACGCCGCGCCCGCGAGCCACGCCCCCAGGACGGACGCGACCAGTTCGGGCCCGCGCGGAAGGGCCGTCGCCACCACGTCGCCGGCCCGGACCCCGGCGCCCCGGAGGAGGGCGCCCATCGCGTGCGCCGCGCTCCACAGCTGCCGGTACCGCACCGAACGGTCGCCCTCGACGACGGCGACCGCGTCGGGCGAGCGCAGGACCTGGGCGTGGACGGCTTCCAGGACGGAGCCGGGCCGCACGGGCCGGGCGGTGTCGTTCGCCGCGCCGATGATCGCGTGGTCCCGGTCGCTCCAGCACCGCACGTCGCCGACCGCGCGGTCCGGGTCCTCGGCGAAGGAGGCCAGCACCGCCTCGAAGCGGCCCAACAGCAGCTCGGCATGGGCCCGTTCGAAGAGCTCCGTCCGGTACACGGCCCGCAGCGAGACGGCGTCCGCCGTCGAGGTGGCGCAGAGCTGGAGGTCGAACTTGCCGAAGCCGCTCCCGACGGCGAACGGCCTGACCGGCAGCCCGCCCAGGGCCGGCGCGGCGCCGCTGGCCGTCCGGTGGTCGAACACGTGCCGGAAGGGCAGCGACCACCGGCCGGTCCGCGCCGCGGGCATGAGGTCCGCCCGGGCGTCCACGGCCACGTCGGCGTGCGCCGCGCCCGTGCGCAGCCGCTCGCCGCTGCGGCGTACCAGCGCGCGGACGCTCTCCGCGCGGTCCAGTCGCAGCCGCAGCGGCACATGGGTCACGTGGTACCCGATCGTGCGGGCGGCGTGCGGCGGCCGGAGATCGACCGGGCACCCGACCAGCAGGTCGGGCCCGGCGCCGGACGCCTCCAGCAGCACGTAGTAGGCGGCCAGCAGGACGGCGGACTCCGGGACGCCGAGGTCCTCGGCGAGGCGGCGGACCCCGGCCACCGTACCGGGCGGCAGGGTGCGGTCGAGCTGCGCCGCCGCCAGCGTCGGGCGGTCCGGCTCCGGCTCGGTGCAGGCCAGCTCCATGGTGCCGGTGCTCGCGCCCGCCAGCTCCGCGCGCCAGTGGGCGAGGCTCTCCGGGGTCGGGTCCGGCTCGGTCCAGCCGGGCACGGGCGCGGGCGCTGCGTTCCTCTCGGTGTCGGCGGCGGCGTCGGCGTTCTCGTAGGCCGATGCCAGGTCCGCCAGGAACACCGGGACGGACACCTCGTCGAAGACCAGCTGGTGCGCCGTGACGCAGAGGACGTCCGACTCCGGCGAGCGGAGGAGCACCGCCCGCAGCATCGGCCCCCCGTCCAGCCGGAACGGCACGGCGGCCACCGATGCCAGGTCGGCCTCGCCGGGTTCGCCCGCGAGCACGACCTGGGCGAGCTCCAGCCGGAAGTCAGCCGCGGCGACCACCCGCTTGGTCAGCCGGGTGCCGTCGGCGCGGTAGACGGTGCGCAGGGCCGCGTGGCCCCGCAGCACGACGGCCAGCGCCGCGTCCAGCCGCCACGGGTCCAGCCGGCCCGCGACGGCGAACGCCGCGGACACGTTGTTCACGGGCGTGCCCGGCACCAGCGACTCCAGCAGCCACAGCGCCTCTTCCCTGGGGGAGACTCCCGCGTCGTCAGCCGGATCCGCAGGCGTACGCCCTTCCGCGGAAATCATCACGTCACTCCTCTACCCGTTACCAGTCCGTTGGGTCCGCCGGCGTTCCCGCTGCTGCCCGACCGCTCAGATCCCCAGCTCTTTGTCGATCAGGTCGAAGATCTCGTCGTCCGTCGCCCCGATGATGTCCTCGTCGGAGGGCGCGCCGTTCGCGTCCGCACCGCGGAACTCCTCCAGGAGCAGTTCGAGACGGCTCGTGATCTTCGCGTTCTGGCCGCCGCCCCGCCGGGCGATCGCGGTCAGCAGGGACTTGAGCCGGTCGAGCTCGCCCAGCACCGGCTCGTAGTCGATCTCCTGCTCGGCGACCCGGTCCCGGAGGTACCGGGCCAGCTCCGCGGGGGTGGGGTAGTCGAAGACCACCGCCGCGGGCAGCCGCAGCCCGAGGGCGCCGCTGATCCGGTTGCGGAACTCCAGCGCCGTCAGCGAGTCGAAGCCGAGCTGACGGAAGTACCGGCCGGCCTCGATGGATTCGGAGCCCGGCCGGCTGAGCACCAGGGCCGCCTGGGTCAGCACCAGGTTCAGGACCGCGCCCTCCAGCTGCTCCGGCGGGAGGGCGACCAGCTGGTTCAGGAGGCTCCTCCCGCCCTCCGGACCGGCCCCGCGCCCCACCGAGCGCCGACCGGGGCGGACGAGCCCGGTCACCAGCGCCGGCACGACGCTCCCGGGGCGACGCATCGCGGGCAGGTCCAGCCGGGCCGCGACCAGCAGGGGGTCGACGGAGTGCGCGGCCGCGTCGAGCAGCGCGAGCCCTTCGGAGGCGGACAGCGGCTTCAGGCCCTGCCGGGCCATCCGACGGCGGTCGGCCTCGGTGAGCTCACCGGCCATGCCCTGCTCCCAGGGGCCCCACGCCAGCGACACACCGGGCAGGCCCTCGTGCCGCCGGTGGGCGGCCAGTGCGTCCAGGAAGGTGTTGCCGGCCGCGTAGTTGGCCTGCCCCGGGGTGCCCCAGACACCGGCCACCGAGGAGAAGAGGGTGAAGGTGTCCAGGTCCAGGTGGCGGGTCAGCTCGTGCAGGTGCCAGGCGGCGTCGGTCTTCGGCCGCATGACCCGCTCGACGCGGTCGTCGGTGAGCGAGCCCACGACACCGTCGTCGAGAACGCCCGCCGTGTGCACGACCCCGGTGAGCGGCTCGCCGTTCAGTACGCCCGCCAGTTGCGCGCGGTCGGCGGCGTCGCACGCCACCACCCGCACGCTCGTCCCGGCACCGGCCAACTCGGCCGCCAGCGCGGACAGCTGGGCGGCGGCCGGGCCGCGACGGGAGGCCAGCAGGAGCCGTCCGGCCTGTCCGCTCGCCGCCAGGTGCCGGGCGACCAGACCGCCCAGCGCACCGGAGGCGCCGGTCACGAGGACGGTGCGCGGGCGGTCGGTGGCGTGGAGCCGGTGCCGGTCGTCCCGGCCGTTCTGGTTGTTCCGGTCGTTCCGGTCGTTCTGGTCGTTCCGGTCGTTCCGGTTGGAGGCCTGCTCGCCCGGCTCCTGCCGGTCCTGATCGGCCGCACGCGTCAGGCGCGGCACTCGCACGGTGCTGTCCCGCACCGCGAACCCGGCCTCCCCCAGCGCCGTTCCGGCCACGACGAGCGGCCCGGAGCCCGCCAGCTCCGCCACGTCCGCCGACACGATCCGCTCCGGATGCTCACCGGCCGCCGCCCGCACCAGTCCGACCACGCCCGCGCTGTCCAGTCGCACGCTCGCGCCGCAGCCGGCATCCACACCGCGCTCGGTCACCACGACCAGCCGCGTCCCGTCGAGCGAGCCCGCCGCCAGCCAGTCCCGGAGCACTGCCAGCACACGCAGCACGGCGGCCCGCGCCGCGGCCGGGACGTCGTCCGCGCCTTCGCCGGTGGTTGTTCCGAAGGATGCTGTTCCGGGAACGCCGCAGACCAGCACGACATCCGGGACCGCAGCCCCCGCCTCCACCGCGGCGACCAGATCCGCCACGTCCGCGTACGCCGCGGCGCCGGGCACGGCCAGGCCACCGTCGTCGCCCAGCACCGCCCACGCCCGACCCGGCTCGCCGGCCGTCTCCGGCGCGGCGACCGGCACCCAGTCCACCCGGAAGAGTCCGTCACCGACCGCCCCCGCGGCCCGGTCCAGCAAGCCGACGGCCGGCGCTCCGAGCACCACCGAGCCGACCGAGACGATCGGCTGTCCGGACTGGTCGGCCAGGGCCACCGAGACGCCCTCACCCGAGGGCGACGGCGCCACCCGTACGCGCGCCGCCGGGGCGCCCGAGGCGTGGACCGTCACGTCGGCCCACCCGAGGGGCAGCAGCGGGCCCTCCTCGGCGGCCTGTTCCAGGCCGATGAGATGCAGCGCGGCGTCCAGCAGGGCGGGGTGCACCCCGAACCCGGACACCTCGGTCCCCTCGGCCGACGCCACCTCGGCGAACACCTCGTCGCCGCGCCGCCACGCGGCCCGGACCGCCTGCCGGTAGCCGAGCCCGGCCGCCGCCAGCCGTGCGTACATCGCGTCCACGTCGGCCGCCTCGGCACCCACCGGCGGCCACTGCACGCTCCACGCCGCCGTGTCCGGTCCGGAGTGGCCGGCCGGCTCGCCGGGCTCGTCCGGGGCCAGGGTGCCGGACGCGTGCCGCACCCACTCCCCGTCGTCCGCCCGCGCGAACAGCGCGACCTCCCGCCGCCCGGCGGGACCGCTCTCCCCGACGGTCACCTGGACGCGCACGCCGCCGCGCTCCGGCAGCACGACCGGCATCTCGACGGTCAGTTCCTCGACCCGTCCGCAGCCGACCTCGTCGCCCGCGCGCACGGCCATCTCGACCAGCGCCGCCGTGGGGACCATGACCCGGTCCCTGAGGAGCGACTGGGCCAGCCACGGTTGCGCGGCCAGTGACAGCTGCCCGGTCAGGACCACGCCACCGGTGGCCGGCAGGGTGACGGCCGCGCCGAGCAGTGGGTGTCCCGGGTTCTCCAGACCGAGGTCCTCGGCGCGG
>NZ_JBEXYC010000066.1:0-38678 GCF_040630835.1 Kitasatospora sp. NPDC005751
GCCGACCTGGTCGCCGGACCGGGTCTGGGAGGGGCGGTACGTGCGCCGGGTATGGCGAGGGCGGCCCCGCGGGGCCGGTGACCGCCGACGGGGACCGCCCCGCTCAGCCCGCGTACTGGGCGAAGATCTTCGCGAACTCGTACGGCTGCTGGGCGATGTTGGTGCACTTGTAGAGCGCGCCGGTGCAGGCGTTGGCGTCCCGGGTGGCGTCCCAGAAGGCCAGCTCGCCGAGGTGGTGCTGCTGGGCGAAGGCGACCAGCTGCCGGGCGTCCGCCTGGTTGTAGACCTGGTGGTCGTCGTTCTCCCCGAGCATCGGGGTGATGCCGACGGCGGCCCAGAGCTGGGCGTCGCTCTTCGCCGGGTAGAGCGACTTGAGCTGGCCGTAGAGGCCCTGGGCCGCCTGGACGGCCGCGTCGCCGTAGTCGGCGCCGGTGCGGTAGTAGTCCATCGCCATCGCGTTCACCAGGTCGACGGCCACGCCCGCGTCCCGGGCCGAGCGGACGATGGCGACACCCTCGGCGGTGAGCCCCTCGGGCAGCACCGGCAGGGTGAACGACACCTTCAGGCCGGGGTTGGCCTTCTGCAGTTTGGCGAGCGCGGCGGAGCGGCGGTCGTTGGCGACGGTGTCGGCGATCGCGGCGCCCTCGATGTCGAAGTCGACGTAGCGCAGGCCGTAGGCCTTGACCACGGCGTCGTACTCGGCGAACAGCGAGTCCACCGAGGTGCAGGCGGCGGCGAGTTCGGTGCCGCTGGCACCGCCGAAGGACACCTTCACGTCGCCGCCGGCCGCGCGCAGCGCGTCCACCTGGTCCTTGGCCCAGCCGGTGCGCGGGTCGTAGGCGTTGAACCAGCTGGCCTTGCAGCCGACGCCGGTCACGAAGCCCATGGTGAAGGACTTCAGATTGCCGGCCTGGGCCATCGCGGGCATCGAGGGGGTCGGCCAGGCGCCCATGTCGATGTACGGGGCCACCGGGACGGCGGTGGCCGGCGGCGGGGTGGTGGGCGTTCCGGTGCCGGTCGGCGTGGGCGTGGGGGTCGGCGTGGGCGTGGGGGTCGGCGTGGGCGTGGGGGTCGGCGTCGGCGTGGCCGAAGTCGGCGGCGGGGTGGTCGGGTTGCCGCCAGGACCGGTGAGCGTGACGTCGTCGGCGAGGTAGCCGCCCTGCCCGTACCAGCCGTGCAGGTAGACCGTCACGCTGCTGGTGGCCGGGCCGGTGGTGAAGGTGGTGGAGAGCTGCTGCCAGGCGGGGCCGCCGGGGGTCCAGACGGCTGGGTCGGTGACCCCGCTGCCGGTCGCGCCGAGGTAGACGTACTGGCCCTGGACCCAGGCGCTCAGCGTGTACGTGGTGTTGGGACGAACGGCGACGCTCTGGCCGCACTGCGCGGTGTCGCTGCTGCTCACGCCGCCCCTCAGCGCGTACGAGCCGCTGTGCGCGCCGGTGCCGACGACGCTGCCGGTGGTGGCCGAACAGCTCCAGGGGCTCGCCGAGCCGCTCTCGAACCCGGCGTTGCCGAGCAGGTTGCCGTCGGCCGCGCCGGCGCTCCCGGCGAGCGAGGCGAGCCCGCCGCCGGCCAGCACGGTGGCGGCGGCGAGACCGAGCAGCTTGACCCGGAAGGCGGGGCGGCGGTGCCGGGCGGGGGCGTCGGGCGCGTGGGTGTCGTGGGGCGCGCGTGGCATGGGGGTGCCTCTCGGGACGGTGCGCCCGCCGCCCGCCACGCGAGGGGGAGCGCGGGCGGGCGGCGGGTGCGGTGGGGGCGAGGTCCGGTGCGGGGAGGTGCGCGGTGCAGCTTCAAACTGGACTAGACCAGCTGTGCACGTCAAGCACCTTCGGCACATCAGAGGCGGTTGCCGGGAAGGTTTTAGGAACGGTTTAAGGCAGCGCCCGCTCCCGGGGCGCGGCCGTGGGCGCCCGGGCGGGCCGCGCGGTCAGCAGGTGGGGCAGGCCCGGCACTCCCGGACCTGGACGTCGTCCACCACCGGGCCGTAGGCGCCGCTGCCGGTGGTGCTGGCGAAGGCCAGTGTGGTGGAGGCGCTGGTGGCCACGAAGGTGAACTGGCGGCCCACGTACCCCATGGCGGCCCGCGACTTGCCGGTGGTGTCGAAGGAGAAGTCCTGGAAGTCCTGGCCGTCGACGAGGGCCCGGCCGGTCTTGACGGCCGGTCCGCCCTCGGGGTTCCCCGCCAGCGCGTACGTCACCGAGTAGGTGGCGCCCGGCGTGGTGGCGAAGGTCTGGGCCACGGTGCCCTGGGAGGAGCCGTTCAGGTCGACGGACTGGTCGCCCTCGGCGGCCTGCCAGAAGCCGGCGCCGATCAGGTCCACGCTGCCGCCGGTGACGCGCCACGGGCCGATGGACTGTCCGGCCGAGAGGCCGAGGAAGGAGTTCGCCGCCACCTTCGGCGTCTCGAAGCTGCCGTCGTCGAAGCGGCTGAGGGCCCGGCTCTGGGCCGCCGCGCGGTCGGCGGTGCCGGCGGCCCGGGCGGGAACCGCCGAGGCGGTGATGCCGCCGACAAGCAGCGCGAGGGTGACGGCGGCGGTACGGGTGCGCGGGAACGACATGGCGACCTCCTGGACGGACGTGGCGCCGGAGCCCGGAACGGGTCCGGCAGCGCTCATCGTCGGAGCCGCCGGCCGCGCGGGGCCAGGCCGGGGCGCGGGCGCCTCGTGGTGCGGGGCGGCACCCGGGAGCTCTCGCGCGCCGGTTTGGCGGGCGGTCGGCCGCCGCGGACCGGCCCCGGGCCGTCCGCCCCCGGGGCCGGGCGGGCGGGGCGCCGCTCGGCGGCGGCCCGGGGCGGCGCCTTGGTCCGGTCCGGCCGTTGCACACGATCCATCCGCGCGCCCCGGCCGCGCTTCGTACGCTCCCCGTCCTGGCGCGCGGCCGGGGCCGGGGGTGGCGGCGTCCACCCTGTGGAAAGGTGCCCGGCGTGGTCGGCCGCGCCCTACCGTGACCGGATGATCAAGGACTTGCGCATCTGCTTCATCGGGGACTCCTTCACCCAGGGCGTCGGTGACCCGGAGTACCGCGGCTGGGTCGGCCGGGTGCTCCAGGAGACCGGCCGGGCGGCGCCCGCCGAGCTCACCGCCTTCAACCTGGGCGTCCGGCGCAACACCTCCTCGGACGTGCTGCGCCGGATCTGGGCGGAGCTCGACGCACGGACCCTGCCGGGCGCGGACAACCGGCTGGTGGTCTCGGTCGGCAGCAACGACGCCACGCCGCAGGACGGCGGACCCCGGGTGGCGCCGGCCCGCTGCCTGGCCAACCTGACCGCGATCCTGGACGGCGCCCGCGAGCGCGGCCTCGGCGTGCTCGTGGTCGGGCCGCCGCCGGTGATGTGCTGGGGCCGGGACCACCTGGAGCCGCTGCTGGACCTCGCCGGGCGGATCGCCGGGCTCTGCTCCGAGCGCGGCGTGCCGTTCGTCGACGTGACGGCCGCGCTCGCCGCGGACCGGGTCTGGGCGGCCGAGGCGGCGGCGGGCGACGGCGCGCACCCGGGCGCCGGCGGCTACCGCGTCCTCGCCGCTCTGGTGCTGTCCGGCGGCTGGCGGGACTTCGTGCGGGGCGCGCGGGCTTGACCTTGAGCGCACTCCAAGGGAGAGGCTGGTGCCGTTGATCCACGACACGAAGGAGCACCGGAAGATGCGTACCACCACGCTTGGTCAGCAGGGTCCCGAGGTCGGAGTGGTCGGTCTCGGCTGCATGGGCATGACCTGGGCCTACGACCTGCGCAACCGTGACGACGACACCTCGGCCCGGGTGATCCGCGAGGCGCTGGACCTCGGCGTCACGCTGATCGACACCGCCGACATCTACGGCCCGTACAGCAACGAGGAGGTGGTCGGCGCCGCCCTGGCCGGCCCGTACCGGGAGCGCGCGGTGCTGGCCACCAAGGTCGGCCTGGTGCCGGGCACCGGCGACCGGCGGGTGGACAACGACGGTCGGCCCGAGCACGTGCGGCGCGCGATCGACGAGAGCCTGCGCCGTCTGGGCACCGACCACGTCGACCTCTACCAGCTGCACCGGGTCGACCCGGAGGTGCCGATCGAGGAGACCTGGGGCGCGCTCGCCGAGGCCGTCGCGGCCGGCAAGGCGCTCCGGATCGGGCTCTCCGAGGTCACCGTCGAGGAGATCAAGCGGGCCCAGGCGGTTCACCCGGTGGCGTCCGTGCAGTCCGAGCTGTCGCTGTGGACCAGGGACGCGCTGGCCGAGGTGCTGCCGTACACCGAGGCCGAGGGCATCGCCTTCCTGCCGTTCTCGCCGCTCGGCCGGGGCTTCCTGACCGGCAGCATCTCCTCCCTGGACGAGCTGCCGGCGGACGACTTCCGCCGCTCGCTGCCGCGCTTCCAGCAGGACGCGCTGGCGGCCAACCTGGCCCTGGTGGCGAAGGTGAAGGAGGTCGCCGACCGGGTCGGCGCGACGCCCGCGCAGGTCGCGCTGGCCTGGGTGCTGGCGCAGGGCCGGTACGTCCTCCCGATCCCGGGCACCAAGACGCCGCGCTACCTGGTGGACAACGCGGGGGCGGCCGACCTGGTGCTCTCGGCGGCCGACCTCGCCGAGCTGGACGCGCTGCCGGCGCCGACCGGCGGGCGCTACTGACCGGGTGACGGGCCGGTCCTCCGGGGCGGGCTTTCTGACCGGGCTTCCTGGCCGGGCTTCCGGGCCGGGCTCCCGGGCCGGCGGCACAGGGTGCGGGGCCGGGCCGGCCGGCCCCGCGCTCAGCGCTCCTTGACCCAGACCAGCTGCCGGCCCGTCTCACCGGGCGCCCGGACCGCCGCGTCGGCGATCCGGGCCAGCCGGAAGCCGAGCTTGCGCGGCACGGCCGCACTGGCGGTGTTGGCCTGGTCGCAGTGGATCTCCACCCGCCGGACGCCGGGCAGCGCGAGCGCGGCGGCGCTCAGCGCCCCGGCGGCGGCGGTGGCGATGCCCCGGCCGCCGTGCTTCGAGCCCACCCAGTAGCCGATCTCCAGCGCCCCCGGCCCGATCCGGCCGTGAAGGCCGAACGAGCCGATGACGCTGCCGGGTTCGGCGTCCAGGCCGACCAGGTAGATGAAGTCGGTGCCCGCCTCCCAGGCGGCCGCGCCGGCCGCGGTCAGCTCGGTGGTCTGCGCCAGCGTGGGGGCCGCGGCGGCCCACTCCAGCCAGGGCCGCAGATGCTCCAGATCGGTCCGGACGGCGGCGTTCAGCGCGCGCGCGTACGCGGCCGAGCGGCGGTGCAGGGAGATCCCGCCGGCCAGCCGCAGCAGTTCCGGCGGCCGGCCGGTGGAGATCTCGCCCGGGGCCGGTCGGCGCCGTCCGGTGCCGGATCCGGTGGCGGGGGCGGTGGCAGGGCCGGGTACGTCCTCGCAGGGTGGTGGCGTGACGTGCGTCATGACAGCGATTATGGGCGGGCCCCGGAGCGCCGGCCACCGCCGAACCGCGGGGGAGCCGGCGCCGCCCCCGGGCGCGTCAGAGGCGTGTCAGCACGTCGTCGAGCTCCTTGCGCCGCAGGTCGGGGACGCGCGCCCCCTCTGCCGGATAGCCCACCGGGATGACGTAGGCGGCCCGCTCCTCGGCCGGGCGTTCGCACACCTCGTTGAGGAACTTCATCGGGCTCGGGGTGTGGGTGAGCGTGGCCAGGCCCGCCTGGTGCAGGGTGGCGAGCAGTAGCCCGACGGCGATGCCGACGGACTCCTTGGTGTAGTAGGGGCGCGGCGACCGCGGGCCCTTGTGCACCTCGAAGACGACGATCACGGCGGGCGCGTCCTCCAGGAACGGCTTCCGCCAGTCGGTGCCGATCGGGGCCAGCGCGGCCAGCCACTCCTCGGAGGCCCGGTGCGCGTAGAACTCGCGCTCCTCGGCCTCGGCGGCCTCGCGCAGCCGCCGCTTGCGCTCCGGATCGGTGATCACCACGAACCGCCAGGGCTGGACGTGCGCGCCGCTCGGCGCGGTGTTCGCGGTGCGGATCGCCCATTCGACGACGCCGTCCGGGATCGGGCGGGTCGCGTAGTCGCGGACGGTCCGGCGCCGCGCCATCACGTCGTGGAAGGACCTGCTGCGTGCCTCTGCCTCGTGGGCGGGCACCGTCATCGGGATCAGCGGGACGGTCGGGTGGGCGGGCGTCCCTGCCACTGCACTGTCAATCATGGCCGACAGCACAGCACATGACGGGCGGTCCGGGAAGAGTCCCGGACCGCCCGATCGTACGAATGGACCAGACCACTCAGCTCTCGTGGACGCGGCCGCCGCGGACCTCGATCCGCCGGTTGACCTGCACCGTGTCCAGCATCCGCCGGTCGTGGGTGACCAGCAGCAGCGTGCCGGTGTACGAGGCCAGCGCGGACTCCAACTGCTCGATGGCGACCAGGTCCAGGTGGTTGGTGGGCTCGTCCAGCACCAGCAGGTTGACGCCGCGGGCCTGGAGCAGCGCCAGGGCCGCCCGGGTGCGCTCGCCGGGGGAGAGGGTGTCGGCCGGCCGCAGCACGTGCGCCGCCTTCAGGCCGAACTTGGCCAGCAGGGTGCGCACCTCCTCCGGGCTCAACTCCGGTACGGCGGCGGCGAACGCGTCCGAGAGCGGCTCCCCGCCCAGGAACAGGCCGCGGGCCTGGTCCACCTCGCCGACGACCACGCCCGAGCCCAGCGCGGCGTCGCCGCCGTCGAGTTCGAGCCGGCCGAGCAGCGCGGCCAGCAGGGTGGACTTGCCCGCGCCGTTGGCGCCGGTGATCGCGACCCGGTCGGCCCAGTCGATCTGCAGGTCCACCGGTCCCAGGGCGAAGTCGCCGCGCCGGACGGTGGCCCCCCGCAGGGTGGCGACCACGGCGCCGGAGCGCGGCGCGGTGGCGATCTCCATCCGCAGCTCCCACTCCTTGCGGGGCTCCTCGACCACGTCGAGCCGCTCGATCATCCGCTGGGTCTGCCGGGCCTTGGAGGCCTGCTTCTCGGTCGACTCGGTCCGCATCGCGCGGCCCATCTTGTCGTTGTCGCCGGCCTTGCGGCGCGCGTTGCGCACCCCGTGCTCCATCCAGCCGCGCTGCATCCGCGCCCGGGCCTCCAGGCCGGCCTTGGTGTCGGCGTACTCGTCGTACTCCTCGCGGGCGTGCCGGCGGGCCACCGCGCGCTCCTCCAGGTACGCCTCGTAGCCGCCGCCGTACAGGTTGACCTGCTGCTGGGCGAGGTCCAGCTCCAGCACCCGGGTGACCGTCCGGGCCAGGAACTCGCGGTCGTGGCTGATCACCACGGTGCCCGCGCGCAGGCCCTTGACGAAGGACTCCAGGCGCTCCAGGCCGTCCAGGTCGAGGTCGTTGGTGGGCTCGTCGAGCAGGAAGACGTCGTAGCGGGAGAGCAGCAGCGAGGCGAGGCCGGCCCGGGCGGCCTGGCCGCCGGAGAGCGCGGTCATCGGCAGGTCCAGCGAGACCGTCAGCCCGAGCGAGCCGGCGACCTCCTCGGCCCGCTCCTCCAGATCGGCGCCGCCGAGGTCCAGCCAGCGGTCCAGGCTGGCCGCGTAGTCGTCGTCGGCGCCGGGGCGGCTCTCGACCAGGCCCTCGGTGGCCAGGTCCAGGGCCGCCTGGGCGGCCGCCACGCCGGTGCGGCGGGCCAGGAAGTCCCGGACCGACTCGCCCTCGCGCCGCTCCGGCTCCTGCGGCAGGTGGCCGATGTTCGCGCCCGCCGGGCTGAGCCGCAGCGAGCCGCCCTCGGGGGTGTCCAGCCCGGCCAGCAGCCGCAGCAGCGTCGACTTGCCGGCGCCGTTCACGCCGACCAGCCCGATCACGTCACCGGGGGCGACGACCAGGTCCAGGCCGGAGAAGAGGGTGCGGTCGCCGTGGCCGGCGACGAGGTCCTTGACTACGAGTGTGGCGCTCATGATGTCTCCGATTCTAGGAGAGCGGGGGAGCGCGCCGGGGCCCGCGGCGGGAAAGGCCGCGGGCCCCGGGGCCGGACGTGCTGCCGGAGGTGACTCAGGTCACTTCGTCTTCTTGGAGATGTACTCCAGCGCGTGCTGGGCGACGTCGTCCAGGTAGGGGCCGGCCTCCCAGGTGTTGTCGTTGCCCCCGATGGAGGTGTCCGAGACCAGCACCTGCTTGCCGTCCTTGGTCGCGAACCAGCCGCCGCCGCTGTCGCCGCCGGTGCCGTTGCAGCCGATGGTCAGCATCGCCGGGCGGCTCGGGTCGATCGTGTGGCGGACCGGCTTGCCGCTGTCGCAGTGCTCCAGCTCCATGCCGTCGAAGGGCTTGCCGGCCGGGAAGCCGTAGCTGCTCACGGCGGAGACCTGGTCGCGCGGGGCGTTGAACCAGACCGGCACGGAGCCGCCGACGACCTCCTCCAGCGACTTCTTGCTGCCGTCCGGGTTGGCCACCCGGATGATGCCGAAGTCGTACTGGCTCCACGGGCCGCCGTACTCCGGGTCGGCCTCGTCCGCCCAGGTCGGGGAGACGATGCCGGCCACCGCGCCCCACTCGCCGTACGGCTCGGCCTGCGCCAGCGGCGCCTGCTTCCCGCCGCTCAGCACGCCGGTGCTGTTGAAGGCCGGGGCGAAGGTGATGTTGGTGTGCGACTTGCCGCCCTTGCCACCGTGCAGGCAGTGGCTGGCGGTCCACACCAGGTTGCTCTTGCCGGGGTTGGCCGGGTCGGAGATCACGGTGCCGGAGCAGACGTACTCCTGCGCGCCGTCCTGGAAGAACAGCTTGCCGTTCACGTGGAAGTTCTTCGCGTACGGGTGCGGGACGGGCTTCTCCTGGACGACCTTCGGCAGCGGGTCGTTGCCGTTGTCCGCCGGCGGCTGGGAGCCCGGCTGGCTCGGCGTCGCGCCGGTGGGCTGGGCCGTGGGCTGCGCCGCGGTCGGCTGGCCGCTGGGCTCCTTGGCCGGCCCGGGCTTGTACGGCTTGGCCTTGAGGATCTTCTGGAGGTCCCAGAAGCCCTGCACGGCCGGGGTGATCACGTTCTGCTGGGCCCACTTGTCCCAGTCCTCGAACTTCCACTTCTTCAGCTCGTCGAGGGTGGGCAGCTTGACCGGGGCGGCGCCCGGTGTGCCGGTGCCGGCCCCGGTGGTCGCGGCGGCGGTCGGCGCCGCGGTCTGGGCCCCGGTGGCGTCGCTGTTGTCCGGACCGCAGGCGGTCGCGACCACCATCGTCAGCGTGACGACGGAGGCGCCCAGCGCAGCACGCGTGGTCCGGGATATCGGTGACATGAGTTCAGTTCCCCCTGTGGATGCGTGCCATGCCGCCCGAGCCGCAGGCATGGCAGGTGAGGAGTCTGCCATGCGGGCGGCGGTGCCCCCGCCCGAGGGTCGGACCGGGGCGGAGCTGTCACGGGATCGGCACGTGATCCGCACGGTATTAATCGCTTGCCGGGCCCCGGGAGCCTCCGTACCGTGGTCCGTGCCACCCGCCAGAACAGGAGAAGGCCGTTGCTCTACTGAGGTCCCGAGACACCGCCCCCCGCCGCCCCGCAGCCCTGCTGCCCGCGGTGTGTGCGTGTGCGAGTGCGCGACCTCAGTGGTGAGCCGGCCCGGCATCCCTCCGTCCGTTCTTCGACGGTCCTCGCCGCCCGCCCGGCCCCGCCACGCTCCGGGCCCCTCCACGCGCCGCCTGCGGTGTCTCCCGTGTTGCTCCCCAGACCGTCTGCAACCACCCGGGAGGCCTCCCCATGGCATCACCCAGTACCGCTGTCCTCTGCACCGACCTCGGCTTCGAGTGGCCCGACGGCACGACCGTGCTCGACGGCTTCCACCTCGCCGTCGGCCCCGGCCGGACAGGCCTGATCGGCCTCAACGGCGCGGGGAAGTCCACCCTCCTGCGCCTCGTCGCGGGCGAACTCACCCCCACCGCCGGCGCCGTCAGGGTCGGCGGCGAGCTCGGCTACCTGCCGCAGGGCCTCACCCTCGACACCGGGCTGAGGGTCGACGAGGCGCTCGGCATCCGGGCCACCCGGGAGGCGCTGCACGCCATCGAGTCCGGCGCCACCGACCAGCGCCACTTCGACGCCGTCGGCGACGACTGGGACGTCGAGGAGCGCGCCCGCGCCACCCTCGACCGGCTCGGTCTGGACCGGCTCGGCCTCGACCGCACCACCGGCGAACTCTCCGGCGGCGAGGCGGTGCTGCTGCGGCTGGCCGCCCTGCTGGTGCGCCGGCCCGACGTCCTGCTGCTCGACGAGCCGACCAACAACCTCGACCGGACCGCCCGCGAGCGGCTCTACGAGACGGTGGCCGGCTGGAGCGGGGTGATGGTGATCGTCAGCCACGACCGCGAGCTGCTCCAGCACGTGGACCAGATCGCCGACCTCAGGGACGGCCAGGTCACCTGGTACGGCGGCAACTTCGCCGACTACGAGCGGACGGTCGCCGCGCAGCAGGAGACGGCGGAGCGGCTGCTGCGCAACGCCGAGGCCGATGTCCAGCGCCAGAAGCGGGACTTGGTCGACGCCCGTGCCAAGCTGGACCGCAGCGCCAGTTACGGCAGGAAGCGCTCGGTCACCCGCAACGACCCGCACATCTTCGCGGGCAAGCTGAAGCGCCAGGGCCAGGAGACCGCCGGGCGGCTCCAGGGCATGCACACCGAGCGACTGGAGGAGGCCAGACAGCGGCTCACCGCCGCCGAGGAGGCGGTCCGCGACGACGCCGAGATCCGGATCGACCTGCCCCGCACCGCCGTGCCGGCCGGGCGCACGGTGCTCACCCTGCAGAAGGTCCGGCTGCCGTACGGCACCACCGCCGACCTCGACCTGCGCGGACCCGAGCGGATCGCCCTGATCGGCCGCAACGGCGCCGGCAAGTCCACCCTGCTGCGCACCATCGCCGGTGAACTCGCCCCGCTGGAGGGGGAGATCACCACCCCGGTGCCGCTGCGCCACCTGCCGCAGCGGCTGGACGTGCTGGACGACGGGCTGAGCGTCGTGGGGAACGTCAAGCAGTTCGCCCCGGCCGCGGGGGACAACGCGATCCGGGCCAGGCTGGCCCGCTTCCTGTTCCGCGGCGGCCGGGCCGACCAGCTCGCCGCCACCCTCTCCGGCGGCGAGCGGTTCCGGGCCACGCTGGCCGCGCTGTTGCTGGCCGATCCGCCGCCGCAGCTGCTGCTGCTCGACGAGCCGACCAACAACCTCGACCTGGCCAGTGTCCGCCAGCTGACCCAGGCGCTCGCGTCCTACCAGGGGGCGCTGATCGTCGCCAGCCACGACCTGCCGTTCCTGCGCGGCCTCGGGATCACCCGCTGGCTGGAGCTGGACGGCGAGCTGCGGCCGGTGGGCCCGCGGTAGCCGGCCGGCGCCGGGGCCCGGCCCACCGGGTCGGGCCCCGACGGCGGGGTCGGGCCCGGGCGGTCGGCGCCGGCGCCGCTTCAGGCCCCGGTTCAGGCGGGCCGGTTCAGGCTCCGGTGGGCTCGGTCGCGGGCCGCAGCTTGCGGGCGACCAGCGTGCCGAGCCGGTCCAGGCCGACCACCGTGGCCGCGAGGACGACGAACTCGACGGTCAGCAGCGCGATCTGGCCCCAGACGTAGCCGTAGCCCTTGGTCGTCGGGTCGAAGAAGAAGTACGGGTACGGCAGCGGGTAGTTGGAGAACAGCCCGTTGCGGGCGAGCACGATCGCCGCGTAGCCGAGCGGGAAGGCCAGCCAGAGCGGGATGTCGCGCCAGGCGGAGGCGTTGCGCGGCTTCAGCGTCAGCCAGTCGATGATCACCATCACCGGCGTCACGTAGTGCAGGAAGAAGGACGACCAGTGCTGCAGCTTGTCCGGCCCGTCGAAGAGTCCGGGCAGCGGGTTGGCGCCGTGCTCCAGCAGGATGTGCGAGACCAGCCCGGTGATCAGGATGTAGAGCGTGGCCGCCCCGCGCAGCCGGGGGGCGGGCGCGTCCACCGTGCCGCGCTTGACCATCCAGTAGACCGCGCCGATGAAGTAGCCGAGCACGATCACATTGCTCTGGATGGTGAAGTAGACCAGCGGGGCGGTCTGGAGGGTCAGGCCGAGGCCCGCCGAGAGCACGATGCCCATGCGCCACCAGAGCGCGGGGCTGGTCCGGACTGACATGCGGTCACCAGTTCGTTTCAGGCGATACGGGAGGTATCGGGTGGAAGAGGGGGGATCGACGCACTCTACTCGCTGGTAGGGCCGGGACGGAAGAAATGTCACCGCAGGTGGCAGGCCCCCCGTCACCCGGCCGCTCCCTCCCCCCCGGTCACCCGGCCGCTCCCTCGTCCCGCCGTCACCCCGGCAGGACGAAGCCCGACTCGTACGCGGCGATCACCGCCTGGGTGCGGTCGCGGGCGCCGAGTTTGGCCAGCACGCTGCCGACGTGCGTCTTGACCGTCTCCGGGCTGAGCGCCAGCCGCCCGGCGATCTCGCCGTTGCTGAGCCCGGCGGCCATCAGCCGCAGGACCTGCCCCTCCCGCTCGGTGAGCCGCCCGATCGGCCCGTACCCCGACGCGGCCGCCGGCCGCCCCGCCGGCCGCTGGCGCAGCGCGAGTTCGCGCACGGCGGCCGGGTAGAGCAGCGAGTCCCCGCGCGCGACCAGCCGCACCGCCTGCACCATCTCCTCCGCGCTGGCCCGCTTCAGCAGGAACCCGGCGGCGCCGGCCCGCAGCGCGTCGTACACGTGGTCGTCGTGCTCGAAGGTGGTGACCACCAGGATCCGGGGCGGCTCGGCCATCCCGCCGACCAGCTGCTCGGTGGCCCGGATGCCGTCGATGCCGGGCATCCGGACGTCCATCAGCACCACGTCCGGACGCAGCTCGCGCACCAGCGGGACGACCGCGGCGCCGTCCGCCGCCTCGCCGACCACGGTGAGGTCCGGCTCCGCGTCGATCACCACCCGCAGGCCGGTCCGCACCAGCCGTTCGTCGTCCGCGATCACCACCCGGACGGTTCCGGTCGGGTCGTTCATCGTGCTCCCTCCAGCGGTAGCCAGGCGGTCAGCCGCCAGGTCGTCCCGTCGTCCGTCGGACCGGCGGCGCAGCCGCCGCGCAGCACCGCCGTCCGCTCGCCGATCCCGCGCAGCCCCCGGCCGCCGCCGGGGCGGCTGGGCCGGGCCTCGCCCAGCGGATTGGTCAGTTCGATCTCCAGCCGGTCCACCGCCAGGCCGACCCGGAGCCCGGCGGGCGCCGGCCCGGCGTGCCGCAGCACATTGGTCAGACCCTCCTGGACGATCCGGTAGGCCTCACGGGAGACGGCGGCCGGCAGCCGGTGCAGCCCGGGGGCCAGCTCGGCGTCGACCTCGACGCCGGTGCGGGCGAGCTGGCGCAGCAGGTCGTCCAGCCCCGCGAGGGTCGGTCCGGCGGACTCCGCGTCCGCCCGGTCCTCCTCGCGGAGCAGCCCGAGCACCGCGTCCAGCTCGGCGACGGCCGCCCGCGCGGTATCGGCGATCGCCCGCAGTGCCTCGGCGGCGAAGTCCGGGTCGGTCCGCAGCACCCGGGCCGCCGCCGAGGCCTGGATGCCGACCGCGCCGAGCGCGTGGCCGACCGAGTCGTGCAGCTCGCGGGCGAGCCGGTTGCGCTGGGCGAGGACGGCGGCCCGCCGTTCGGCGGCGGCCAGCCGCTCCTCCGGGGTCGGGCCGAGCAGCACCGGCGCCCACCGGGCCAGCAGGGCGCCGCAGCCGGCGCTGGTGGCGAGGATCAGCAGCAGGAGCGCGAGGCCGAGCACCGGTCCGGGCAGCCAGGCCGGGAACCCGCGGTCCTGCCAGAAGCGCACCACGTCGTCCACCGCCGGCCCGCCGAGCGGAGTGATCACCAGCACCACCGCGAACGGCGTCCCGGCCAGCGTCATCCCGCTGACGATCCCGCCGAACAGTACGTGCAGCACGTACCAGGCGGCGCTCCGGCGCCTGGCGGCCCAGGACCTGGCGGGCCCGGCGGAGACCTCCTCGGCCCGCTCCGGCGCGCAGAGTGCCCGTGCCGCCGCCCCCTCCAGCGACCGGACCGTCGGCACCAGGGCGGTGACGGCGGCCATCGGCAGCGAGAGGGCGAGCGCGGCGAAGTAGAGGAGGACCTGGACCACGGAGCCGTGCGCCGGGTCGAGCGCCCCGAGCAGGACGGTCGAGAGCATCCAGTACGGCATCAGCAGGGCGCCGCCGAGCACCAGGTGCACCCAGCGCAGCCGGGCCCGCCGGCCCAGCAGCGCACCGCCGATCCGCCGCGCGGTGCCGCCCGCGCCCACCCCCGTGATCACCTGGCCGACTCTACGTCAGCGGCGGCGGCCCCCGGGGGGGCCGGCACCGCCTGCCCGGCCGGGGCGACCCCGCCGGCGGAGATCGTTGTGGTCATGCCCCCCACCCTCCCGCGGGCGGGAGCGCCGGTGCCTCCTCCCACCACCCGATCCGCCTCCCCCGCCAGGGGGAGCCGGCCGGCCCGGGTGTTTTCCCCGGAGACCCGGGCCGGCCGGCCGCGGACGGGCTACGGGATGATCGGCTCGCAGCCGACCGCCTTGCCGCCGGCGACGAGGAACTGCCGCCAGAGGTCGGCGGTGTCGGGGAAGAGCCCGCTGCCGGCCACCCCGGGGCTGTACTTCCGGTCCAGGTGGAAGTAGGTGGACTTGCCCTGGCACGTGGCGACCACGTTCTCGCCCGAGGACCCGATCCACCGGGCGCGCCCGTAGGCCTCCGTACGCGCGTCCTGCGGGTCCAGCGCGCTGACCCGGGGGTCGGTGGTGATCGTGAAGGAGGCCTGAGTGTTCAGGCCGCCCGGGGAGGAGATCGCACAGGACCAGACCGGGGCGAACCCGGCGGTCACCGTCTGCCGGTACCCCTCGCCGGCCTGTGGGTCCCGGGCCGGCGCCATGCCGGGCAGGCCGCAGACGTTGCCGAGGTCGGCCGGTTGCGGGGTCGCCGCGGCGGACAGGCCGGACGGGGCGGGGAGCCCGCCACCGCACCCCTTGCTCTCGGCGGCGGTGTTGGCGAACGCCACGGCCAGCGCCGCCATCCCAGCGGCGCGGCCGCCGACCGTGTCGTCCGACCCGAGCAGCCGGACCTCGGCCCGCATGGCCTTGGGACAGCCGTCCGGGAGCAGCGCCCAGGCACGGGAATCCAGCACGGCGCCGGTGGAGCCACCGGCGAACAGCCGGGCCTCCGGTGCTGTCGGCGGCGTGACCTCGTCCTGGGGGAGCGCGAGGGCGAGCGCCGCGGACCGGCCGGTCGGGCCGAACAGCCCGTACGAGACCGTCACCCGGCAGGCAGCGGTCCGGTCGTAGGCGCCGGGCGACCAGCCGTCGCTCTTCTCCTCGCTGATCCGCCCGGGCCCCAACGCGGTGTGCACCTCGTCCGCCGTCGCGGCGCCAGCGCAGACCGTGTCCGGCCCCAGCACGTTCGTCAGCTCGTACAGCAGCACCCCCGAGGCGGCGGCCGTGATCGCCACGATCACGGCCGCCGCCCGCAGGCGCAGCCGCCGGGTGGTGAAGCCGCGCCGGGTGAGGGCCTCGTCGGTGCGGCGCAGCGCGCCCGCGGTCCGGTCCGTGCTCCCGTCCGCGCGGTCCTGTTCGGCCGTCATGGCGTCCTCACCCCCTGCCGAGCGCACCGTTGCGGGCCGCGGTGAAGTCCGACGCCGCGTCGTGGATGATCGCGGCGAGGGCGGTGGCGACGCCGGAGGCCTGGGTGAAGTCGGTGTCGATGGTCTTGAGGGTGCGGCCCGCGTCGTCGGCGGCCGCGCCCTGCCAGCCCGCCCGCTGCGGGGTGTTGGTGAGGTCTGTGCCGACTCGGGCGTCGAGCGAGCTGAGCGCCTTGGCCATGTTGGTCCAGGCCTCGACCGCCTCGGTGAAGCCGGAGAAGTCGGCCTCGTGCAGTTCCCTGAAGGACACCATGCCGCTGGGGCTCCTCTGTCGGTTCTCGGTTCTCGGGGCCGGGGGGCTCAGTGGCCGAACTGGCCGGCGGTGGCGTGCTCGTTCGCCTGGTAGGTGCGCTGGGTGGTGTCGAGGTTGTCGGCGGTGCCGGTCAGCTTGTCGTGCAGGGTCTTGCACTGCTGCAGCCAGCGCTCGGTCGAGCCGGTGAGCGCGCCGGCGAAGGAGAAGCCGCGGATCCTGGTGGCGGCGGTGGTCGCGTGCTCGGCGAGGTTGTTGCCACCCTTGCCGTTGGCACTGTCGAGGTCGGTGGCGATCTGCCGGGCGATGCCGGCCGAGGCGTTGAGCTCGTGCGGCCGGTCCAGCCGGGTGGTGGGGGCGGACGGCGGCGGGCCGGGGGAGGGGTTCGGGGTGGGCCCGGCCGCGAACGGGGACGTGCCCGGTGCCGAGATCGGGATGACGGTGTCCGGCGACGGGTTGCGCGGTGCGCCCGGCGGGGAGGCCGGCTGGACCGGCCCGGTGGTGAACCCTGGGGAGGCCATGTGCGTCTGCTTCCTTTCCTCTGACGAGAGATCAGAACCACTCCGACAACAGGGCGACCGTACAGGCCCGCCCCGTAGGTGTACCGACGCACCCTCCGTCACCCCGGTTGCGCCCTCCGTGTCGGGGATTCGTCAGAGCTGTGTCGACGGGCGGAGGGTCTTGTTACCGGCGGGTCGCTTCCCTATCATCGCGAGTGTTACAGCTTTACTGTCAAACCCCGAGGGGGCGGTCGCCAGTGCGTGACCCGAGCAGTCCCGGCCCGCTGGCCGGGGTCCGGGTGGTCGAGCTCGCGGGGATCGGCCCCGGGCCCTTCGCGGGCATGCTGCTGGCCGACCTCGGGGCCGACGTGGTCCGGGTGGACCGGCCCGACCCCTCACCGCTCTCCCAGGACCCGGCCTACGACGTCACCAACCGCAACAAGCGCTCGGTGCTGGTCGACCTCAAGTCCCCCGGCGGGCCCGCGCAGGTGCTCGACCTGGTCGAACGCGCCCACCTGCTGATCGAGGGCTACCGCCCCGGAGTCGCCGAACGCCTCGGCGTCGGCCCCGAGGCCTGTCTCGCCCGCAACCCCGCCCTGGTCTACGGCCGGATGACCGGCTGGGGTCAGGACGGACCGCTGGCCGCCCGGGCCGGCCACGACATCGGGTACGCGGCGGTGGCCGGGGTGCTCGGCCTGATCGGATCGCCCGAGCAGCCGCCCGCCGTCCCCGCCAACCTGCTCGGCGACTACGCCGGCGGCTCGCTCTACCTGGTCGTCGGTCTGCTCGCGGCTCTCCACCACGCCGGTGCGACCGGCGCCGGCCAGGTCGTCGACGCCGCCATCGTGGACGGCGCCGCCCACCTCACCACCGTGCTCTGGGGGCTGCTCGCGGCCGGGCAGTGGCAGGACCGGCGCGGCGTGAACCTGCTCGACGGCGGTGCACCCTGCTACGCCGTGTACCGGGCCAAGGACGGCGGCGACCTCGCCGTCGGCGCGCTGGAGCCGCGGTTCTACGCCGAGTTCGCCCGGCTGCTGGAGCTCGGTCCGGACGCCCCGGGCCAGTACGAGGTGGCCCGCTGGCCCGAACTGCGGGCGCGGATCTCGGCCCGCTTCGCCACCCGTACCCGCGCCGAGTGGGAGGCCGTCTTCGCCGGCTCCGACGCCTGCGTGGAGCCGGTCCTGACGATGCGTCAGGCGGCCTCGTACGGGCACCTGGTGGCCCGGGGGACGTACGTCGAGGCGGACGGCGTCACCCAGCCGGCGCCCGCGCCCCGGTTCTCCGCCACCCCCGGCACGCTGCGCCGCCCGCCGGCCCGGCCGGGCGCCGACACCGACGAGGTGGCCCGCGACTGGGGTGTGCCCGCCCTGCTGGCCCCGCCGGGCTCACCTGCTGAGCCCGCTGAGCCCGCTGAGCCCGCTGTCCCTGCTGAGCCGGCTCTCCCCGCTGTCCCTGCCGACCGGGCCGTCCCGGATTCCCCGGACGCCCCCGAGTCCCCGGATTCCCCGAATTCCCTGGGCTCCGAGGCCCGTTAAGGAGCTTGCCGTGGAACGCGACATCTATACCGAGGAGCACGAGGACTTCCGGGCGACCGTCCGGTCCTTCCTCGCCAAGGAGGTGCTGCCGCACTACGACCGCTGGGAGCGGGCCGGCATCGTGGACCGCTCCGCCTGGCTGGCCGCCGGCCGGCAGGGGCTGCTCGGGCTCGCCGTCCCCGAGGAGTACGGCGGCGGGGGCGCCGCCGACTTCCGCTACGCCGCCGTGCTCGCCGAGGAGTTCGCCCGGGCGGGCGCCTCCGGCCTGGCGCTCGGCCTGCACAACGACATCATCGGCCCGTACCTCACCTCGCTCGCCACCGACGAGCAGAAGCGCCGCTGGCTGCCCGGGTTCTGCAGCGGCGAGCTGATCACCGCCATCGCGATGACCGAACCCGGCACCGGCTCCGACCTCCAGGGCATCCGCACCCACGCCGTGGACCAGGGCGACCACTACCTGCTCAACGGTGCCAAGACCTTCATCTCCAACGGCATCCTGGCCGACCTGGTGGTCGTGGTCGCCAGGACCACCCCCGAGGGCGGTTCGCGCGGCCTGAGCCTGCTGGTGGTCGAGCGCGGGACGCCCGGCTTCGAGCGCGGCCGCAACCTCGACAAGATCGGCCAGAAGGCCCAGGATACCGCCGAGTTGTTCTTCGAGGACGTCCGCGTCCCCAAGGCGAACCTGCTCGGCGAGGAGCACCAGGGCTTCCTCTACCTGATGCGGAACCTCGCGCAGGAGCGGCTCACCATCGCGGCCGCCGCGATCGCCGGCGCCGAGTACCTGGTCGAGATCACCACCGACTACGTGAAGCAGCGCGAGGCCTTCGGCCGGCCGCTCGCCAAGCTCCAGCACGTCCGGTTCGAGATCGCCGAGATGGCCACCGAGTGCGCGGTCACCCGGGCCTTCGTGGACCGCTGCATCACCGAGCACAACCGCTACGCGCTCACCCCGGCGGACGCCTCGATGGCCAAGTGGTGGGCCACCGAACTGCAGAAGCGCACGGCCGACCGCTGCCTCCAACTCCACGGCGGCTACGGGTACATGACCGAGTACCCGGTCGCCCGAGCGTTCACCGACGGCCGGATCCAGACCATCTACGGCGGGACCACCGAGATCATGAAGGAGATCGTCGGGCGCTCCCTGCTGGGCTGACCCCGGTCCCCGCCCCCCCGCCCGCCCGGCGAAGCGCCCGCCAGACCGCGGAACACCCGCCCCGGCCCCTCTCGAACCCTCCCACCCCCCGCCCGGTCAGACCCCCGAAAGGCAATCCACCGTGACCACCGAAGCGTACGTCTACGACGCGATCCGCACCCCGCGCGGCCGGGGCAAGGCCAACGGCTCACTGCACGGCACCAAGCCGATCGACCTGGTCGTCGGCCTGATCCACGAACTGCGCCGCCGCTTCCCCGAGCTGGACCCGGCGGCGGTCGACGACATCGTGCTCGGCGTGGTCAGCCCGATCGGCGACCAGGGCTCCGACATCGCCCGGATCGCCGCCATCACCGCCGGCCTGCCCGACTCGGTGGCCGGCGTCCAGGAGAACCGCTTCTGCGCCTCCGGCCTGGAGGCGGTCAACCTGGCCGCCGCCAAGGTCCGTTCGGGCTGGGAGGACCTCATCCTGGCCGGCGGCGTCGAGTCGATGTCCCGGGTGAGGATGGGCTCCGACGGCGGTGCCTGGGCGATGGACCCGATGACCAACTACGAGAACCACTTCGTCCCGCAGGGCATCGGCGCCGACCTGATCGCCACCATCGAGGGCCTCTCCCGCACCGACGTGGACGCCTTCGCCGCCGAGTCGCAGGCCCGGGCCGCCAAGGCCCAGGCCGACGGCCTGTTCGACCGCTCGGTCGTCCCGGTCCGCGACCGCAACGGCCTGGTGGTGCTGGACCGCGACGAGTTCATCCGCCCCGGCACCACCGTGGAGACCCTGGCCGGCCTCAAGCCCTCCTTCGCCGGCATCGGCGAGGCCGGCGGCTTCGACGCGGTCGCCCTGCAGAAGTACCACTGGGTCGAGGCCATCGACCACGTGCACCACGCCGGCAACTCCTCCGGCATCGTGGACGGCGCGGCCCTGGTCGCGATCGGCAACCGCGGCATCGGCGAGCGGTACGGCCTGCGCCCGCGCGCCCGGATCGTCTCGGCCGCCGTCTCCGGCTCCGAGCCCACGATCATGCTCACCGGGCCGGCCCCCGCCACCCGCAAGGCGCTCGCCAAGGCCGGGCTGACCGCCGCCGACATCGACCTGGTCGAGATCAACGAGGCCTTCGCCGCCGTCGCCCTGCGCTTCGTCCGCGAGCTCGGCTTCCGCCCGGACCAGGTGAACGTCAACGGCGGCGCGATCGCCCTCGGCCACCCGCTCGGCGCCACCGGCGCGATGCTCCTCGGCACCCTGGTCGACGAGCTGGAGCGCCGCGAGCTGCGCTACGGCCTGGTCACCCTCTGCGTCGGCGGCGGGATGGGCATCGCCACCGTCGTCGAGCGCGTCTGAGCCTCCGGCGGCCCGCCGCCGCCCCTTCCCGTGGCGCGGTGCGCGCGGCACCCCCCCTTGTCCCGGCCCTCACAGGAGACCCCGACCCCATGAGCGACACCACCACCATCCGCTGGGAGCAGGACCAGGACGGCGTGGTCACCCTCGTCCTCGACGATCCCACCCAGTCCGTGAACACCATGAACGAGGCCTTCACGGCCGACTTCGACGCCACCGTCGAGCGCCTCGCCGCCCTCGGCGACGACCTGCGCGGCGTCGTGGTCACCTCGGCGAAGAAGACCTTCTTCGCCGGTGGGGACCTCCGGATGCTGTCCGCCGCCCGCCCCGAGGACGCCGCCGCCGTCTTCGAGAAGTCGATGCGGATCAAGCGGGCGCTGCGCCGGCTGGAGACGCTCGGCAAGCCGGTGGTCGCCGCCCTCAACGGCAGCGCGCTCGGCGGCGGTCTGGAGATCGCCCTCGCCTGCCACCACCGGATCGCGCTGACCGCCCCGGCCAGCCGGATCGGCCTGCCCGAAGTCACCCTCGGCCTGCTGCCCGGTGGCGGCGGGGTCGTTCGCACGGTGCGGCTCTTCGGCATCACCGACGCCCTGCTGAAGGTGCTCCTGCAGGGCCGCCAGTACCGCCCGGAGCAGGCGCTCCAGCACGGCCTGGTCCACGAACTTGTGGACACCCCGGAGGAGTTGACCACCCGGGCGCGCGCCTGGATCGAGGCCAACCCGACCGCCGTCCAGCCCTGGGACGTCAAGGGGTACCGCATCCCCGGCGGCACCCCGGCCACCCCGGCGCTGGCCGCCAACCTGCCGGCCTTCCCGTCCAACCTGCGCAAGCAGCTGGCCGGCGCGCCCTACCCGGCGCCGCGCAACGTGCTGGCGGCGGCGGTCGAGGGCGCCCAGGTGGACGTCGACACCGCGATGGTGATCGAGGCCCGCTACTTCACCGAGCTGGCCTGCGGGCAGACCAGCAAGAACATGATCCAGGCGCTCTTCTTCGACATGCAGGCGGTCAACTCCGGCGCCGGCCGGCCGCAGGGCGTCGAGAAGCGGACGGTGCGCAGGGTCGCCGTGCTCGGCGCGGGCATGATGGGCGCCGGGATCGCCTACACCTGTGCCAAGGCCGGCATCGAGGTGCTGCTGAAGGACGTCAGCACCGAGGCCGCCGAGCGCGGGAAGGCGTACTCCGCCGGCCTGCTGGACAAGGCGGTGGCGCGCGGCCGGGCCACCGAGGCGCAGCGCGAGGAGCTGCTCGCCCGGATCACCCCCACCGCCGAGGCCGCCGACCTGGCCGGCTGCGACGCCGTGATCGAGGCGGTCTTCGAGAACCCCGAGCTCAAGCGGAAGGTGTTCCAGGAGATCGAGGGCGTGGTGGCGCCGGACGCGCTGCTCTGCTCCAACACCTCCACCCTGCCGATCGGCCTGCTCGCCGAGGGCGTCGGGCGCACCGCCGACTTCATCGGCCTGCACTTCTTCTCGCCGGTCGACAAGATGCGGCTGGTGGAGATCATCCGCGGTCCGCAGACCGGCGACGAGGCGCTCGCCCGCGCCTTCGACCTGGTCCGGCAGATCGACCGGACGCCGATCGTGGTCAACGACTCGCGCGGCTTCTTCACCTCCCGGGTGATCGGCCAGTTCATCAACGAGGGCGTGGCGATGGTCGGCGAGGGCGTCGACCCGGCCACCGTCGAGCAGGCCGCCGCCCAGGCGGGCTACCCCGCCAAGGTGCTCTCGCTGCTGGACGAGCTGACGCTGACGCTGCCGCGCAAGATCCGCGACGAGTACCGGCGCGCGGTCGAGGAGGCCGGCGGCAGCTGGACCGCCCACCCGGCGGACGCGGTGGTGGACCGGATGGTCGACGAGTTCGGCCGCCCCGGCCGCAGCGGCGGCGCCGGCTTCTACGAGTACGGCGAGGACGGCCGGCGCGGCAGGCTCTGGCCGGGCCTGCGCGAGCACTTCACCTCGGCCGAGGGTGCGGCCGGGAGCGCCGTCCCCTTCGAGGACCTCAAGGAGCGGATGCTCTTCAGCGAGGCACTGGACTCGGTCCGGTGCCTGGAGGAGGGCGTGCTGACCTCGGTCGCCGACGCCAACGTGGGCTCCATCCTCGGCATCGGCTTCCCGGCCTGGACGGGCGGCGTCTTCCAGTACATCAACGGGTACGAGGGCGGCCCGGCGGGCTTCGCGGCCCGCGCCCGGGAACTCGCCGCCGCCTACGGCGAGCGGTTCGCGCCGCCGGCCCTGCTGGAGCGGGTCGCCGCCGAGGGCCGGACCTTCTCCGGCTGACGGCCGGTCGGTCAGCCGGGCGGGGCGGCGTCCTCCACGGAGCGCGCCGCCTCGCCCAGCTCCTCCCGCAGCGACCGCTGGAACGCGGTCACCAGGGCCTGCGCCACCATCGGCTGGATGTGGTCGGTGAGTTCCTTCATCCGCTCCAGCTCGGCCGGCGCGGGCTCGCTCTCCCGGTACGGCTTCCAGACCGTCTCGCGGAACAGCCGCTGCAACTCGTGCGCCGTCGCCCGGCTGTGCTCCAGCACCACCGCGCGCGCGGCCAGCAGGGTCTCCAGCGGGATCGGCACGTCCAGGATCCGCACCCCGAGCGGCAGCAGCCCCGGGTCCACCCGGAACACCTCCGGGTCGGGCGTCCGCTCCAGCGCGCCCATCGCCGCCAGCCGTTCCAGCTGCGCGGGCGAGAGTGCCCGCCCGGCCCGCCGCTCCAGCTGCCCGCGGCTCAGCTCCTCCGCCGTCTCCGGCGTCCAGGACGCCACCAGCGCCCGGTGGATGGCCAGGTCCAGCGGCGTGCTGTCCTGCGGCAGCCAGGCCAGGTAGCGCTCGATCGCCGCCAGCGTCAGGCCCTGCCGCTGCAGCTCCTCGATCAGCCCGAGCCGGTCCAGGTGCTCCGCCCCGTACCAGCCGACCCGGCGCGGCCCCAGCTCCGGCGGCGGCAGCAGCCCCTTCGTCCCGTAGAACCGCACCGTGCGCACGGTCACTCCCGCCCGCGCCGCCAGCTCGTCCACCGTCAGCCGGATCTCGACACCCTCCCGCGCCCCCATCCGCCACCTCCGCCTCTGTTGCACCACCGCTGTGACAGCAGCAGTGTGACAGTGCCGGGCGACCCGGTCCACCGGCGGTGCCCGGCACGCCCCGGGCCCCGCCCGGCGCCGTCGGTGCGGGAGCGGGGCCCGGGGCGGTGTCCGCCGGTGCCGCCGAGTGGTCGGCGAGACCTGGGGTGGTGGGCGCGGGTGCAGCCCTACCCCTCGTTGCGGCCGAACCCGCCGGGGGTCAGCGCGAGCCGGCGTCGGCGAGGTCGGGGTGGTGGCGGCGGGTGACCTCGGGGTGGGCGCGGGTGTAGCCCTTCCACTCGTTGAGGCCGAACTCGGCGAAGAGCGGGTTGCCCGGGTCCTGGGTGGCGCCCGGGGCGTGGTGCGCGAGGGGGAAGTCGAGCGGCTCGATGTGGGCGTCGAGGCGCGGGTTGTAGAAGAACGGGATGGAGAAGCGCTCGCGGGCGCCGGCCGGGCTGACCACGCGGTGGTTGGTGGCCTTGAGGTAGCCGTCGGTGGCGACCTCCAGCAGCTCGCCCAGGTTGACCACGAAGGCGCCCTCCATCGGCGGCACCTCCAGGAAGCTGCCGTCCGCGCGCTCGACCTGGAGGCCGCCGACGGTGTCCTGGAGCAGGAGGGTGATGAAGCCGTAGTCCTTGTGCGCGCCGACGCCCTGGCCGGCGCCGTCGGGCGCGGTGCCGGGGTAGCGGACCAGCTTCAGCCGCAGGTGCGGGTGGCCGGCGAAGGCGTAGTCGTAGAAGTCGGGAGCGGCGCCGATCGCGGCGAGGAGTTCGTGCAGCAGCCGCTGGGCGACCGCGCCGAGGCGGTCGATCCAGCCGAGCGCGGCGGTCCGCAGCGCGGGGAGCGCGGCGGGCCACTGGTTCGGTCCCTCCAGCCACCAGTAGGGGGGCTCGCCCCGCTCCGGGACGTGCGGGGGCAGCTCGGCCCCGATGTCCAGCTGGTCCCGCCAGTCCTGGCTGCCGCCGGTGAGCTCGTGCCCGGTGCGGGTGTAACCGCGGAAGTGCGGGGAGTTGAGGTTGCTCACGGCGAGCCGGTCGGCCTCCGGCAGGGCGAAGAACGCCCGCATCGCGTCGATCAGGGCGGCCGTCTCGGCCGGGGTGACGCCGTGGCCGACGAGCTGGAAGAAGCCGACGCCGGTGGCCGCCTTCCGCAGGTCGTCGTGCAGGCGGAGCCGGTCCTCGGCGCTGCCGTCGGCGAGCGAGAGGTCGATCACCGGGAGGGCGTCCGCGGGGGCGGCGGAGGGGGTGCTGGAGGAGTGCTGCTGCGTCATGGGTGACATCCGCTGGGTCTCGTCCTGGCCTGTCCCGGTGATCGACCGGGGATGCCGGGGCCGCGCCTGGTGCGGCGGGTGCTCCGGGGGTCAGGAGGGGGGACGCGGCCGCCTGGGGCCGCGCATGAGGGTGGGAGGCGCGAGGTTCAGCTGGAGCGTCGACAGGACATGCTCGTCACGCGGAGCAGGTCCACGTGGCGACGGCGAACGAGTATGAGCACCTCACCAGCCTAAATGACGGTCGCACCGCCGGGGGAGACCCCTGCACCGAGTTGATGGCGTGGCCCTGACAAGGTCGTCCCGGCGCTCGTGCCACCGGTCAGACCCGTGCCGCCCGGGCCGCCTCCTGGAGGGAGGCGAGCAGCTGGGCGAGGGCGGGCTGCCCCCAGGCGGTGGTGCGGACGGCGGCGTGCACGGCGCGGACCGGCTCCGGGGCGCGGAGCCTGCGGACGGTCACACCGGGGTGGCGCCGGGCGAGGCCCAGGAGCGGGACCAGGGCCACCCCGAGCCCGGCCGCGACGAAGCCCTGGGCGGTCGGGTAGTCCTCGCTGTCCACCGCGAAGCCGGGGCGGAACCCGGCCTCGGCGCAGGCGTCCAGGACGGTGTCGAGGCAGGGACCGGTCCGCTCGCTGCCGACCCAGGGCTCACCGGCCAGGTCGGCCAGGTCGAGGACGCGCCTCGCACCGAGCCGGTGGCCCCTCGGCAGGACGGCGCGGTACGGGTCGTCGAGCAGGGGGACGAGGCGCAGCCCGGGGTGCTCGCCGCCGTGCGGCCGGACCACCACCGCCACATCCGCCCGCCCCCGGAGGACGTCCTCCAGCGGGTCCTCGGGGTCGGTCATCCCCAGGTCGAGCCGCACCCCCGGGTGCTCGCGGCGGAAGGCCGCGACGGCGGGCGCCACCAGGGCGGCTCCCGCCGTGGCGAAGTAGCGGACCGTCAGGGAGCCGCTGCGCCCGGCCAGCAGATCGGCGAGCGCCGTGCCGGCCTCGGCCACCTGCCGTTCGATGACGGCGGCGTGCTCGGCGAGCAGCCGTCCGGCGGCGGTCGGCCGCACGCCGCGCCCGGCGCGTTCGAGCAGCGCCGTCCCGGTCTGCTTCTCCAGCGCCGCCACCTGCTGGCTGACGGCGGACGGCGTGTAGCCGAGCGCGGTGGCGGCCGCGCTCACCGAGCCGCCGGTGACCACGGCGCGCAGCACCTGCAGACGTCGCACATCGAGCATGTAGTCCAGCTTAAACGTGCTGAAGAACTTTTCACTTGTCCTGTCGGGTTCGGGCGGGCAGCGTTCCTTCCGGCGCTTCCGGCGCTTCCGGTTCTTCCGGTGCTTCCGGCCTCCCGGCCGGGAGGCCGACCGACGAAAGGCAGGTGTCCCGTGCTGCGGATGGCCGTGCTCGCCCTGCTCTGGGGATCGGGCTTCCTGTGGACCGAACTCGCGCTCCGGAACGGGCTGACCCCGCTGCAGATCACCGTGCTGCGCTCCGCCCTCGGGGCCGCGGTGCTGCTGCTCCTCGCCCGCTCCGCCCGGCAGCGGCTGCCACGCGGCGCCGCGGTCTGGCTCCGGCTCGCCGTGGCCGCCCTGTTCTGCAACGTGCTGCCCTTCTTCCTGGCCGCCCTGGGCATGCGGACCGTCGGCTCGGGGCCCGCCGGGGTGCTCAACGCGACGACCCCGCTCTGGTCGCTGCTGATCGGCCTGGCGCTCGGGACGGAACGCGGGTGGCACCCGAGGCGCCTCGGCGGTCTGCTGCTCGGCTTCGCGGGGGTGCTGGTGATCTTCTCGCCGTGGCAGGGCGACGCGGGGCCGGCGCACCAGCACGGCGGCGCCCCCGGCTGGGGCGTGCTCGCCCTGCTGGGCGCGGCCGCGAGCTACGCGGTGGCGTTCACCTACATGGGCCGCGTGCTCACCGGCACCGGTACCGCCCCGCTCGCCCTCTCCGCCGCCCAGCTCACCGTGGCGGCCGGGCTCGGCTCGCTGGCGCTGCCGGCCGCCGCCGGTGCCACCGACGGGTTCAACGTCCGGGCGCTCGCGGCGGTGACCGTGCTCGGGGTGCTCTCCACCGGGCTCACCTTCCACCTCAACTACCGGCTCATCGCCACCGAGGGCGCCACCGCGGCCGCCACCGTCGGCTACCTGCTGCCCGTCGTCTCCACCGGGCTCGGCGCGCTCGTGCTCGACGAGCCGTTGAGCCCGAGGGGTGTCACGGGAATGGCCGTGGTGCTGGCCGGGGTCCTCCTGACCCGTCCGCGGCCGACCCGGGAACGGGCGGTCACGGCCGCCCCGGCCGCCCGGGCGACCCCCGTGCCCGCTCTACCCGCCGTGCCCGCCCTGCCCGCCGATCGGACGAACGGACCGGGAGCGCCGGATCACTCTGGCGGACACCCGGCTTCCGCACCCTGTTCACCGCCACCGCGCTCACCCGGCTCGGCACCGGCATCGGCCACGTCGCACCGCCCCTGACCGCCGTCACCGCCCACGGCGCGAGCGCCGGGCAGGTCAGGGCCGGGGTGCAGCCGGCGGCCGAAAAGGCTTGACCTCAAGTCAGCTTGAAGGTCAATCATGGTCATCATGAACACGAACATTACGGCCGTCGAGGCCGATGCCCGGATCGGCGCCGAGGCCGACACCGCCGTTGAGACCGAGGCCGTCGGGCGGGTCGTCGCCGCCCTCCAGTACGCCCAGGTCAACGAACTCGTGGAGGAGTTCGTCAGTCTCTTCCGCGAGGACGCGATCTGGACCACCGGCCACGGCAAGCGCCTCACCGGGCGGGACGAGATCGCCGCGTTCACCCGCACGGTGCTCCCGGGCGCCTTCCTCGGCTCCGGGAACACCGCCGAGTACGAGGTGGTGCACGTCCTCTTCGTCCGCCCCGACGTGGCCGCGGTCAAGGTCCGCCAGCGCTACCTCACCCTCGCCGGCGAACAGGTCGGCGAGGAGGGCAGCCCGCTGTACGTGATGGCCAAGGAGGACGGGCGCTGGCTTCTGACGGCCTGCCAGAACACCCTCGTCGTCCCCGAGTGAGGGCGCCGGTCCGGGGCGGATCGGGTGCGGCGGGCGGTCAGCCCCCGGCCGGGTCCGTGCCCCCGGCCGGCCCGGTCGCGGCGGGCGGGAAGGGGCAGCCGCCCCGGGGAGCGGCGCCGTCCCCGAAGGCGCCGTCCCCGGTGGCGCCGTCCTCGAAGGTGCCGAGCTCGGCGATCCGGTACCCGCCCGGGTAGCTGCGCACCTGCCGGCCGTCGCGGGCCAGGCGCGGGGAGCGGCGCGGCGGCAAGAGGCGGACGAGCCGCCCGCGCAGCCGCATGCCGGAGCGGACGGCGTACCGGAGCGCGGCCGGGGGCCGGGAGTACCCGAAGGCCTCGCGCAGCGGATCGTCGAGCAGGCAGATCGAGGACACCCGCATCGAGGGCCGCAGCGGGGCCGGGTACCAGGAGGCCATCAGGCCGAGGGTGGCGTCGGAGACCTCCCGGCCGCCCCGGTCGTGGCCGAAGTGGGCGCGCTCGTAGCCGTCCAGCAGCCGCTCGAACGCGTCGTACGTCTCCGGGATGTCGCTCAGGCCCATGTGGCGGCCCAGTTCGCGGTAGTAGTTGGTGGTGGCCCGCACCTCGTGCGCGGAGTACGGGCGCCAGCCGTAGTCGTCCAGCCAGCGCTTGGGCACCACGACGAAGGTGGCGAGCACGTACAGGAAGTCCTCGTTGGAGATGTCGTACCGGTGGTGCATCCGGTTCATCCGCCGGATCGCCTCCCGGCCCTGCTCCGAGGCGAAGCCGTGCTCGACCACGGCTTCCAGGATCAGCACGGTGTCGTCGTAGCGCTTCTGCGCGCAGCGGGTGAACTCGCCGGTCCGCGCGAGCAGTCGGCCGATGCTCGGGACGGCGTAGGTGCGGTAGAGCGCGAAGCTGAGCGACTGGGTGGTGTCCCACGGGAACTCGTACCAGCTGCTGATCCGGTAGATCTCGGTGAACTCGGTCTCCGGGTCCATCCGCTGAATCGTCTTCAGCCAGTCGTATCGCTGCACAGGCCAGACCCTAGGGTCCCGGTCAGGGACAGGTCAACGCGGCCCCGCCGCGCCGCCGGCCACTCCGTGGCGCGCGTGGGCCCACGCTTCCCGGGGGCGGCACGCCGGGTCGGCCGCCGGGGGAGGGGGACGGCATGCTCGAATGGCTTCTGGTGGTCCTGATTCCGGTCGGCCTCGTCGCCGTGGCCGGCCTCGCGTACTGGTGGTGGGCGAGAGTCGGCACCGAACGGCCCGTGGAGCACCACAGCTCCATGCCGAGCGAGACCACGGCACGGACGGTGCGGGCTGAGGTCCGCTCGGGGGGTGGGGGTGTCAGGTGGGCTGGGCGGCCGTGCGGGCTGCTTGTTCGACCCGGGTGTGGTGCTCCTCCCACTGGGGGCGGTCGCCGGGGGCCATGTTCTCGTCTCCGTCGCGCAGGCCGGTGGTCCCGTCGAGCTGTTCCCGGACGATGTCCGCGTGGCCGGCGTGGCGTTGGATCTCCGCGATCATGTGGACGAGGACCCGGTGGAGCGTCAGTTCGCTCCGGTTGCCGAAGGGCACCCGGCCGACGGCGTCCAGCGGGAGTGACCCGATCGTCGCGTCCGCGTGGACCCATGCCGCGCGGTACCGGTCGACGATCTGCTCCCGGGTCTCCTCGGGGGTCGCCCAGAGGTCGGCGTTCGGCTCGGCGTCGCCCGTGATCCACAGGGGCGTTCCGGCGAACGGCCGCCCGAAGGTGGCTCCGAAGTAGAGGGCCTCGGCGCCGGTCGCGTGCTTGACCAGCCCCAGCAGGTTGGTGCCGGTCGGCGTCATCGGGCGGCGGATGTCGTACTCCGACAGCCCGTCGAGCTTCCAGAGCAGGGCGTCCCGGGCGTCCTGCAGATAGATCTGAAGGTCCTTCTTGAAGTCCGGTCCGATCATGGGACCAGTCTGCCACCCCGCCTCCGACCGACGGGCGGTCAGTGCCGCGGCGGGGTCCGGTCGGGAGGCGTGGTCAGTGCGGTGGCGGCGGCGTCGAGGATGTTCCGGAACGTGCGGGTGATGACCGGCCGGGCGAACAGCCGGGTGAGCGGGCCGCCGAGCAGCGGGACGCCGACCTCGGCGCGGGTGGTCCACCGGACGTGGGTGCCGCCGTCGACCTCCGTGAAGGTCATCCGGCCGAGTTCGTGACGGGACGGCGGCAGGCTGCGGTCGACGACGTACTCGGTGGCGTACGGGGGGTCGTAGTGGGTGACGCGCTCGCTGAACCAGCCGATGAGCCACAGGTGGTTGCGGACGGCGCCGACGCCGTAGGGCGCCCCGCTGCCGCGCCGGGCGAGGCGGCAGCGCAGCACCAGCGGCGAGGCCGTGTAGTTGGTGGTCGTGGTGAGCCAGCGGAACACGTCGTCGATGGGGGCGTCGATGACGCGTTCGACGGTCATGGTCTCCATGGTGCGTCCTCCTCGGTCGAGCGGGTCGCTTCCTCGTGTGCCAGGGAGACGACGTGCACCGGCAGGATGTGACGCTCCATCAGTGTGACTGCTGTCACGCCCGGTTGGCGAAGACGTCGGTCGCGGAGCCGGGCTCGCGAAGGCGGCGAGGCGGACACCTCGCGCCCGTCGGGTGCGCGGGTGTCCGCCTCGTCGGCGACCCCGGTCCGGGCCGGATCCGGCCGCTCCGGGCAGTGCTCCCGCTCAGGCGAACTGGCCGGGCCGGTAGTCGCCGGCGGGCATCTGGAGCATGACGTTCCCGCGGTTGAAGGCGTTGATGACGGTGATCACTCCGACCAGGGCGCCGAGCTGGTCCTCGTCGTAGTGCTGGGCGGCGTTCGTCCAGACCCGGTCGGAGACGCCACCGGCCGCATCGGCGATGCGGGTGGCCTCCTCGGCGAGTTCCAGGGCGGCGCGCTCGGCCTCGGTGAACACCGTGGCCTCGCGCCAGGCCGCGACCAGGTTGAGGCGCTCCGGGGACTCTCCGGCGTGCACGGCGTCCTTGAAGTGCATGTCGGTGCAGAAGCCGCAGCCGTTGATCTGGCTGGCGCGGAGCTTCACCAGCTCCTGTGTCGCGGCCGGCAGGGTCGAGCCTTCGAGCACCTTGCCCGCGGCGATGATGTGCTTGAAGACCTTGCCCAGGACCGGGTTGGTGAAGGGGTTCAGGCGTGCTTCCATGACGCGCTCCAAAGTCGGTGTCCGGCGGCTTGCACTCCTTCGACGAGGTAGCCCGGCGAGTTGTGACACGGCCGTTCCGTGAGGTGCCCGGACGCCGCCGTGCCGGGAGGGCGGCGCCCGCGTCGCGACGGGGCGCCCGTGCCGACCTGGGCGATCGCCCCCCGGGGCGGTCCGGGGGCCCCGAGCGGCGGGCAACACGGAGAGTGACCGTCGGGGTGGACCAAGCAGACTTGAATCTTTGCGAACGAATGTTCGATCCTGGGGGTGTGCCCGTTTTCGAATCTGTTTTCGAATCCACCGCCGAGCGGCAGCCGCTCCGCCCGGTGGTGTCCGCGGCTGCCCTCGGTGCCGCTACCGGCACCGAGGCGGTCGACGGTCGGCGCGGGCTGCTGCCGGTGCTGCCCGCGCTGGGGGCGGTGCTGCCGGAGGGCGGGCTCCGGCGGGGGACGACGGTGTCGGTGGGGGCCGGGGACACCGGGCTGCTGCTCGCGCTGGCCGCCGGGGCACGCGGGTCGGACGGCGGCTGGGCGGCCGCGGTCGGGCTGCCCGATCTCGGGCTCGCCGCGGCCGCCGGGTACGGGCTGGACCTGCGGCGACTGCTGGTGGCGGACGACCCCGGGCCGCACTGGGCCGAGGTGGTGTCGGTGCTGGCCGGGGCGGTCGAGCTGATCATGCTGCGTCCGGACGGGCCGGTGGCACCCAAGCCGGCCGCCCGGCTGGCGGCCGTGCTGCGGCGCAGTGGCTGCGTGCTGCTGGTGGCCGGGCCGTGGCCGGGGGCGGGGCTGCGGCTGGAGGTGCGCTCCGGCCGCTGGTTCGGGCTGGGTGACGGGCACGGCCAGCTCACCGGGCGGCAGGTGGAGGTGGCGGTGGAGGGGCGTGGCTCGGCGGTGCGCGGGCGCACCGCCCGGCTCTGGCTGCCGGACGAGCACGGCGAGGTGCGGGCGGTGGCCGAGGCCGCCGAGGCGGGGGAGGACGTGACGTCGGGGGTCGGGGCGGGCCTCGACCGAATGGCGGTGGTGTGAGATGACCGGCGGCGGAGCGTCCGGAACGCCCGGAGCGTCCGGAACACCTGCGGCAGCCGGGACGCCGCGGGTGCTGGTGGTCTGGTGCCCGGACTGGCCGGTGGTGGCCGTCGAAGGGAGCGCGGACGGCGGCGGCGACGTCCCGGTGGCGGTGGTCGCCGGCGGGCGGGTCCTGGCCTGCTCGGAGGCGGCGCGGTCGGCCGGTGTGCGGCAGGGGCAGCGGCTCAAGCTGGCCCAGCGGCTCTGCCCCGCGCTGGAGCTGCGGGAGCGGGACCCGGAGGCGGAGACCCGGCGGTTCGAACCGGTGGTCGCGGCGGTCGAGGCGTTCACGCCCCGGGTGGAGGTGCTTCGCCCGGGTCTGTGCGCGATCCCGGTGAAGGGCCCGAGCCGGTACTTCGGCGGCGAGGAGGCGCTGACGGCGAAGGTGCAGCGGGCGGTGGCGGCCGCCCTGGCCGGTGCGGCGGACCGGGGCGAGGAGGCCCCGGAGGTTCGGGCCGGGCAGGCCCATCCCGCGGACGCCGAGCACGCCGGGCCCGCCGGGCGGGCGCACCCGCCGGAGCCCGGGGCCGCCGACGCCCCCGGGTGGACGCGCCCGGCGGAGGCCGAGCGTGCGGCGGCGCGGCGCCGCGCCGGGGCGGTGGACGGCCTGTTCGCCGCGGCGCCCGCGGCCCGGGACGGCGCACCGGGCGGGTTCGCCCGGCCGCCCGAGCCGCCCGCCGGCCCGGATTCCGGGCCGGACACCGAGGCGCGCCCCGGGGAGGCGGACGCGGTGCCGCCGGCCCGGATCGGGGTCGCCGACGGCCTGTTCGCCGCCGTGCTGGCAGCCCGGGCGGGGGTGCTGGTGCCGGCCGGCCGGACGGCGGAGTTCCTCGCCCCCTATCCGGTGGCCGCGCTCGGCGACGAGGGGCTGGCGGAGCTGCTGGACCGGCTCGGCCTGCCCACCGTCGGGGCGTTCGCCGCGCTGCCCGCCGAGGCGGTCGCGGACCGCTTCGGCCCGGCGGGCACGGCCGCCCACCGGCTGGCCCGGGGGCTGCAGCCGCGCCCGCTGGTACCGCGGACGGAGGGGCCGGACCTCTCCGTCGAGCAGTGCTTCGACCCGCCGGAGGCGCTCGCCGAACCGCTGGTGTTCGTCGCCCGCACCCTGGCCGAGCAGTTGCACCAGCGGCTCGCCGGGGCGGGTCTGACCTGCCAGCGGGTCGCCGTCGAGGTGGCCTGCGCGGACGGGCGGACCGTCTCGCGGCTCTGGCGGCACGAGGGCCGGCTGTCGGCGGCGGCGCTCGCCGAGCGCGTCCGCTGGCAGCTCCAGGCCTGGCAGGGCGCGGGGACGTTCGCCGTGCCGGACGGCGGGCCGTCGCACGACGCGGGGTTCACCGCCCTGCGGCTCGTACCCGACGACCTCTCGCCCGACCAGGGCCGGCAGCTGGCGCTCTGGGGGCAGGCGGTCGCGGACGACCGGGTGGAGCGGGCGGTGGCCCGGGTCCAGGCGGTGCTCGGGCACGCCGGGCTGCGCCGGATCGAACCGGCCGGCGGGCGGGGACCGGGCGAGCAGGTGGTCCGGGTGCCGTGGGGCGAGCCGTACGACCCGGCGGCGCCGGCCGACGCGCCCTGGCCGGGGCGGCTGCGGGACGTCTGGCCGGCCGTGGTGCACCGCGCCCCGGTGCCGGTCGCGGTGCTGGACACGGCCGGGCGGCCGGTGAACGTGGACGGCCGGGCGGGGGTGTCGGCCCGGCCGGCCCGGATCGCGGTGCGCGGTCGGGATCTGGTGGTCGACGGCTGGACCGGGCCCTGGCCGGCGGTCGAGTACTGGTGGGACCAGGCGCGCGCCCGCCGCCGGGCACGCTTCCAGGTCACGGTGGCGGACGGGCGGGCGCTGCTGCTCACGGTGGAGAACGGCGAGTGGTTCCTGGAGGCCGGTTACGACTGACGGAGCACGGCGGCGGAGTACGGCGGCGGAGCGCCGGGACGGTGCGGCGGGGACGGAGCACGGCAGGAAGAGATCGGCGGGGAGGAGCACGGCAGGGAGAGATCGGCGAGGAGAGGCCGGCGGGGAGCACGGCAGGGGGGCAGGACACGAGCGAGAGACCGAAGGCGACAACCCCCGATGGGATTCACCAGCCACCCCGCGCTCCCCTGGAGCGAGCTGCACCGACGCCTGGCCGGCGGCCGGCCGGGCCCGGCCGCCGGCCAGGTGGTGCCGATCCGCCGCCGGGCCGAGGACCGCGGCCCCGGGCCGGCCGGGCCGACCGGCGATCCGGCCTGGGCGGAACTGCACGTCCACTCGGCCTTCAGCTTCCTCGACGGTGCCAGCGACCCCGAGGAGCTGGTCGCGGAGGCCGCCCGGCTGGGCGTCGAGGTGCTCGCGCTCACCGACCACGACGGCCTCTACGGCGCGGTCCGCTTCGCCGAGGCGGCCCGCGAGGCGGGCGTCGGCACGGTGTTCGGCGCCGAGTTGACGCTGCGCCGCGACCAGGAGGTGGAGCACCTGCTCGTCCTGGCCCGCGACCCGGCCGGCTACCGCCGGCTCTCCGCGGCGATCGGCGCCGCCCAGCTGGCGGGCGGGGCCAAGGGCCGTCCGGCGTACGACTTCGCCGCGCTCGCCGACGCGCACGACGGCCACTGGGCGGTGCTCACCGGCTGCCGCCTCGGCCGGGTCCCGGCCGCCCTGGCCGCCGGAGCCGCCGCATCCGCTCCCGGCGCCGGAGCCGCCGAGTCCGCCCTGGCCGCCGGAGCCGCCGGGGGCGGGGCCCGCGCGGACACCTCCCGGGGCGTCGACGGGGCCGAGCGCCGGCTGCGCACCCTCACCGAGGCGTTCGGCCGCGAGAACGTCCACGTCGAGCTGATCGACCAGTGGCTGCCCGGCGACGACCTGCGCAACGACGCCCTCGCCGCGCTGGCGGCCCGGCTCGGCCTCCCCGTCGTCGCCTCCACCAACGCGCACCACGCGGGCCCGGCCCAGGGCCGGCTGGCCCAGAGCCTGGCCGCCCTGCACGAGCGCCGGACGCTCCAGGACGCGGCGGGCTGGACGCAGGCGGCCGGCACCGCGCACCTGCGCTCGGGCCGCGAGATGGCGGCCCGGCTGGCCCGCTTCCCGGGGGTGCGGCAGGCCACCGTCGACCTGGCCCGGGCCTGCGCGTTCGACTTCACCCGGCTCGACCCGGAGCTGCCCGGCTTCCCCGTCCCGCCCGGCCACACCGAGATCAGCCATCTGCGCGCGCTGGTCGCCGCCGGCGGCCCGGCCCGCTTCGGGCCCGGGAACGCGGCCGCCCGCCGGCAGCTCGGCAAGGAACTGGACGTCATCGAGGACCTGGAGCTGGCCGGGTACTTCCTGATCGTCCACGACATCGTCGACTTCTGCCGCCGGGAGTCCATCTGGTGCCAGGGCCGGGGTTCGGCGGCCAACTCGGCGGTCTGCTACGCGCTCGGCATCACCGCCGTCGACCCGATCCACTACCGGCTGCTGTTCGAACGCTTTCTCTCCGTCGCCCGGGACGGCCCGCCCGACATCGACCTGGACATCGAGCACCGCCGCCGCGAGGAGGTCATCCAGTACGTCTACCGCCGCTACGGGCGCGAGCACGCCGCCCAGGTCGCCAACGTGATCACCTACCGGCCCCGGCTGGCGCTGCGCGACGCGGCCCGGGTGCTCGGCTACCCGCAGGGGCAGGTGGACGCCTTCAGCCGGCAGAGCGACTTCCGCTCCGCGCCCGGCCCGGACGCCGTCATCCCCGCCGACGTGCTCGCCCTGGCCGGTCAACTGCACGGCCTGCCGCGCCACCTGGGCATCCACTCGGGCGGCATGGTGCTCACCAGGGAGCCGATCGCCGAGATCTGCCCGACCGAGTGGGCCCGGATGCCGGGGCGGTCGGTGCTGCAGTGGGACAAGGACTCCACGGCCGGTGCCGGACTGGTCAAGATCGACCTGCTGGGCCTCGGCATGCTCTCCGCCCTGCACGACACCTGCGACCTGATCGCCGAACACCACGGCGCGCACTACGACCTGGCGACCATCCCGGTCGACGACGCGGGCGTGTACGCGATGCTGCGCCGGGCCGACACGGTCGGTGTCTTCCAGGTCGAGTCGCGCGCCCAGATGGCGACCCTGCCGCGGCTCAAGCCGGACCACTTCTACGACCTGGTGGTCGAGGTGGCGCTGATCCGCCCGGGCCCGATCCAGGGCGGCTCGGTCCATCCGTACCTGCGCCGCCGGGCCGGGGTCGAACCGGCCGGCTGCCCGCACCCGTTGATGGAGAACGCGCTCGGCAAGACCCTCGGGGTGCCGCTGTTCCAGGAGCAGATGATGCAACTGGCCATCGACTGCGCCGGGTTCACCCCCGCCGAGGCGGACCGGCTGCGCCAGGCGATGGGCTCCAAGCGCTCGCACGAGCGGGTCGCCCGGCTGCGCGAGCGGCTGCTGGGCGGCATGGCCGAACGCGGCATCCCGCCGGAGACCGCCGAGGACGTCTACGTCAAGATCGAGGCCTTCTCCAACTACGGCTTCCCGGAGAGCCACGCGATCAGCTTCGCCCACCTGGTGTACGCGAGCGCCTGGCTCAAGTACCACTACCCGGCCGCCTTCACCTGTGCGCTGCTGGCCAACCAGCCGATGGGCTTCTACGCGCCGCTCAGCCTGATCTCGGACGCCCGGCGGCACGGCGTACGGGTGCGCGGGGTGGACGTCAACGCCAGCGGGGCCCGGCCGACCCTGGAGCCGTACCGGGGGCCGACCCCGGAGCCGCCGCTCACCGCCGGCAAACCGCAGGCGGCCATCCGGCTCGGGCTGGACACCGTGCGCGGGGTCGGCACCCCGCAGGCCGAGGCGATCGCGGCCGGGCAGCCGTACGCCGACCTGGAGGACTTCGCGCGGCGCACGGGCCTGCCCGCGCCGGTCCTGGAGGCCCTCGCCGCGGCGGGCGCGTTCGGCTGCTTCGGGCTGGGCCGGCGTCAGGCGCTCTGGGCCGCCGGGGCGTTCGCCGGAGTGTCGACGGCGCTGATCCCCGGTACCACGCCCGGCACCGAGGCCCCGCCGCTGCCCGAGATGACCCCGGTGGAGGAGACCATCGCCGACCTCTGGGCCACCGGGGCCTCCGCCACCAGCCACCCCGTCCAGCACCTGCGCGCGCACCTGGAGCGCGGCGGCGCACTGACCGCCGCCCAGCTGCCGGGGGTGGAACCCGGCTCGGCGGTGGTGGTCGGCGGACTGGTGACGCACCGTCAGCGGCCGCCGACCGCGGGCGGTGTGCTGTTCCTCAGCCTGGAGGACGAGACCGGCCTGATCAACGTGATCTGCAGCCGCCCGGTCTGGGAGTCCCAGCGCCGCACCGCCCTGGACCGGGCCGGCCTGCTGGTGCACGGTCACGTCGAACGGGACCGCGGGGCCACCAACCTGGTCGCCACCCGGCTCACCCCGCTGCGCCTGGGCGCCTGACCCGGGGGCGCCGGTGGCGGCTGGCCGGTCAGCCGTCCGACACCGGCCCGGTGGCGCCGTCCGGAGCCGCCGCGGGCTGCGGGTGCAGGATCTCGCGGGCCTGCTCGGCGGACCGGGCGATGCTCTCGGAGACGAAGTCGAGGAAGCGGGCGATGTTTTCGAGGCGGGCGCCGGCCGGCGTGCCGGCGTCGAGCACGCCGACGCCCTGGCGTGCGGTCTCGGCGATCTGGGCGGTGGAGCGGGCGCTGGCGATCATCGACTGGTACCAGATGTCGTTGTCGACGAGGTAGCGCTCGCGGCGGCGCTCGTCGCGCTCCCGGCGGACGAAGCCCTGGGCGTCGAGGAACGTGATCGCCTTGGAGACGGAGGCCGGGCTGACCTGGAGGCGCTGGACGAGTTCGGACGCGGTGAGGCTGCCCGAGTCGGTGAGGCAGAGGCAGGCCATCACCCGGGCCATCATCTGGGGCATGCCCGACTGCAGCATCGCGGTGGTGAACACCTCCTCGTACGCGCGCACCGCGTCGGCGTCGCGGCCGTGCTCCTGCGGGACGGCGGCGGGGTCCCGGGGCGCCGCCTGCCGGCGGCGGGCGCGGTGCCCGGTGGCGCGCTGGGCCAGGTCGGCGCGGTAGCCGGTGGGGCCGCCGTTGCGCATCACCTCGCGCGTGATCGTCGAGGTCGGGCGGTCGAGCCGCCTGGCGATCTCGGCGTAGGGGAGGCCGTCGGCCAGCCCGAGCGCGATCTGCTGGCGTTCCTGCTGGGTGAGCCTGCCTCCGGGCATCGCGGTCTCCTTCGGGGTGGGTAGTGCGCCGAGCATAGCGTTCACTCTCAATCCATTGCAACGAATGGATAGCGGCTCGTTGCATTAGGCGCGAAACCATTGCAATGAAATCACCGCAACTACCTGCAAAGACGGGATTCTGACGCAACGAGTGTGTTGCCAGCACCGTGAATGCAACGTAGCTTTTCCCACATCGGAAACGACGGGCCGACCGAGTGCCCGCCGCCGCAGAAGGAGAAGAACGATGCAGAAGTTCGCCACCACCACCCCGATCGCCGCCGTCCTCGACATCCCCGCCGGCAGCGTCCGGCTGATCGCCGCCGACCGCGGCGACACCACCGTCGAGGTCCTCCCCGCGAACGCCGCCAAGGGCGCCGACGTGAAGGCCGCCGAGCGGATCACGGCCGAGTACACCGACGGCGTCCTGCGGATCACGGCCGCCCCGGCCCCCAACCGCCTCCTCGGCCAGTCCGGCGCCGTCGAGGTCACCGTCCAGCTCCCCGCCGGCTCCCGGATCCAGGCGAAGACGGCCGCCGCCGACCTGCGGGGCGTCGGACGCCTGGGCGACGTCACCCTCGACGGCGCCCAGGGCTCGGTCAAGCTCGACGAGACCGCGAACGCCCACCTCACCCTCCTCGCGGGCGACATCACCGTCGGCCGGCTCAACGGCTCCGCACAGCTCAGCACCCGCAAGGGCGACCTGCGGATCACCGAGGCCACCGGCGGCACCCTCGACCTGCGCACC
>NZ_JBEXYC010000067.1:0-38513 GCF_040630835.1 Kitasatospora sp. NPDC005751
ACCGGTCCGCCGCCCTCGCCCTGCACGACGTCACCCGCGACGACGAGGCCCTGGCCCTGCGGATCCCCAGCGACGGCAGCCAGCGCGACCTGCGCACCGTCCTCGACCGGCTGGACGCCACCGGCATCGAGGCCGACGAACTCACCGTCCACACCCCCGACCTCGACGACGTGTTCTTCGCCCTGACCGGCTCCAGCGTGCCCGCCCAGAACAACCAGTCCAAGGAGACCGTCCGATGAGCACCTTCACCCTCGCCGCCCGTGACTCGGCCACCATGCTGCGCCGCAACCTGCTGCACGCCCGGCGCTACCCGTCACTCACCCTGAACCTGCTGCTCACCCCGGTCATGCTGCTGCTGCTCTTCGTCTACATCTTCGGCAACACGATGAGCGCCGGCATCGGCGGCGGCGACCGCTCCGCCTACATCGCCTACCTCGTCCCCGGCATCCTGCTGATGACCATCGGCAGCACCGTCATCGGGGCCGCGGTGTCCGTCTCCACCGACATGTCCGAGGGCATCATCGCCCGCTTCCGCACCATGGCGATCCACCGCGGGTCGGTGCTCGTCGGGCACGTCGTGGGCGGCGTGCTGCAGTCGGTCGCCAGCGTGGTCCTGGTCGGCGCGGTCGCCGTGGCCATCGGCTTCCGCTCCACGGACGCCACCGCCCTGGAGTGGCTGGCCGCCTTCGGGCTGCTCGTCCTCTTCGCCCTGGCGCTCACCTGGATCGCGGTCGGGATGGGCATGGCCAGCCCGAACGCCGAGGCGGCCAGCAACAGCGCGATGCCGCTGATCCTGCTGCCGCTCATCTCCAGCGCCTTCACCCCCGTCGACGCGATGCCGGGCTGGTTCCAGCCGATCGCCCAGTACCAGCCGTTCACGCCGGCCATCGAGACCCTGCGCGGCCTGCTGCTCGGCAGCGGGATCGGCTACAACGGCTGGCTCGCCGTCGCCTGGTGCCTGGCGCTCACCGCGCTCGGCTACTTCTGGTCGACCTCGACGTTCAACCGTGACCCGAAGTAACCGGGACGACGGTGCGGGTCGCCTCCCGCACCTCGCCCCGCCCCAGGGCGGCGTACCGACACCGGGTGTCGGCCTGCGCCGCCCTGCCGGCGTTCCCGCCCGCGGTCGTGCGGAGCGCCTTCCCCGGGCCGTCCGGACGACGGTTCGTGTCATGATCGTCCGCATGAACCCGACGCCGCCGAACGGAAACCGTCGAATCGCGCCGCCGGCCCGGGCGGCGCTGCTGCTCGTGGGGACGGCCCTGCTGGCGGGGTGCGGCAGCACGCAGGTGTCGGGCGCGGGCGGGGGAGCCCCGGGGCCCGTGGGCACGACCGGCGGCAGGACCTCCGCGAAGGCCACCGCCCCGGACACTCCCAGCTCGGCGGCCCTCCCCACACCGACGCCGGTGCCGGCGCCGACCTGTTCCCCGGAGGGCGTCTCGCTGGCCGCGGAGGAGGCGAACGCCGCCATGGGCCTGCGGGTGATGGCGATCCGCCTGACCAACTGCGGAGCCGCCCCCTACACGCTGAACGGTCGACCGGGGGTCCGCGTCCTCGACGCCGACCGTGCGCCGCTCGACATCGCCGTGCAGAAGGGTTCGGCCGGCATCGCGACCCTGGAGGGCTTCGACGCGGCGCCGACGGCGGTGACGCTCCGGCCCGGCGAGTACGCGGTGTTCCAACTGGTCTGGCGCAACACCGTCACCTCGGGGACGAAGGGGGCCGACAACGGGCGCTTCCTGGAGATCGCCCCGCTGCCCGGCCGCCCCCCGGTCGTCGTCCCGGCCTACCTCGATCTCGGCACCACCGGCCGGCTGGGCATCTCCGCCTGGGCCGAGGCCACCGCGGCCGCCCGGCCGGGGAACGACCGCCCGGGAGCCCCGCCCGCCCGGTAACCGAGCCCGGCTCGGCGCGTCGGGGCGCCGGTGGTCGGGGCGCCGGTGGTCGGGGTACCGGCGCGGCGCAGTCGTGGGGGCGCCTGCGCCGCGCCGGGGCTGGAGGGGGAGCGGCGGGCTCAGAAGGCGGGGGCGTCGTTCAGCTCGACGATCCGCAGATCGCCCAGGCGCACGGTGTACCAGACCTCCTGGCCGCTGCCGCCGCCCCAGTACTCGGTGAAGCGGACCGAGGCGAAGCCGTGCTCCTCCCCGACCTGCTGCACGGACCACTCCGACGGCACGTTCTGGGCGCGGAACACCGGGTCGGCCCCGTGCTCGGAGGCCCAGGCGTCCAGCCGGACGTTCAGGTGCGGGGCGAGGAATCGCTCACGGACGGCGCGCGGCGTCTCGCCGCTCTGGTGGAGCACCGCCCTGCCGTACTCCTCCACGAAGGTGGCCACCCGGTGGGCGGCGGCCGTCCCGGCCCGGGCCTCCGCCCGGGAGGAGCCGGGCACGTCGGTGGGCCGGGCGAAGGCCGCCTGGGCGGAGCCGGCCGGCCCACCGATCGCGAGCAGACCGACGAAGGCGGCTCCGGCCAGAACGGTACGCAGGGCGTCAGCGCGAGTCATGGGGGAATTCCACCATTCGTCGACGAACTCCGTATATCGCCGGAAGGAGTGGTTTGGGCGCCCACCGTTGTTATTTGACGACGGATCACTGGATGCCGGGCCGGCTCCTAGCTGTACGCGAGGCGTTCGACCTCGGCGAGCTGGGCGGCGCCGATGCGGCCCTCTTCCAGGGAGAGCAGCCAGCTCAGCAGCTCCGGCCCGGCCGGCAGTTCGTCGTAGAAGCCGAGCCGGAGATCCGCGAACCGCGGCGTGACGAGCCAGCCGTCGAGCGCGGCCCCGAGGTGGCGGTCCGCCGCCTCGGTCCGGGTCCCGGCCCAGACGGCCAGCCACGGCGAGAGGCGTCCCGTGCTGACGGAGATCGTCTCCAGTACCCCGGCAGCGTGGTCGGTGCCGGGGTGCTCCCGCAGGACCGACCGCCACCAGGCGTCCCAGACCCGCTCCAGCGCCCGCTGCTCCGGTACCGCCCAGTCCCGCCAGCCGGCCTCCAGTAGCCGGGAGGCGATCAGTCCGTGGTCCACGTGCAGTCGGCCCGTGGTCAGGAGGCGGACGATCCGCGGTGTCATCCGGCGGTACAGGGCGGCGAAGTCGCCCCAGTGGTCGGTCGATTCGGCGGCCACGGAGGGGATCAGCCGGTCCGGCACCAGCCGTGCGGGGCCGGCGAGGGCTTCGAGGTCGGCGTCGGTGAAGCAGTAGGTGCAGCCGCCGACGGTGAACGGGGACTCGGAGTGCGGTGCGAAGGTGGTGTCGAGCGCGTCGAGAGCGATCCGGAGCTGCTGGGGAGGAGTGGTCACGGGCACCTGCTGGGGACCTCATCCGGCCTACCGGAGAAGGGAGCGACGCTACCACGCGGCGGGTGACGGCCGCCGGGGCCGCCCCGGCGGCCGTGCTCCCGCAGGGGCCTGCCCCGGCCCGGTGCCCCGGTGGGCGGGGGCCCGGTCGTCAGCTCAGCTGTTCGGCCAGCGCGAGGATGATGCCGCTCGGCCCGCGGAGGTAGCAGAGCAGGTAGCTGTCCTCGAAGCGCGTCACTTCGCCGACGAGTTCGGCGCCGTGCGGGCGGAGGCGGGCGAGGATGTCCGCGAGGTCGTCGACGGCGAACATGACGCGGTGCAGGCCCCGTGTGTTCGCCGGGGTGATCTCCGGCTCGGGGTGATCGCCTCCGGGCTGTGGTACTTCGCCAGTTCGAGCCGGCCCGGGGCGCCCGGGATCCGCATCATCGCGATCTCGCTCCGCATGCCGTCGAGCCCGACGACCGCGCCCGCCCAGCGTCCTTCGATCGGCATCCGGCCTTCCAGCTCCATGCCGAGTTCGAGGAAGAAGGCGACGGCGGCGTCGAGGTCGTCGACGACGATGCCGACGTTGTCCATGCGCTGAATGGTCATGCGGCCCAGGGTAGGGGCCGGGTACGACGACGCCGGTTCGGCGGGCCCGTCGCACCCGCCCGTCTCACCCGCCCGCCGGGCGTCCCTTGCCCGGGTTCCCGGCGAAGGCCTGGGCGATCGGCAGCCAGGCCGCGGCCGTCGGGCCGGTGGCGCTCAGGGCGAGGTCGTCCCGGTGGCGGCGCTGGGTCACCAGCAGGCAGAAGTCCAGGGCCGGCCCGCTCACCCGGTCCGCCGCGTCCTCCGGGCCCCAGGCCCACAAGTCGCCGTCCGGCGCCGTCAGTTCGACCCGGACCGGGGTCTGCGGCGTCGGCAGCCCGTGCAGGGTGAAGGCGAATCCCATGGTCCGTACGCCCAGGTGGGCGATGTGCCGCAGCCGCGCGGTCGGCTCGCGGACCGCGCTCAGGGTGTCCGCGACGTCCTGCCCGTGCGCCCAGGTCTCCATCAGCCGGGCGGTCGCCATCGACGGGGCCTTCATCGGCGGCCCGAACCACGGGAGCCGGAGGCCGTCCGGCGCCTCGGCCAGCGCCGACCGGAGCCGTTCCCGGCCGGCCCGCCAGCGCGTCAGCAGCGCGTGCGGCTCCTCCGCCGCGCCGCGCGCCGCGCCCTCGTCGACGGGGTCCGCCCCGGCGGCCAGCAGCTCGCCGAAGACCCGGCCGGACTCGGCGACGAAGGCCTCCGGATCGCGGGCGGAGAGCGTGGTCCAGTCGTCCGTCCAGGCCAGGTGGGCGATCTGGTGCGCGATCGTCCACCCCGGCGCGGGGGTGTCCGTCGCCCACTGCTCGGGCGCCAGCGGGGCCACCAGGTCGTCCAGGGCCTCGCTCTCGGCCCGCAGGTCGTCGAGCAGGCCGGTCAGCACAGCTGCGGCCGCCGGGGCCGTACCGTCCGTCGTCATGGGCGTCCTCGTCTCCTCGGTAGTGACTCACCGGTAACCCGAGCCCGCACCCTACGCCGTGCCCGCGGCCGCCACCCGCAACTCCACGGAACCCGCCGGTCGGGACGCCCACCGGCGCACCGGAAGGGGGCGCCGGGTGCCGGGCCGGGAGCCCGGCACCCGGCCCGGACCGGTCAGTTGACCTGCCGGTCGCGCTCGACCCAGTAGGGCTCGCGGAGCCGGAACTTCTGCAGCTTCCCGGTGGTGGTGCGCGGCAGGGTGTCCCGGAACTCCACCGAGGTGGGCGACTTGTAGCCGGCCAGCCGCTGCTTGCAGTGCGCGATGAGGTCGGCCTCCAGGACGTCGTACCCGGGCTTGAGCACGACCAGGGCCTTGACCGTCTCGCCCCACTTCTCGTCCGGCACGCCGATCACCGCGACCTCGCCGACCGCCGGGTGGTCGTAGAGGCAGTCCTCCACCTCGATCGAGGAGACGTTCTCCCCGCCGCTGATGATGACGTCCTTCTTCCGGTCCGAGATGGTCAGGTAGCCGTCGGTGAGGGTGCCGCCGTCCCCGGTGTGGAACCAGCCGTCCCGGACCGCCTCCGCCGTCTCCTTCGGCTGCTGCCAGTAGCCGTCCATCACGACGTTGGCGCGGACGAGCACCTCGCCCTGGCCGTCGACCCGCACCTGGTTGCCGAGGGCCGGCGCGCCCGCCTGCACCAGCTTCTCCGCGCGCTCACCGGCGGGCAGTTCGTCCCACTCGGCGCGGGAGCGGTTCACCGTGACCACCGGCGAGGTCTCGGTCAGGCCGTAGATCTGCATGAACTCCCAGCCGAGTTCGGCCTCGACCCGCTGCACCACGGAGGTCGGCGGCGGCGCGCCGGCCACGATCATCCGCACCTTGTCCCGGCCGGGGACGGGGCCGTCCCAGTCGGCGGCCGCGTCCAGCACCATCTGGACCACCGCGGGCGCGCCGCTCAGGAAGGTCGCCCCGTGCCGCTCGACCCGGCGCAGGATCTCGGCGCCGTCCACCTTGCGCAGCACGATGTGCCGCGCGCCCAGCCCGGTGAGGGCGAACGGCAGGCCCCAGCCGTTGGCGTGGAACATCGGCAGGGTGTGCAGGTAGACATCCCGGTCACCGGCACCGAAGTGCAGGCCCATCAGCACGGAGTTCAGCCAGATGTTGCGGTGGGTGAGCTGGACGCCCTTGGGGCGGGCGGTGGTTCCGCTGGTGTAGTTGATGGTCGCGGTGTCGTTCTCGCCGATCTCGTAGCGGCGCGGCGCGCGGTCGAAGTCGTACAGCCGGGCGTCGCTGTCCGTGCCGAGCACGAAGGTGTGCCGGGCGCGGACGCCGGCCAGCGGCTCGGCGAGTTCGGGGTCGACCAGCAGCACGGAGGCGCCGCTCTGCTCGACGATGTACGAGACCTCCTCGGCCCGCAGCCGGAAGTTCACCGGTACCAGGACCCGGCCGTGTCCGCTCACGCCGTAGAGCGAGGTCATCAGCCGGGCCGAGTTGTGCGACACGATCGCGACCCGTCCGCCCGGCCCGACGCCCAGCCGGTCCAGGCCGGCCGCCTGCGCCCGGGCCAGTTCGGCGACCCGGCGGTAGGTGAGCTCGCCCCAGGATTCGGCGGGTTGCGCCGGCTCGTCGACGATGCCGACCCGGTCGCCGTAGACCAGCTCGGCCCGGTCGAGGAAGTCCATCACGGTGAGTGGAATCTGCATGCGCCCACTTTCCTCCGCCGACCGCCCGCTGCACACCCCTGATCAAGGGTGTCACCCGGACGGGCCGCGAGTGTCAGCGCCCGCCGCCCGTCACCGTCAGCGGTCGCCCGCCACCACCGGCGCCGCCTCGTCGCCGGCCGCCGTCAGCGCGGCGAGCAGCCGGTCCCGGGCCTCGGTCTGGGCGGCGATCCGGCGCTCCAGGACGGCGAGCCGGTTCCGGGCGATCCGCAGCGCGCCGGCCGAGGGTCGCGCGGCCAGCATGTCGCCGTCCAGGCAGGACAGGAAAGGCCGGACGTCCTCCAGGGTGAACCCGGCCGCGAGCAGGCCGCGGATGTTGCGGACCCGGACGGCCGCCGAGTCCTCGTACACCCGGTAGCCGTTGGCCGCGCGGGAGGACGCGATCAGCCCGGCCTGCTCGTAGTGCCGCAGGGCCCGCGCCGTGCTGCCGGTCACCCGGGCCAGTTCGCCGATCCGCACCGCTGCCCCGCCCCTTCCCGGACGGCACCGCCCGGCTCGCTCCGGACCACCGCCCGGCTCACCCCACGACGGCACCGCCGTCCACCGGCAACACTACTCCGGTGACGAACGAGGCCTGTGGGGAGGCGAGTTGCGTGATCGCCCAGGCCACCTCGGCGGGCCGGCCGATCCGCCCGAGCGGGGTGTGGGCGATCTGCCACCGCCGCACGGCCTCCCGCTGTCCGGCGTCGAGCCCGGAGTGCTCGCCGATCGGGGTCTCGATCGCCCCGGGCGCGACCGCGACCACCCGCACGCCGCGCGGCGCCAGCTCCACCGCCCAGCTGCGGGTCACCGACTCCAGTGCGGCCTTGCTCGCCGCGTACACCGCGTTGCCCGGCCAGCCGCGCTGGCCGACGGACGTCGTGACGTTGACGATCACGCCCCCGCTCGCCTCCAGCGGCGCCAGGGCGGCCTGGCCGAGCAGGACGGCGGCGGTCAGGTTGGTCGCGAGCTGGTCCGCGACCGCGTCCCGGGTGATCCCGCCGAGGGCGCCGCCGCGGACGATCCCGGCGTTGTTCACCAGCACGTCCAGCCGCCCGTACCGGTCGAGCACCTCGCGTACGAGTGCCTCGGGGGCGTCGGCGCCGGTGATGTCCGCGGTCAGCGGGTGGATCCGGCCGGGGGCGCCGCGCGCGGTCTCCGCCAGTGGCTCGGCCCGCCGTCCGACCGCCACCACCTCGACCTCCGGGTCCTGGGCCGCGAAGGCGTGTGCGGTGGCCCGGCCGATCCCCGTCCCGGCGCCGGTGACCAGCACGATGCGGGTGGCCGGTCGGTGCTGCGTGTGCTCGTTCATGCGGTCCACCCTCCGACCCTGCCGCCAGTGGCAAGGTCAAGCGGGTGCCCGGCTCCGGTCGGCGGCGGTGGGCGGAGGCCACCGGCGGCGGGCGGAGTGCCTGCGGGGGCGGCGGGCCGGAACATCCGCCTCCGCTTGCTGTGCCGGGCGCGAACAGGCGCCGCCCGGGGGCGGTCGCGGGCCGGGCCGGCTGCTAGGAAGGTGCCATCGGAAGGCGCCGTCGGAAAGGTGCCGTCGGATCCGAACGGGGAGAACACGCATGAGCGACGAACGGCCCGAGAGCCTGTACGACGCGCTGGGGGGCATGGAGGCGCTCCGCCGTCTCAGCAACACCTTCTACGAGGGCGTCCTGGCCGACCCGGTGCTGAAGCCCGTCTTCGCGAACTTCACCACCACCCACATCGAACACGTCGCCGTCTGGCTGGCCGAGGTCTTCGGCGGCCCGGCCCGGTTCACCGCCGACCTCGGCGGCCACCAGGCGCTGCTCCGCACGCACCTCGGACTCGCCATCACCGAGGAGCAGCGCGGGCGCTGGATGGAGCTGATGGGCGCCGCCGTGCGGCAGGAGCTGCCCGGGGACGAGCTGCTGCGCCGCCGGGTGCTGGAGTACTTCGACTGGGGCACGAAGATCGCCAGGGACGTCTCGGCGGCGCCCGTCGGCGAGGACCTCGGGGAGCCGGGGCCGACCCCGCGCTGGGGCTGGGAGGGCCTGCGATGACCGTCGCCACCGAACCGCCCGTCGCCGAGGGCCTACTGCTGCGCCCGTTCCGGGACGAGGACGCGGCTGCCCTGGTCGAGATCTACCGGGACGAGACACTGCGGCACTTCACCCGTACCCCCGTGGCGGACCTGGACGAGGCGGCCCGCTGGCTGGAGGCGCAGGAGCGCGGCCGGGCGGCCGGCGAGCGATACAGCTTCGCCGTCCTGGCGCCCCTCGGCGGCCCCGCCGGGGCGTTGCCCGCCGACGGCGGCCTGGCCGGGGATCGGCCGGCCGAGCTGGTCGCCAACGTGGTGCTCAAGCGCGGTGCGCCCGGTGCGCCGGCGGCCGAGGTGGGCTACTGGACGGCCGCCGCCGCCCGCGGCCGCGGCGTGGCCCCGCGCGCCCTGGAGGGGCTCACCCGCTGGGCGTTCGCGGCCTTCGCGGCGGACGGGCTGGTCCGGCTCGACCTGCTCCACCAGGTGGACAACACGGCCTCCTGCCGGGTGGCCGAGAAGGCCGGCTACCGGTTCGGGAGCGTTCTGCGGGCCAGCCCGCCGGAGTTCCCCCTGGACGGCCACCTGCACAGCCGCTCGGCCTGACCCGCGCAGCCGCTCGGCCCGGACCGCACAGCCGCTCGGCCCGGCCCCCATTGACGGGTTCGCGGCGAATCGGGTGGACGCGGGCCGGGGCGGCGGTCCAGAGTGCTCCCCATGGCTTCTCTGGTACGACACGTGACGATCGACTGCGCCGACCCCTACCGCCTCGGCGAGTTCTGGGCGAAGGCGCTGGACGGCAAGCTGGCCGACGACGACTTCCCGGGGGACCCGGAGGCCCTCCTGGAGACGCCGGGCGCGGTGCTGCTGTTCATCCGGGTGCCCGACGGCAAGACCGTGAAGAACCGCGTCCACCTGGACCTCCAGCCCCAGGACCGCTCCCGGGACGAGGAGGTGGAGCGCCTGCTGGAGCTGGGCGCCACCGTCCACGACGACCAGCGGCGCCCGGACGGCACCGGCTGGGTGACCATGGCGGACATCGAGGGCAACGAGTTCTGCGTCGAGCGCAGCGCCGCCGAGCGGGCCGCCACCGCCTGACCGGTCGCCGGCTCCCCGGCTCCCGGCCCCCGGCTCCCGACTCCTGGCTCCCGGGGTCACTCCCCGGCCACGGCCGCCCGCCAGCTCCACGAGGCCCTGCGCGGACGGCCGTTCAGCTCGCCGCGCCCGGTGCACCAGAGCAGGACGGCGGTGGACCCGCCGGGCGGGGCGTCGGGGAACAGGCGGGCCAGGACCGCCGCGCAGAGCCCGGCCGGGGGCCGCCAGGGCAGGCCGAGTCCGAGGGCGATGTCATGGGTGTGCAGCAGCAGTTCGGCCACGCCCATCGCGGCGAACCCGGCTGGGTCGCAGGGCCCGTAGTGCCAGGCCCGCAGGTCGGGCGGCGCGGCGTCCAGGGCGGTGGCCAGCAGGTGCCCGCAGGCCGTCACCACCGCCAGGACGTCCTCGGGCGGGGCGTCGGCCCGCACGGTGAGGTCGAGCGGCAGGTATCCGGTGGCGGGCCGGGCGGCGAGCTGCCCGGCGTAGGCGAGCAGGTCGTGCGCGAGGTGGACGGCCGTCTCCCGGCAGCTCCACTCCAGCGGCCCGGCCGGCGCGGCCCAGGCCGGGCCGTCACCGGTGTGCGGACCGAGGGTGTCCCGCAGTTCGCCGAGCGCGGCCCGGACGTCGTCACTGTTCATGACGGCAGCCTCGCACTTCCCCCGGGTGCGCCGGGCCCGTCCCGTGGGCGCGCGCGACGGCCCGCCGTTCAGCCGGGCCGGATCGAGCGTCGGGCGGTTCGGGCGGCTCGCTGTGCCGGTCAGCCGAGCTGGATCGAGCGCTTGGCCAGGCCCATCCAGAACCCGTCGATCACGCTGCGCTGGCTGCCCAGGTCGGCCTCGCCGGCGCCGAGGGTGACGAACAGCGGGGCGAAGTGCTCGGTGCGCGGGTGGGCGAGCCGCCCGGCCGGGGCCTTCCGCTCGAAGTCGAGCAGCGCGTCCAGGTCCTCGGCGGCCAGGGCGCGGCGGCCCCAGTCGTCGAACTCGGCCATCACCGAGCTGATCCGGCCGTCGGAGCTGAGCGCCCGCAGGTTGTGGGTGAAGAAGCCGCTGCCGACGATCAGCACGCCCTCGTCGCGCAGCGGGGCGAGCCGGCGGCCGATCTCCAGCAGCCGCTGCGGGTCCAGGGTGGGCATGGAGACCTGGAGGACGGGGACGTCCGCCTCGGGGAACATCTCCACCAGCGGGACGTAGGCGCCGTGGTCCAGCCCGCGGTCCGGGATGTCCTGGACGGGCGTGCCGGGGGCGCGCAGCAGTTTGCGGACCCGCTCGGCGAGCGCGGGGGCGCCGGGGGCGGCGTACCGCACCCGGTAGTAGTGCTCGGGGAAGCCCCAGAAGTCGTAGACCAGCGGCACGGTGGTGACGGCCCCGAGGGCCAGCGGGGCCTCCTCCCAGTGGGCGGAGACCATCAGGACGGCCTTGGGGCGGGGCAGCTCGGCGGACCAGGCGGCCAGCTGGCCGGGCCACAGCGGGTCGTCGGCGAGCGGCGGTGCGCCGTGCGAGAGGTAGAGGGCGGGCATGCGCTCGGGGGCGGCGGTGCTCATGACGGCTTCTCTCGCTTCCAAAGTAGTTCAATTTTGAACCTCGACACGTCGACCGTACACCTTGGTTCGAATTTGAACAACAGGAGTACGCTTCCTCCATGGCCTCCCTGAACGAACCGCGCTGGCTGGACCACGACGAGATGGCCGCCTGGCGGGGCTTCGTCACCGCGAGCAACCTCCTGAACCGCCGGCTGGAACGCCAGCTCAAGGAGGACTCCGGCCTCTCGCACACCCAGTACGAGATCCTGGTGCACCTCTCAGCCGCCCCGGCCGGCTCGCTGCGGATGACCGAACTGGCGGAGAAGCTCGTCACCTCCAAGAGCGGACTGACCTACCAGGTCACCCAGCTGGAGCGGATGGGCCTGGTGGGGCGCCGTTCGTGCCCCAGTGACGTGCGCGGCGTCTTCGCCGAACTCACCGACGGGGGGCGGGACATGCTGCGCCGGGCGGCGCCCGGCCACGTCGCCCTGGTCCGCGAGCTGCTGATCGACGTGCTCAGCCGCGAGCAGCTCGCCGTGCTGGCCGAGGGCCTCGGGGAGGTCAGTGCCCGGCTGCGTCTGGACGACGGGGCGTAGCGGGGGCGACGGCGGCCGCGGCCCGCTCCAGCAGCAGGGCGCGCTCCCGCGCGTTGCGGGCCAGCGACGCCGCCCGCTCGAACTCCGCCCGGGCCTCCTCGGCCCGCCCGAGCCGCGCCAGCAGGTCGCCGCGCACGCTCGGCAGCAGGTGGTACGCCCGCAGGGCCGGCTCCGCGGCCAGCGCGTCCGCCAGCTCCAGTCCGGCCGCCGGGCCCCGGGCCATCGAGACCGCCACCGCGCGGTTCAGCTCGACCACCGGGGACGGCGTCAGCGCCGCGAGCCGCCCGTAGAGCGTGGCGATCATCGCCCAGTCGGTGTCCTCGTAGCGGGCGGCCCGCGCGTGGCAGGCGGCGATCGCGGCCTGGACCGCGTAGGGCCCGGTGCCGGCCAGCCGCAGGGCCGCGAAGCCGCGCCGGATCAGCAGCCGGTCCCAGCGGGCGCGGATCTGGTCGGCCAGCAGCACCGGCTGCCCGTCGGGCCCGGTGCGGGTCGCCGTCCGGGATGCCTGGAACTCCAGCAGGGCGGCCAGGCCGTGGACTTCGGGCTCCTGCGGGGCCAGCCCGGCGAGCACCCGGGCCAGCCGCAGCGCGTCCTCGCAGAGCGCCGGCCGGAGCAGGTCGTCGCCGGCCGTGGCCGCGTAACCCTCGTTGAAGATCAGGTAGACGACCTCCAGGACGGACGAGAGCCGGGCCGCCCGGTCCTCGCCGCGGGGGACCTCGAACGGCACCCGCGCGGTGGCGAGCGTCCGTTTGGCCCGGACGATCCGCTGGGCGACGGCCGGTTCGGTGCTGAGGAACGCCCGGGCGATCTCCTGGGTGGTGAGGCCGCCCAGCAGCCGCAGGGTGAGCGCGATCCGGGCCTGGGCCGACAGCACGGGGTGGCAGGCGGTGAAGATCAGCCGGAGCAGGTCGTCGTCGATGTCGTCCGGCTCGGCCGGCTCCGGCGGCGCCACGTCCTCCAGCGTCCGGCCGACCTCCGCGAGCTTGCGCGCGTACGTCTCCCGGCGGCGGACCAGGTCGATCGCGCGGTGCTTGGCGGTGGTCATCAGCCACGCGCCCGGCCGGTCCGGGACGCCCTGCCCGGGCCACTGCTCCAGCGCCGCGACCAGCGCGTCCTGGGCGATCTCCTCGGCGATGCCGACATCCCGCACGATGCGGGTGACACCGGCGATGATCCGCGGGGACTCGATCCTGAACACGGCCTCGACCGCCGCGGTCGCGCTGCTCTCCGTCACGGCCACCCATCAGAGCAGCCGGACGGCACCGGGGCAAACGCGGCGCGGCGGCCGGGCGCGGGCCGGGCGGGTCGGGGATCAGGCCTCCGGCGGGGTGGTGTTCCCGTCGATCTGGCGCAGCTCGGCGCCGACCTTCCAGCTCTCCGGGTGGATCTCCAGGAACCGCTTGGTCCACTCCAGGGCCTCGGCCTTGTCCTTGCACTGCATGATGGCGTAGCCGCCGACGACCTCCTTGGTCTCGGTGAACGGCCCGTCGGTGAAGCTCAGCTTCCCGCCCTCCCAGGTGACCCGGGTGCCCTCGGCGGTCGGCAGCAGCCCGGCGGTGTCCAGCATCACCCCGGCCTTGGTGATCTCCTCGAACAGCGCCCCCATCCGCTGCTCGAACTCCGGGCCCGCCGACTGCATGTCCGGGGCGTCCTGCTCGTCGATACGGATCAGTGACATGAAGCGCGGCATGGTGACTCCTCGGTCGGGAGGGCGGGGCTTCTCCCCGCCTCTCACTCCTGCGTCGAACGGGGAGCGGCCGTTTCGACAGCCGCGACGGAATTCTTTCCGGAGATTCCGGGAGCGGCCACCGCAGGGCGCCGGGCGGTCGTCTCCTGGGTCGAGACCGCGGCCGCCTCGGCGGTGGTCGCGGCGGTCAGGGCGCCGTCCGCGACCTCGACCTTCACCCCGGCCATCGCGCCGCCGGCGGCCACCTCGGCGACCGCGCCCGGGATCTGGTCGCGGCTGCTCGGCCCGGCGCCCGTCGCAGCTGCCAGGGCCCGGGGTGCGGCGGGCTCGCATCTGGCGCCCCCGATAGTTCAGTATTTGCTGAATTCAGTCACCGATGTACTGTGGGAGTCATGGAACCGACCGCCGTGAACCCCCGCGACCCGCACCTGCCCGCCGAGGCGCAGGAGGCGGCCATGGAGCGGGTGGGCAAGGCCCTCGCCGACACCAGCCGGCGCCGGATCCTGCTCGCCCTGCTCGCCGCCCCGCACTACCCGGCCGACCTCGCCGAGGAGCTGGGCCTGACGAGGGCCAACGTCTCCAACCACCTCGCCTGCCTGCGCGACTGCGGCCTGGTGCGGACCGTCCCCGAAGGCCGCCGCACCCGCTACCACCTGGCCGACGACCGCCTCGCCCACGCCCTGCGGGACCTGCTCGCCGCCGTCCTGCCGCCCGAGAAGGAGCACTGACATGGGAGCGAACCACGGCCCCGCCGCCCCAGCCACCGTCAGCGGCGCCTACCGCCGCCGGATGCTGCTGACCATCACCGTCACCGCCGCCGTGCTGGTCCTCCAGGTGGTCGGCGGCCTGCTCTCCGGCAGCCTCGCCCTGCTCGCCGACTCCGGGCACATGCTGACCGACCTCTCCGGCGTCTCCCTCGCCCTGCTGGCCGTCCAGGTCGCCCAGCGCTCGCCCACCCTGCGGCGCACCTTCGGCCACTACCGGCTGGAGATCCTGGCCGCGCTCGCCAACGCCGTCCTCCTGGTCGCCGTCTTCGCCTGGGTCGCCTACGGCGCCGTCCGGCGCTTCGGCGAGCCCGTCGAGGTCCGGGGCGGCCTGATGCTGACCGTCGCGCTCGTCGGCCTCGCCGCCAACCTGGTCGGCGTCGTCCTGCTGCGCGGCGGCAAGGACCACAGCCTCAACCTGCGCGGCGCCTACCTGGAAGTGCTCGGCGACGCCCTCGGCTCGGTCGCCGCCATCGCCGCCGCCGTCACCATCCAGCTCACCGGCTGGCAGTACGCCGACCCGATCGCCTCGCTGCTGATCGGCGTGATGATCCTGCCGCGCGCCTACCTGCTGGGCCGCGACGCCCTGCGCGTCCTCCTGGAGGCCACCCCCGCGGACGTGGACCTCGCCGAACTCCGCACCCACTTCCTGGCCGAGGACGGCGTCCGCGAGGTCCACGACCTGCACGCCTGGACGATCACCTCCGGCATGCCCGTCCTCACCGCCCACGTGGTCGCCGGCCCCCACCCGCCCGCCGACCTCCTCACCCGCCTGCGCCGCTGCGCCGCCGACCACTTCGGCATCAGCCACGCGACGCTGCAGACGGAACCGGCCCGCCGCCTGTGCGACCAGGCGGCCCACGCCTGACGCCCCCTCGGGAACCGTCCGCCCCGGCGCGCCTACGCCGGGGCGGACGGTCCGGCGTTGGAGGTCTCGCGTTCGGAACGGCCACGGCGCACGACGTCCGGAGTCCTGCGGATGGCGAAGGTCTCGGGGTGTCCGGGGCCGAGGACGCGCGCCAGGTCGGCGGCGACCCGCTCGTTGGGAGCGACGGCTTCGTCGGTGCGCCTTCCATCCACCGCCACCGTCAACTCCGGTGCGGGCCAACGGCCCCGGTGCGGATCCGTGTCCCGGTACGGACACGTCGAGTCCGGCTCCGCCTCGGAGAGAAGAGAAAGGAATGGCCGTCAACTCGGTTGCGACGAGCGGCGAAGGAGGAGTGCCCACTCCTTTCCACTCTCAACTTATAGCGCACGGGGGGCCTTGCGGCAAGGCCCCGGTCATGACGCAGAATCTGCGGTCGAAGCCGATGTCGATGCACAGGGAGTTCTGAATGCGTGTGGTGCTGTCCGCCTACGATTCGCGCGGGGGCGTCGAGCCGCTGGTCGGGCTCGCGGTGCGGTTGCGGGAGCGCGGCGCGCAGGTGCGGGTCTGTGCGCCGCCGGACGAGGAGTTCGCGAGGCGGCTGGCGGTGGTCGGGGTGGAGATGGTGCCGACCGGGCAGTCGGTGCGCGATCTGGTGACCGGGCGGACGCCGCCGTCACCGGGCGGTGTGGTCCGGCGGGCGGCCGAGCTGGTGGCCGCGTTCTACGACGGCGTCATGTCGGTGGCCGAGGGGTGCGACGTGCTGGTGGCGACCGGTCTGGTGCCGGCGGCGGCCGGGGTGCGGGCGGCGGCCGAGAAGCTGGGCGTCCGTTACGTGTACGCGAGTTACCAGCCGGTCAGCCTGCCGTCCCCGCACCACCCGCCGATGCCGCGCCCCGGGCGGCCGCTCCGTTCGGACGTGACCGACAACCGGGTGCTCTGGGAGCAGGACGCCGTGGACGCGCAGGAGGTGTTCGGCGAGGTGGTCAACGCCCACCGGGCGTCGATCGGCCTGCCGCCCGTGGACAACGTCCGCGACCATGTCTTCACCGACCTGCCGTGGCTGGCCACGGACCCGACCCTGGCGCCGTGGCAGCGGCCGGCGGAGCTGGACGTGGTGCAGACCGGCGCGTGGGTCCTGCCGGACGAACGCCCGCTCCCCGCCGACCTGGTGGAGTTCCTGGACGCGGGCGCGCCGCCGGTGTACGTGGGCTTCGGCAGCGTTCCGGTGCGCGATCCGCAGGAGGTCGCCCGGGCGGTCGTCGAGGCGGTCCGCGCGCAGGGCCGCCGTGCGGTGATCTCCCGTGGCTGGGCCGACCTGGGGTCGGCCGACGGCCGGGACGACTGCTTCGTCGTCGGTGAGGTCAACCACCAGGCGCTGTTCCGCCGGGTGGCGGCCGTCGTGCACCACGGTGGCGCGGGCACCACGACGACGGCGACCTGGGCGGGCGCGCCCCAGGTGGTGGTGGCCCAGGGCGGGGACCAGCCGTACTTCGCGGGCCGGGTGGTCGGCCTGGGCATCGGCGCGGAGCACGACGGGCCGACGCCGACCACCGAGTCGCTGTCGGCGGCGCTCAAGGTGGCGCTGGCTCCCGAGGTCCGTGAGCGGGCTGCGGCCGTGGCCGGTGCGTTCCGCACCGACGGCGCGGCGGTGGCCGCGGAGCTGCTGGTGGAGGGCCTCGGGCGGTAGCGGCCCGCCGTCGTCGCCGGTACCCGTCGCCACTGCACCTGCCGCCACTCCACTCCACCTGCCGCCACTACCCCGTCGCCGCGCCGATCTGGGCGACCAGGGTGCGCCAGTCGACCCGCCGCGAGGTGCTGGGAGCGGGCTCCGCGGTGTGGGCGGTGGAGGAGGCGGTGCGGGCGGCGGCGCGGGTGCGGCAGTCCCCGCAGCGGTGTTCGCCGTTCACCGGGCGGAAGGCACGGTCACAGGAGTCGCAGCAGACGGGTGCCGTCACGGTGCTCGGCTCCAGCGGGGCGGGCATCTTGCCCTCCAGGCGCCAACGCACCAGGGCGGCAGGAGACTTGACCTGGTCCGGCAGTCCGCTGGTCAGCGCGGCGCGCAGGGCGGCCGAACTCACGCCCCTGGCCAGCCACTCGGCGGCCAGGGGCGCCAACCGCCGTACCTCGCGGGCCCCCAGGGTCAGCCGGGGGTCGATCCGCCGCAGTTCCAGCAGCGCCCGCTCGGCATCGGTGGACCCGCCCTCGCCGAACCCGTGCTCGGTGAACTCGCCCCAGGTGACAGCGGGTTCGAGGACCGGCGGGGGAGGGAGGGGGGAGGTGTTCACCCTGGGTGTCACCCCCGGGAGGGCGGTGCCGGAGGACCGGACGGACGACGACCCGCGGCTACGTTTCCCGGCATCCGGCGGGACGCCGGGGCCGGACCGCCCCGCCCGCTCGAACTGCCCGTCGAACAGCCGTTCCGCCTCCGCCGCGCCCAACGGCACGCTGGAGAGCAGGGATTCGGTCCGCACCTGCCCGGCGGCGCCGCGCCGCCGGGTGGTGTGCAGCAGTCCCGCGCGGGCGAGTTGGCGGCGGGCGCGATCGGTGGTGACGCGCCCGCCGGAGAGCCCGGCGGCGAGGGCCGTCACCGTGGTGGCGCGGGCCTTCGCCGGGCCCAGTGCCAGGGCTCGTACAAGGAGTCGAAAGGCGGAGTCCGACAACTCGTCGTCCCACACCAAGGAGTTGGCAATCTGGGTGAAGTCGCGCGACGGCGCGATAGCATGCAGGAGCATCGTCAGTGGAGGCCTTACCACTCGGCGTATGAAGAGCCCGGCCGCGTGCGTCAACACGTTGCCGGGCTCGCCCCATTCTTCGGGGGCGATCCGCTTCTGGCGGTCACGGTACACCCAAATGACGGCCGGTCAGCACGCTCCGAACTGAAATGATTACCCGTTGTAGTGATGATCCGTGTCCTTGGTGGGCCGCAGCTCGGGCGGCAGCGGGGGCGCCTCCGAGAGCTTCACGGCCAACCCGCGCGCGTGGTCGAAGGCCGTCACCGGATCGCCCTGGTCGGCCCAGACCTCGGCGCCGCACCAGCGGCCGATCAGCCGGAACTGCTCCAGCGCCTCCGCGGGCAACTCGGCCTTGCCGCAGTAGTAGGCGAGCAGGTGGCGCAGCATCGGCAGCCGCTCGTCGTCCGCCGGGACGGCCGCCAGCGCCGTCGCGACCGCCTTCAGCCGCTCCTTGGCCTTCTCCCCGGCCAGCGTGGACCCGAGGGTCTTGCGCTTCTCCAGCTCGGACAGCGCGTGCAGGTAGATCCCCGGCAGCGGGCTCCCGGCCGGAGCGTGGTCCATTGCCCGCTCCGCGAACGCCAGCATCTGCTTGTCCGAGCCGAACCACTTGGCGCACCAGTACTGCATGCCCTGCCAGTGCGCCTCGTAGTGGTGCGGGGCCCGCTCGGCCAGTCCGGCCCAGAGCGGCTCGAACTGCTCCGGGGTGTACTGCGCGCCGCGCGCCGTCGTCACCATGACCACCCACGGAGCCGGGTCCCGCGGTGCCAGCAGCGCGGCGCGGCGGGCCGCCTCGATCGCGGCGGGCAGCAGCTCGCGGAACTTCGCCATGTCCTCGGCGGGCACCTCGTGCGCGTACTTGGAACCGCGGATCGCCCAGGCGCGGTGCACCATCTGCTTGGCCTCCAGGGTGGCCGCGTCGCAGCTGTTCGGGTCCGCGGCGCGCCAGGCCGTCAGCCAGGCGTCGTCCTGGTTGGCGATGCTCGCCAGCAGCTCCAGCCGCGACCAGCGCTCCTCCCAGTCCTGGCCGGCCGCCTCGACGTGGGCGGCGGCGGGCCGCCAGTCCCCGCCCCAGGCCGCGTCGGCTATCGCCTGGGACCGTTGGCGCCGCTCCTCCGGCACCGGCGGCCCGGACCGGCGCGGGTCGAGCCGTTCGCGGGGGACGAGGCCGAAGGCGGCCGGATCGAACCGGTGCCTGGCCCACTCCACGGACTTGGTGGCGCGGGACTTCTTCACCGCGAAGTAGACGAGAACGGCCACGAGAATGAGCAGGAAATGGGTCACGGCGGCGAATCATCCCTGGTGGGAGGGGGTGAATGCAACGTCGAAAAAGGCTCGCCGAACACCCTTTTCCATGCAAACATGCCCTATATGGGGACGATTCTGTACGGCGCCCAGGTCACTCTCCGCCCTGCCGCGGAGGCGGACATCCCGGCCCTCGTGGCCATCCGCGGCACGCCCGAGGTCTTCGCCCGCTGGCGCGGTGGCGACGATCTCGCCGACGCCGTCGCCACCGACCTCAAGGAGCCGGGCACCGAGATCCTGGCGATCCTGGTCGAGGGTCAGGTGGCCGGCGCCATCCAGTGGTACGCCGAGAACGACGACGAGTACCGCCACGCGGGCATGGACATCTACCTCGACCCGGCCCGCCACGGTCGCGGCCTGGGCACCGACGCCGTCCGCACGCTGGCCCGCCACCTCGTCGCCGACCACCACTACCACCGCCTGATCATCGACCCGGCGGCGGACAACGCGGCGGCGATCCGCTGCTACGAGAAGGTCGGCTTCCGCCCGGTGGGCATCATGCGCCAGTACGAACGCGGCTCCGACGGCAGCTGGCACGACAACCTGCTGATGGACCTGCTGGCCGACGAACTCCGGTAGTGGCCGGGGCCCCGGCCACGGGCCCTACCGCGCGTCCGGCGGCCGCGGTGCGTGCCGGGCCTCCTGCTCGGCGGCCTCGGCCGCTTCGGCGAGGCGCTTGATGGCGGCCAGCCGTCGGTCCCAGTCGGTCGCGAGCGCCGCCATCCACCGGGCCGTCGCGTCGAGCGCCGCGGGCCGGACCGCGTACCGCACCTCGCGGCCGGCCCGGGCGGCGGTGACCAGCCCGGCACCGTCCAGGACGGCCAGGTGCTTGACCACCGCCTGCCGCGAGACGGGCAGCCGCTCGGCGAGCGTGGTCGCGGTGGCCTCGCCCCGTTCGGCCAGCAGGTCCAGCAGCTGACGCCGCGTCGGGTCGGCGAGGGCGGCGAGCACACCGTCGACCGGCTCGGCGCCGCCGCGGCCCCCGTCGCTCACGCGGGCCCGGCCGCCGCGGTCACCGTCGTTCACGCGGGCGGCTGTTCGGCGCGCTTGCGGAGCGCGTCGAGCACCTGGGGCCATCCGCCGGAGTTGTCCTCGACCGCCTTGCCGCGCAGCTCCTCGGAGCCGGCCAGGGCGGCGAACCCGCTCTCGACCACGCGCAGCCGCGTCCCCGCGCCCTCCGGGGTCAGTGTGAACTCCACGAGGGTGCTGTTGTCCTCGCGCAGGTCCTCGCCGGGGAAGGCGCTGGCCCAGCGGTAGGCCAGGTAGGTCGGCGGCTCGACCTTCTCGACCCGCACCGGGAAGACCCCGTACTCGGGGTTCTTCGCCACCATCGACTCGCCCTCGCGGGCCACCGTGCCGGCCAGGCTCGCCTCCTCGGCCACCCAGAACCCGGGCTGGGCCACCAGGGTCCAGACCAGCTCCGGGGATGCCGCGATCAGGGTCTCGCGCTCGATCCGGTCCTCACTCATGGGGAACTCCTTCGTCGCTGCCAACTGCGTGCAACCCCAGAGTTGCACGTGGGTCGGCCAAGTGCAACCGGAGAGTTGCGCGTCGATGCGGCCTTCGACGGCGGGCGGCCCACGGCCCGCGCCCCGGTGTCCGGCGCTCAGTGCTCGGGCGGGGGCGCGAGCACCATCGGCCAGGCCTCCCCGCCGGCGAGCAGGTCGTCGAGCGTCTCGTCCGGGCCCGCCGTGAACACCACCGTCGCGGGCGCCGCCCGCGCGTACAGCTCCGGCTCCACCGCGGCCCCGGCCCGGAGCACCAGCACGGCCTCCGGGTCGACGGACGAGCGGCCGGTGAAGGCCGCGAGGTCCACGCCGGCCCGGTCGAGCGCCGCCGGGTACACGGCGACCTCGACCACCAGGCGGTCACCGGCCAGGGCGCGCTCGGCCCAACCGTCGGTCCGCACCAGGTGGAGCACGCCGTCGCCCTCGTGGCAGTGGGTACCGAGCCGGGCGACGGCACGCTCGGCCGGCGGGCCGTCGGGGTCGACGAGGAGGGCGACGACGGGCACGTCGGGCTCGTCGGGATCGATGCCGGGGCGGACGAGGAGCCGGGCCACGGGGGACCTCCGGGGTCAGGGCGGGCGGACGGGGTCACCGTAGGGCACGCCGCCGACGGAGCCCGCCGGTGCGGGGGCGAAATCGGGTGTGCCGTGCCCGGTCGATCCGTAGGGTGGCGCAATGATCATTTCTCATGAGGTGGCCGGGAGCGGCCCGGCGGTGGTCCTGCTGCACTCCACGGTCTGCGACCGGCGGATGTGGGACGGGCAGGTGCCCGCCCTGGTCGGAGCGGGCTTCCGGGTGGTCCGCTGCGACCTGCGGGGCTTCGGCGGGACGCCCGTCCCGGACCGGCCGTACGACAACGCCCGGGACGTCCTGGACCTCCTGGACGAGCTCGGGATCGAGCGTGCGGCGCTGGTCGGGGCGTCCGGCGGGGGCCGGGTCGCGCTGGCGCTGGCGGCCCGATGGCCGGACCGGGTGACGGCGCTCGCGCTGCTCTGCACCGCGCTCGCCGGGCAGGAGCCGAGCGCCGAACTCCGCGCCTTCGGCGAGCGCGAGGACGCGCTGATCGAGGCGGGGGACATCGCCGGAGCGACCGAGCTCAACGTGCGGACCTGGCTGGGCCCCGAGGCGGGCGAGGCCGTCAGGGAGCAGGTGCGCCGGATGCAGCGGCACGCCTTCGACGTCCAACTGGCCGCCGAGGAGGACTTCCCGCAGATCCGGGTCGAGACCGACCCGGCCGCCGTCACGGCGCCCACGCTGCTGGTCACCGGCGCGCACGACTTCGCCGACTTCGGCCGGATCGCCGACCACCTCGCCGAGCGCATCGCCGGTGCCCGCCGCCTCGACCTGCCCTGGGCCGGCCACCTGCCCGCCCTGGAGCGGCCCGACGAGGTCAACGCGCTGCTGGTCGACTTCCTGGGCGCCGGCGCCGGCCTCCTCGCCGGCGCGCAGGCCGCGGGGAGCTGAACGACGGCTCCGGGGCGGCTCGTAGGCTCAGGCGGCCGCCGCCCCCGGGCAGCCGCAGGAGCGGCGGATCACCAGACGGGCGGGGAAGGTGTGCGCGCCCGCCGGGACGGGCTGCTCGTTCGCCTTGGCGGTCAGCACCAGGTCCACGGCGGCCCGGGCCATCTCGCCCTGCGCGGTGGCGACGGTGGTGAGCGGCGGCCCGGCGATGACGGCCTCGGCGATGTCGTCGAAGGCGGCCACCGCGAGGTCTTCCGGCACCCGGATGCCGAGGTCGTCGGCGGCGCGCAGCAGTCCGATCGCCTGGTCGTCGGTCGCGCAGAACACGGCGGACGGCCGGTCGGGCCGGGCCAGCAGGGCGAGGGCCTCGGCGTGGGCCCGGACGCGGTCGAAGGGCGCGGGCGTCAGCCGGCCGTCGGTGGGCAGCCCGGCCTCGGCCAGGGCGGCCGCCCAGCCGGCGGTCCGCGAGGTCACCGGGTCGTTCGGGCTGAGCGCGAACGTCCCGCCGAAGCAGTGGACGTCGGCGTGCCCGTGGGCCAGCAGGTGGCGCACCATCTCGCGGGCGCCGCCGTCGTCGTCGGCGACCACGGCCGCGCCGGTCTCGGTCTCCGCCCGGTGGTGCAGCAGCACGACGGGGGTGCCGTCGGTGGCCTCGAACCCGGCCACCCCGGGGACGGACGGGTCCTGGGTGACCAGGATCAGCCCGTCCACCTGCATGCCGAGGAAGGCCCGGATGTAGTGCGCCTCCCGCTCGTCGGCGTAGTCGGAGTTGCCGATCAGCAGCAGTCGGCCGCGCTCGGCCGCCGCCTGCTCGACCATGTGCGCGAGCCCGGCGAAGAACGGCTGCCGGGCGTCCGGCACGACCATGCCGATCAGGTTGGTCCGGCGGCGGGCCATCGCCTGGGCCACCCGGTTCGGCCGGTACCCCAGCTCCTCGACCGCCGCCAGGACACGGGCGCGGGTGGCCGCGGCCACCGGTCGTGGTCCGTCGTTGATCACATAGCTGACCACCGCCGTCGACGTTCCCGCCGCCCGTGCCACGTCGTCCCGCGTCACCCTTGCCATGCCCGCGAGCCTACACATCACCGCTGACCAGGCCCGAAGACGCCGGACCGACCGGCGTCCGGAGTCCGGACGCGCCGGCCCCCCGGGAGGCGTCCGGCCGCCTGCCCCCCGGCGGCCGGCGGGCGGCGGCGCGATGGTCGGGCCGGCCTCGGAGGCCTGACCAGCCCGGCACGGGCACCCGCCTGAACGGGCACCCGCCCCGGCGCGGGTGCCCGCCCCGGCGCTAGTAGGTGTGATCGGCCGTCACGTCCGCCGAGAGGTTGAGCGCGCGTTCCGCCGCCTCCCCCCGCAGGGCCAGCAGGGTCAGCGTCAGCGCGTCGACCACCGCCAGGTGGACCAGCCGGCTGGCGGTGGTCTCCAGGCCGAAGACGAGGTCCTGCCCGCCGGCGACCAGCGTGTCCGGCGCGGTGGTGCCGGTGGGGATCGTCGGCGGGGTGCTCTCCCTGACCGCCTACGGGCTGGTGGTCTGGGCGCAGTCCCGGGGCAGCCTGGCGGCCGTCGCCGCGCTGCGCGAGACGAGCATCGTGATCGCCGCGCTGATCGCGACCGTGGTCTTCCGCGAACGGCTCGGGCGGCTGCGGATGACCGCGAGCGCCACCGTCCTGGCCGGGATCGCCGTGCTGGAGCTCGCCCGTCCGTAGCGGCCGGGCGAGCACCGGGCGGCTCAGGGGACGATGACCGTCAGCGTGCTCCTGGTGAGCCGGAATCCGAGCGACTCGTACAGCCGGCGGGCCGCGTTGCCCTCGGTGACGGCCAGCCCCATCCCGGGGTTCCCGCGGCCGGCGAGGTCGGCCATCACCCGGCGCATCAGGTCGCGGCCGAGCCCCGGGTAGCCGAGCTCCGGGTGCCGGAAGACATGGGCGATCCAGGGCAGGCCCTCGTAGTCGGTCACGACGGCGCCGGCCACGACCCGGTCGTCCGCGTCCACGACCAGGGCGCTGGACGGCAGCACGGGGCCGACCACCCCGCCGGCCAGCAGGCTGCGCAGTTCCTCCCGCGAGGTCCGCTCGTCGTGGTCGGGGCGGTGGTCGGGGTGGCCGGGGCCGAACGCGGCGCCCAGCGCCGGGGCGAGCTCCTCGGCGGTGCGGTCGCACGGCACGCTGCGGTACCCCTCCCGCAGCGGGGTCCGCGCCCAGTCCGGCCATCCGGCCGGCGGCGGATCACCGGCGAGGTCGCGCAGCATGGTGTGCCCGAGCCGGAGCGGGCGGGCCCCGCGGCGCCGCAACCGCTCGCCGAAGCCCACCCGGCTGGAGACGACCCAGCCCGACATGTCCGTCAGCACGAACTCCACCGGGTCGACGGCGCTCACGGCCTCGCCGCCGGGCGTCCCCGGGCCCATGACCTCCAGCAGGCCGGCCCAGGGCCGGCCCTCCCGCTCGCCGCGCTGGTAGCGGACGACCGGAAGGCCGTCGGCGTCGCGCCCGAACTCCCAGTCGGGTTCCATCTCTGTCACGCGGTCCATCCGATCTCCGAGAGCCGTCCTGCCTCCGCCATGCTCGTCGGGCGGCCGTTCGTGGATCAAGTGGCCGGGGTCTGCCTGCCCGGTCCGGTCACGACACCGTCGCCGCCCTGACACAGAGCACGTCCGGCAGGTGGGAGAGCAGCAGCGACCAGCTCTCGCCCTCGTCGGGGCTGCCGTAGACCTCGCCGGTGCGGTTGCCGAAGTAGATCCCGGCCGGTTCGGCGTCGTCGGTGCGCAGGGCGTCGCGCAGGACGACGCCGTAGTGGTCCTCGCCCGGCAGGCCGTTGGCGAGCGGCTGCCAGCTGTCCCCGCCGTCCTCGGTGCGGTAGACCCGGCAGCGGCGGCCCGGGGGGATCCGGTCGCCGGCGCCGCCGAGCGGGAAGAGGTAGGCGGTGTCGGCCCGGCGCGGGTGGGCGGCGACGGCGAAGCCGAAGTCGGCGGGCAGGCCGTCGGTGACGGAGCGCCAGCTCGCGCCCGCGTCGTCACTGCGGTACACGCCGCCGTGGTTCTGCAGGTAGAGGCGGTCCCGCCGGACGGCGTCCGGTGCGATCTTGTGCACGCACTGGCCGAACTCGGGGTACTGGCTCTCCTCCGGGAAGAACTCCGCGCGCAGCCCGGTGTTGGAGGGCTCCCAGCTCGCGCCGCCGTCCTTGCTCCGGTAGACGCCGCCGCTGGAGACGGCGACGAGCAGGCGTCCGGGGTGGCGCGGATCGGTGAGGACCGTGTGCAGCCCCTGGCCGCCGTACCCGGCGCCCCATTCGGACCGCTGCGGATGGTTCCAGAGCGGCTCGACCAGGGCGAAGGTCTCGCCGCCGTCCTCGGAGCGGAACAGCGCCGCCGGTTCGGTGCCCGCGTAGACCACGCCGGGCGCCTCCTCCCCGGCCGGCTGGAGCTGCCAGACCCGGGTGAGCGACGCTCCGGTGTGCTCGGGGAAGCGGACGGCCGGCTTCGCCGGTTCGAACCAGCTCGCGCCGAGGTCGTCGGAGCGCCAGACCGACGGGCCCCAGTGGCTGCTGTCCGCACCGACCAGCAGCCTGGTCCGGCCGCCCCGGCGATCGATCGAGACGGCGTAGATCGCGTTCATCGGGAAGTGCGGCCCGCTGAACTCCCAGTCCGCCCGGGATCGGCTGCGGCCGAGAAAGAGGCCCTTCTCCGTCCCGACGGCCAACAACACCTCGGTCATACCGGCCACCACCTGTTCGGCGCAACGGCCCCCACCGGACACCCCTCCACGGGCCAGTGTCCCGCCACCCGCCCGGGGCCACACCTTGCCACGCCGACGCGGCGAGGTGCCGGGAGCGGTGCGGCGGCCGGCGCCACCCGGGTGGCGCCGACCGCCGCACCGGAGCTCAGCCCCGGCAGCCCTCCAGCAGGCGCAGCCACACCTCGCTGATCGTGGGGTACGCGGGCACGGCGTGCCAGAGCCGGTCGATCGGCACCTCGCCGACCACCGCGACGGTGGCCGAGTGCAGCAGCTCGGCCACCCCGGGGCCGACGAAGGAGGCACCCACCAGTACCTGACGGTCCTGGTCGAAGACCACCCGGGCCCGCCCCCGGTAGTCGTCGCCGTACAGCGAGGCGCCGGCGACGGCACCGAGGTCGTGGTCGATCGACCTGACCCGCAGCCCGGCCCGCTCGGCCGCCTCCAGCGTCAGACCGACGGCCGCCACCTCCGGCTCGGTGAAGACGACCTGCGGCGCTCCGGCGCTGTCGGCCGACGCGGCGTGCGCGCCCCAGCGCGCGGTGTCCAGTGCCCGCCCCTCGGCGCGCGCGACGATCGCCGCACCCGCGATCCGGGCCTGGTACTTGCCCTGGTGGGTGAGCAGCGCCCGGTGGTTCACGTCCCCGGCCGCGTACAGCCAGTCGCCGTCGACGCCGAGCACGGTGCAGCTGTCGTCCACCTCCATCCAGGTGCCCGGCTTCAGGCCGACCTGCTCCAGGCCGACGTCCGCCGTGCGCGGGGCCCGGCCGGTGGCGTAGAGCACCTCGTCGGCGGTCAGCCGCTCGCCGCCGTCCAGCACCAGCGTCACCCCGGCGCCGTCGACGCGCTCCAGCGAGGCCACCGCCGCGCCGAAGCGCAGGTCCACCCCGGCGGCCCGCAGGCCCTCCGCGACCAGCTCGCCCGCGAACGGCTCCATCCGGGGCAGCAGCGCGTCGCCGCGCACCAGCAGGACGACCTCCGAACCGAGCGCGCGCCACGCGGTGGCCAGCTCCACGCCGACCACGCCGCCGCCGACCACCGCCAGCCGCCCGGGCACGGTGGCCGAGCCGGTCGCCTCCCGGTTGGTCCACGGCCGGGACTCGGCCAGGCCGGGGACGCCCTCCGGCAGCACCGGCCGGCTGCCGGTGCAGACCGCGACGGCGTGCCGGGCGGTGAGCAGCCGCTCGGTGCCGTCCTCCGCCTCGACCGTGACCGCCCGTTCGCCGGCCAGCCGGCCGTGCCCGCGGACCAGCTCGATGCCGGTGTCACGGAGCCACTGGACCTGGCCGTCGTCCTGCCAGTGCGAGGTGAACGAGTCGCGCCGGGCCAGGACGGCGGCCGCGTCCAGCGCCCGGTCGCCGACGGCCTCCCGCGAACCGGCCACCGCGCGGGCGCCGGCCAGCGCGGCCGCCGGGCGCAGCAGCGCCTTGCTCGGCATGCAGGCCCAGTAGGAGCATTCACCGCCGACCAGTTCGGCCTCCACGATCACCGTGCGGAGCCCGGCGGCGGCGGTCCGGTCGGCGACGTTCTCGCCGGTCGGGCCGGCGCCCACCACGATGACGTCGTACTCCTCGGGGGTGGTCGTCACGTGCGGTCCTCCGTCGTGTCGATGGTCACCCCGGCGCGCAGGGCCAGGGTGACGGGCGTGCGTTCGCAGACGTCGAGCAGCCGGGCGCGCTGGTCGTCGTCCAGGGCGCCGGTGAGCGAGACGAGGCGCGAGACCCGTCCGTGCTGCCCGTCCGTCTCGTAGTCGAGCCTGACCCGGACGGCCTCCAACGGCCACTCCTTGCGCGCCGCGTACATCCGCAGGGTGATCGCGGTGCAGGAGCCGAGTGCGGAGAGCAGCAGCGCGAACGGCTCCGGCCCGGTGTCCGAACCGCCGCGGCGCACCGGCTCGTCGGCGGTCAGCGGGTGGGTGCCGGCCAGCACGTCGACGTGGAACGGCACGTCGGCGCCGCTGCCGGTCACCTCGGCGGTGGTGACCCGCCGGAACCTCGGCGGCGCCGCGGCCGCCTCGGCGCCGGTCGTGCTGGTCGGGGTCTGGCTCATGGCGGGCGGCCTCGCTCTCGTTCGGTGGCACGGGCGCCCGGAGGGACACGGGCGCCGTGCCCATCCTGCGCCGCCCGGCCCGCCGCGCGCAGCCGAACACGCGGGCGAGTGCGCTGAGGGGCAAGCACCCGGGCGCGCAGAGGGTGGATCACCGGGCCGGGCCGCCGCGCACAGCGGCGCGCCGACCCCGCCCGGGCCCCCACGATCACCCCCCCACGATCACCGGCCCCTACGACCACCGGGCCCCCACGATCACCGGCCCCTACGACCACCGGGCCCCCACGATCACCGGCCCCCCCACGATCACCGGGCCGCGGAGCCTTCCGGGCCCACCCGCTCCGCGAGTTCCGCCAGCACCGCCGCCGTCTCCGCCGGCCGGGAGAACATCGGCCAGTGCCCGGTCGGCAGCTCCCGCAGCTCCCACTCCGGGCCGCCGAGCTGCGCGAAGTACGGATGGCCCGAGGCGATCATGGCGCGGACCTGCTCCAGCGGGAACGAGCAGGAGATCAGCGCCTTCGGCAGGTCCGCCCCGGCGCCGGTCAGCCGCAGCGGCTCGGTGAAGGTGGCGGCCGGCTGGTCGGTGGCGCGCTCGCGGACGGCGGCGCGGGCGGCGTCGTCCAGGCCGTCCGCGCTGCTGCCGGCGGCGGCGAGTTCTTCCCAGGACGGCAACGGGTGGCGGCCGTCGACCAGGGTGGCCAGCACGTGGGCCCGGTGCTCGGGCTCCCAGAGGTCGCCCAGCGCGGCGCCGTCGGGGACGGGACCGCTGTCGAGGTAGACCACCCGCCGGATCCGCTCGGGCATCCGGTCGGCCGCACCGGTGACCGCGGTGCTGCCGCCGCTGTGGCCGACGAGGACGACGTCCCACAGGTCCTCGCGGGTCAGCAGGTCGGTGAGGTCGGCGATGTGGGTCTCCACGCCGACCCCGGGCCCCGGCTCGGCGGCACGCTCGGCAATCCCGGCCGGGGTCACCGCGTGGACGGTGTGCCCGGCCTCGCGCAGCGGGCGGGCGACGTCGTCCCACGCCCAGGCGCCCAGCCAGAAACCGGGAACGAGAACGAAGGTACTCATGGGACCACTCCTTGTCCGGGGGGAATCCGTCAGGACCGACTCTAGGATCGGAGCCGGACAGATCTCGCCCGGATTGATTCCGGATCCCGGCCGGGTCGGCACGGGCCGGCCGGCCGACGAAGGGGGAGCCGATGAACCACCCGGTCAGCCGGGTCCTGGCCCTGCTGGAGCTGCTCCAGGCCAGGCCCGGCCTCACCGGCCCGGAGCTGGCCGCCCGCCTGGAGGTGGACGAGCGCACGGTGCGCCGGTACGCCGCCAGGCTGGCCGACCTCGGCATCCCGGTGCAGGCCGACCGCGGCCGCTACGGCGGTTACCGGCTGCGCCCCGGATTCCGGCTGCCGCCGCTGATGCTCACCGCGGACGAGGCGGCCTCGGTGGTGCTCGGACTGCTGGCCGGTCGCCGGTCGGGGCTGTCGGTGGGGGAGCAGGCCGCCGAGTCGGCGCTGGCCAAGATCCAGCGGGTGCTGCCGACGGAGCTGCGCGAGCGGGTCGAGGCGGTGGAGCAGACCCTGGGGCTGACCTCGGCGCCCGCCGCCGGCCCGAGTCCGGCCGGAGCCGCGCTGTTCGCGCTCGCCGAGGCGGCCCGCCGCCGGCGCCGCGTCCGGCTCGCCTACCGCGACCGCCTGGGCGTCCCGAGCGAGCGCGAGTTCGACCCGTACGGGCTGGTCTTCCACTCGGGCCGCTGGTACACCACCGGGCTGGACCACCGCAGCGGCGAGCTGCGGACCTTCCGGCTGGACCGGATCGGGACGGCGGAGCCGAGCGGGACGCCCTTCGAGCCGCCGGAGGACTTCGACCCGGTCCAGCGGGTGGTGGAGTCGCTGGCCTCGGTGCCGTGGACGCACGAGGTGGAGGTGCTCCTCACGACCACCCTCGACGAGGCCCGGCAGCGGATCCCGCCCGTGGTCGGGACGCTCACCGCGGCGGACGACGGCCGCGTCCTGCTGCGCGCCCGGGCCCAGAACCTCGACGGGTTCGCGGTGATGCTGGCCGGGCTGGGCCGGCCGTTCACCGTCCTGCGCCCGGACGCGCTGCGCACGGAGGTCCGGGCGCTCGCCGCCCGGCTCGCCGGGTGGGCCGAGCAGGGGTGAGCGGGCCCGGGCACCGGATCAGTGCACGGCGGGCGCGAGCTCGTCCGTGACCGGCCGGTCCTCGGAGGCCCCGCCGCGCATCAGCCGCTGCGGCCGCCGGACCAGCAGGTAGCCGACGCCCGCCAGGGTCACCAGGCCGACGCCCAGGAGCGCGGCCCACACCTGGTACCAGGGCGCGCCGGGCGGCGCCAGGATGCTGCGCGGCCAGCAGATGTTGACCACCTCCAGCCCGGTCCACAGCACCGCCAGGGCGTTGATCACCGTGCCGGCGCGCCCGTACGAGACCTGGCCGGACGGCCGCCACACGCCGCGCAGCCTGGCCACCAGCGCGGCCACGCTGAGCAGGAAGAACGGCAGGAAGGTCGCGGCCGTGCCGAAGGTGATCAGGCTGCCCATCGCGGTGGACTCCAGCCCCAGCGGCAGCGCGGCGGAGCTGACCACGGTCGCCGCGACCAGCCCGCCGATCGGCGCCCGGTGCCGGTTGACCCTGCGGACCCGGTCGGCGAACGGGAAGACGCCGTCCCGGGCCAGCGAGTAGAGGCCGCGGGCGGCGCCGCCCTGCGAGGCCAGCAGGCAGGCGGTGAACGAGATCAGCACGACGACCACGAACGGCTTGGCGGACCAGTCGCCGAAGGCCGAGGTGACGGCGGTGGTGACCGGGTCGAGGTCCTCCCCGCGCACCACGGCGGCCGGGTCGGGGTGGGCGAGTTCCACGGCGACGGCGTTCAGGATCACCACGACGCCGACGCTCATCAGCGCCCACCACATCGCCCGCGGGACCTGCCGGCTCGCGTCCTTGGTCTCCTCGGCGGTGGAGACGCACGCGTCGAAGCCGATGAACGCCCATCCGCCGACCGCGATCACGGCCAGGAAGGCCGCTCCGGTGGAGACCCCGGCGGTGGCGGGGGCGTCCAGGAGGTCGGTCACCAGGCCGAAGCCGTGCGCCCGGAAGAGCAGCAGCAGCGCGAGCCCCACCAGCACGGAGGCGACCGTCTCGGCGGCGATGCCCAGCGAGACGAACCGGCGCAGCACGTTGACGCCGTAGGCGTTGACCAGCGTGCAGGCGAGCAGGAACGCGGCCGACACCAGCACCAGTTGCGCGGGTGTCGGGGTCACTCCGAAGAGCGCGAAGAACCAGGGCGAGGCGAGGTAGGCGACGGTGGTGTTGGCGAACATCACCGCGAACTGCCACATCCAGCCGGTCAGCCAGGCGAAGGTCGGCCCGGTGAGGCGCCGGCTCCACTGGTAGGCACCGCCGGCCAGCGGCCACTGCGAGGCGAGTTCGGAGTAGACCGCCACCACCAGCATCTGGCCGAGCAGGCAGACCGGCAGCGCCCAGACCCAGGCGCCGCCGGCCACCCCGAGGCCGACCTGGCCGACGGCGTAGAGGCCGACCACCGGGGAGACGACGGCGAATCCCATCGAGATGTTGCCGAGCACGCCGAGGCTGCGGCGCAGCTCCTGGTGGTAGCCGAGGGCGGCGAGCCGCTCGGCGTCGGACCGGGCCGCACCGCTGTCGCCGGTCGGGCTGCCGCCGGAGGGGGCGGTGCCCGGGCCGCCGGGCGTCACGCCGCCGCGGGCTCTCGGGAGGTTGTCGGTCATGGGGCGTCCACCTTGCCGTCACCCGTGGTGAGCCCCTCGGACGGGCCCGCCACAGAAAACTAACTTTGTTAGTCAGGGACGGTAACCCCCTCACCCGGGGCAAGGGAAGAGTCGAGACCGGGCTGTAATACCGTGGGGCCGACGCAGCCGGCAGGGAGGGACGACGAGCGTGGGACGACCGACCAGGGCGTTGCTGAGCAGGGAGATCATCGCCAGGGCCGCCCTCGCCGTGGTCGACGAGCAGGGCTCCGACGGCCTCACCATGCGCGCGGTGGCCGACCGGCTGGGCGTGAAGGCGGCCTCGCTCTACAACCACGTGAGCGGCAAGGACGACCTGATCGACGGGCTCGCCGAGCTCGTCAACGCCGAGATCGACCTGGGGCCGCTCGACGGCACCGATCACCGGGAGTGGCGGACCGGCCTCACCGCCTACGTCCGCGGCTACCGCGCCGCCTTCCTGCGTCACCCCCACACCATCGCGCTGCTGGCCCGCCGCCGGGTCGGGGCCGACCTCCAACTGCTCGGCTACGAGGCCCTGCTCGGGGCGCTCGGCCGGGCCGGGCTGGCGCCCGCCGACGCCGCCGAGGTCGCCGCCGCGGTCGACTACCTGGTGCTCGGCTCCGCGCTGGAGACCTTCACCGCGGGCTTCACCCGCCCGCCGGCCGAGTACCGGCCCCGCTACCCGGCCCTCGCCGGTGCGCTGGAGGCCGCCGCCGAACGCGGCGGCGGGCCCGGCTCCGGGGCACCCGGGCTGGACGAGCGCGGCTTCGAACTCGCGCTGCGCCTGTTCCTGGACGGCCTCGCGGCCCGGCTGCCCACGCCCTGACCGGGGCGCCCCGGCGGACAGCGTGACGACGGCCCGCAACGGCGACGGGCCCGGGGGCACTCGCCACCCGGGCCCACCGTCGCGGAGTCACCCGCGCCGCCGTACGACCGGCCCCGGGCGGCTCCGCCCGCCCTCCCGCCCGCCCCGACGGCCGCGCTCAGGCCTCCGGGCCGCCGTTCTGCTCCGCCGCGACCTTGCGCTTCACCTCGGCCATGTCCAGCTTGCGGGCCTGACCGATCAGATCCTCGAACACGGCCTCCGGCAGCGCGCCCGCCTGCGAGAACACCAGCACGCCCTCGCGGATGATCGCCAGCGTCGGGATCGACTGGATGCCGAACGCGGCGGCCAGCTCCTGCTGCGCCTCGGTGTCGACCTTCGCGAAGACCAGGTCCGAGTGGCGCTCGGCCGCCTTCTCGTAGACCGGGGCGAACTGGCGGCACGGGCCGCACCAGGCCGCCCAGAAGTCGATGAAGACGAAGTCCTTACCGTCCTGGCCAGGGACGATGTCGTCGAAGTTCTCCTTGGTCAGCTCGACCGTGTTGCTCATCTCGCGGTTCCTGCCCTTCCGGGGGTGGCGGTCCAGGCCATCTGCCCGGCACAACCGCGACCGTCCGCGCACTATTCCGGAGCCCCCTCCCGCGGATTTCCCGGCCGGGCGTTGAGTGCTCCGCCGTCGGCGCCCGTACTGGTGGGTGTCCGCGTCAGCGCGGTACGAACAGCGCGGTCCGTGTCCGAGCGGCCGTGCGCGTCCAGCCGGGGGAGAAGCACCCATGCGCAGCAACAGTCGCACCACCCGTACCAGTCGGATCGCCGTGCTCGCCGCGTCCGGGATCGCCGTGGGCGCCCTGGTGGCCGGGTGCGGGTCGTCCGGCTCCGGCAGCGGCGGGTCCGCCACGCCCGCCGGCTCCGGCGCCGCCCCGACCGCGCCCGCGACGCCGAGCAGCCCCGCCGCCCCCGCCGACGCCACCCTGAAGACGGCCACCGACCCCAAGCTCGGCACCATCGTGACCGACAGCGCCGGCTTCACCCTCTACCGCTTCGACCAGGACACCGCGCAGCCCCCGATGTCCAACTGCAACGGCAACTGCGCCTCGATCTGGCCCCCCGCGCCGGCCGACGGCTCGGTCACCGTCAAGGGCATCGACAGCAAGCTGGTCGGCACCGTCACCCGGGCCGACGGCAGCAAGCAGCTCACCCTGAACGGCTGGCCGGCCTACCGCTACGCGCCCGACAAGCAGCCCGGTGACACCAAGGGCCAGGGCGTCGGCGGCACCTGGTGGGCGCTGACCCCGGCGGGTGGCAAGGCGGGCGCCGCGAGTTCCGCCCCGAGCACGCCGGCCGCCCCCGGCGGTGGCTACTGACCCGCCCCGACGACGGTCCGGACCGGACGTGGAACCCTCGACCCGGAGGTACGGGTGCGCGAAAATGGCGTCGTGACCGACGAGCACCGCGGTGGCGGTGCGCCCGCACGCGGCGCCGCCGCCCCGGACGAAGAACTGATGCGAGCCCTGTACCACGAGCACGCGGGGCCGCTCTTCGGCTTCGTCCTCCACCTGGTCGCGGGGGACCGCCAGCGGGCCGAGGACGTGGTGCAGGAGACGCTGGTCCGGGCCTGGCGCAACATCGACCGGCTCGACCCGGGCGGCGGCTCGCTGCGGCCCTGGCTGGTCACGGTCGCCCGGCGGATCGTCATCGACGGCCACCGCAGCAGTCTGGCCCGCCCGCGCGAGGTCGACCCGGCACCGCTGGAGCTGCTGCCCGCGGAGGACGAACTGGACCGCGCACTGCGGCTGATGACCATCTCGGAGGCGCTCGGCGACCTCTCGGAGGCGCACCGGCAGGTCGTCGTCGAGACCTACTTCAAGGGCCGCTCGGTGAACGAGGCGGCCGCCGAACTCGGCATCCCGGCCGGTACCGTACGGTCGCGGGTGTTCTACGCGCTGCGCTCGCTGAAGCTCGCGCTGGAGGAACGGGGAGTGACATCGTGACATCGTCCGAGCCCGGACCGACCGGCTCCGAGCAGGGCCACACCGCCGGCGGCGAGCACCTGGACGTCGGCGGCTACCTCCTCGGCCTGCTCGAACCGGCCGAGCGCGACGCGTTCGCGGCGCACCTGGCCGGCTGCCCGCAGTGCACCCGGGAGGTGGCCGAACTCGGCTTCGTGGAGCCGCTGTTGGCCGAGTACGCGGCCTCCGCCGAGGCCGCCGGGATCGATCCGGCAGGGCCGGCGCCCCGGCCGGACGGGCGACTGTTGGACCGGCTGGTCGCCGAGGTCTCGGCAGGCCGACGGCGGGGGAGGGTGCGGCGGCTGGTCCTGGTCGCCGCGGCCGCGGTCCTGGTGGTCGCCGGTCCGGCCGTCACCGCCGTCGTGGTCACCGCGGACTCCACGCCCGGCGTGGTCGCCGTCGCGGCCCAGCAGTTCACCGCCACCGACCCGACCACCGGCGCGCACGCCGTCGTCGGCGTCGACGGCAAGGGGTGGGGCAGCCAGGTGAGCCTCGAACTCTCCAACGTCCAGGGCCCGTTGAGCTGCGACCTGGTCGCCGTCTCGCACACCGGGGAGCGCTGGACGGTGACCAGCTGGAGCGTCCCCGCGGCCGGCTACGGCACCACCGGCGCGGCCCCGGCCGCCCTGCGGACCACCGGCGGCACGGGCCTCCAGCCCACGGACATCGACCACTTCGAGGTCCGCACCCTGGACGGCGCCACCGTCCTGGTCACCGTCCCGGTCCACCCGGCCTGACCCGGGCGCGGCCTCCCCGGTGCCCGCGCGCCCAGGCCCCCCGGGCGGGCGGGCGGGGGCGGCCGCCGTCTGCCGTACGGACCTCGTCGGTCCGCCCGGCGGTCGGGCGGGCGGCGGGGTCGGGGGGCCGGTGCTACGCCTCCTCGGTGTCCGCCCCCAGGCCCACCGCGCGGGCGAGGGCGGCCGCCAGCGGCGCGCGGCGGTCGGGACAGTGGTCCGCGGCCCAGGCGTCGGCCAGCCGCAGGAAGGCGGCGAGCTCGTCCGCCGCTGCGGTGACGAGGCGGCGCAGTCCGTCGAGCGGCAGCTCGATGACGGGACCGTCCCGGACGGCGCTGTCCGGGGTCAGCCGCACGAGCGTGCCCTCGCGCCGGGCCTCCGGAGTGGGGTCGTGGCCGAAGAGGGCGAACCCGTCGCCGTCCAGGACTTCGTACCAGTCCTGCCACTCCTCCAGCCCGTTGCAGCAGCCCGGACGAAGGGCGGTGCCGGTGGCCGGGGCGAAGACCCGGAAGCCGCCGGGGGCGACCGGGTACTCCGAGGTCAGCAGGCCGTGCAGGAACCGGCCGGCCGGGTCGCCGGATCCGGCCGGTTCCTCACCGGGGCCGGGCTCGGCCTCGTTGCGGTCGGCGATCTGCATCACCGCCGTACCGACGTCGGCCGGGCTCATCGCGGCGCCCAGCGGGAGGAAGCCGTACGGCTCGTACGGGCCGACGGGCCAGAGGTCGAAGCCGTCGCGGCCGGGCGTCTCCAGGACGGGCTGCATCTCGATCACCGGGCGAGTCTGACGCACCCCCGCTCGGGACGGCGCCCCGTTGTCGGGGGTCGTGCCCCCGGGGCTTCGGCTGCCCCGGGCCGATCCGGCAGGCCGGCCGGTGTCCGCCGCTCCCGGCGGGCGCTGCCGCTCCGGTCCGGTCATGCGTCGCGGCCGGCACCTGCGGTTACCGCCTCGCCTGAGCCCGCCGGCTGCGGATACCCGGGCCGGTCCGGAACGCCGACCGTGCGTCGCGTCCCCCGCCCGCGCCCCCGCCCGCGCCCCCGCCCCCGGCTACCGCCCCGCCGACGCCCGCTGTTCCGCCGCTGCGGCGATCCGGGTCAGGGCGCGGGCGCAGCGTCGGGCGAAGAGCCGCTGGCCCAGCGGGAGCAGCGGGCCGGCGAGGTGGGCGAACCAGCGGTCGGGGCGGCTGAAGGCGTTCACGGTGAACCGGACGGCCTTGTCGGGGCCCATCTCGACCAGGAAGGTCTCCTCGCCGACCGCGAGGTGCCCGCGCCGGGTGCCGTACGCGAAGCCGAAGCGGTCGGGGCCGTCCGCGCTCCAGATCACCCGGCAGGGGGCGGCGGCGCGCACCGGTCCGAGGCCGATCGCGCAGGTGACGGCGGTGCCGGGGGTGGCCCGGGTGGCTTCGGCGGCGATGCGGACGCCGGCGGCGCGGTGCATCCGCCAGTCGAGCACGGCGGCTCCGGCGGCTTCCAGGGCGGCGCGGCCGTGGCCGATCAGGGCGCGGTGGCGGAGGTGGTGGTAGCCGCCGGGCAGCGGGCGGTCGGGGGTGGTGCTGGCGCCGGTCTCGGGGTAGTTGAGGTCGGTGGCCCGGGGGCGGTTCATCGCAGGGCTTCCTTCGGGTGGGGGAGGCGCGTGGTCGGCGCCTGGGGTCGGGCGAGGCGGCGCCAGGCGAGCAGCGAGCAGAGCGCGAAGCCGAGGGCGTTGCCGACGCCGTGGGTGGCGGCCATCCAGGTGAGGGTGGGGTGCGGGACGCCGGAGGCCTCGCCCAGCGCCCACCAGAGCGCGAGCAGCATGGTCGCGGCGAGGACGGCGGAGGCGGTCCCGAGCAGGACGGCTGCGGGCCGGTCGGCGGTGCGGGTGCGCAGGTCCCGCCAGGTGAGCAGGCCGACCAGCCACATCCCGGTGGTGAGCACGACGGCTCCGGCGAGTTCGGCCCAGTCGTCGACGAAGTAGCCGGCCAGGACGAGCAGGGTGCCGAGCGGCACGCTGAGCGCGGCCCAGCGGGCGGCGGTGCTCTCCGGCGCGGCCCGGCAGACCAGCCCGGCGACCAGGGCGGCGGTGAACCCGGCGTAGTGGAAGTGCGGCACGGTCAGCGCCAGGATGTCGAGGTCGAAGCCGAGGAGTTCGTGGCCCGAGCGCTCGGCGACCAGCGCGAGCCCGGCCACCGAGGGGGTGGCGAGGGCGGTGAGCACAGCGATCTCGCGCGGCGCGAGCGAGCGGGTGCGGGCGAGCCGGGCCGGTGCGTGGGCGGCCAGGGCGAGGGTGCCGAGCGCGTAGAGTGCGGCGCAGCCGGTCGCGAGGCCGCCGCGCGGCAGCCAGAGCGACAGTGCGCCGGGGACGGCGGCCAGGGGCCAGAGCCGGCGGACGCGGGCCAGCCCGGGCTCGTCGATCAGGGTCAGGCCGAGCGGGATCACGGCGCCCATGCCGAGCAGGACCAGCAGGTCGACCAGCTCCGCGGTGCCTCTGCCCATGGTGGCCGCACCCCTTCCTTGAACACGTTCAAAGCCTTGCGCCAGTGACTGTACGCGGCGCACTTGAACGTGTTCAAGTCGAGCTGGAGCCGCCTCCCCTGGTGCTCGCGCCGCAGGCGGCGCACTCTGGAGAAGGAATCTCTGGAGGTGATCCGCCATGCAGACACTCGTTGGTTGGCACATCGAGATGGAGTTCCGTGAGGAGGGGGCGCGGACGGCCGCCGCCGCCCTGCTGAGGCTCGGTGACGGAACCGAAATCCGCGCCCACGGCTACACCAGCCGCCACCCGTCGGACCCGGAGCAGCTGCGGGTCGGCGAGGAGGTCGCCGCCGCCCGGGCGCTCAACGATCTCGCCTCGCAGCTTCTCACCAAGGCCCACGGCGAGATCCAGGACGCCAGTCCCGTCCCGTCCCACCCGCTGTCGTGACGGCGCCGCAGGTCGGTGCCGGCTCCGGGGCCGAGGAGCCAAGAAGGGCCCGCATCCCGCTGATCTGTCCGCGCTGCGGGCGGGAGCAGCAGGTCGTCCCGGGTGGTCCCGACCGGGCCGTGCGTGTCGTGCACGCCGGGACCGGCCGGGAGGCCTGCGAGCCGGGCGACCTCGCCACGGCTCCGGACGACGTGGGCTGAGCCGGGCCCGTCCGGCCCGAGGACGAAGGCGACCCGACAGGCGTAGGCGACCCGACAGGCGTAGGCGAACCCACGGGCGCAGGCGAACCCACGGACGACGGCGACCGCGCCCTTCCGTTCACCGTCTACCTCGCCAGCGGCCACGTCGGCGGTGAGATGCGCTGGGAGGGGTCGACCGCCAGGACCACGGGCGCCCCCGCGCTCACGGAACCGCGGGCAGCTCACCGCGTCGCCGGCCGGGGCGGGGTCCCTGCATCAGAGGGCGGGGTCCCAGCATCAGTGGGCGGGGTGCCACTCCA
>NZ_JBEXYC010000068.1:0-36961 GCF_040630835.1 Kitasatospora sp. NPDC005751
GCAGCCCAGAGTGAACACGACCATGGTCCCCGCATGCGAAGCGGGCAAGGCGGTACGGTGGGGGCGTGACATCTCGATCCGCAGTCCGAGGAGGGGCCACCGCTCGCCAGCGGTGGCGGCCGCACCCGGCCACCCCCGAGGATGCCCCACCATGCGCACCCGAACGTTCGCCACCGCCCTCGCCCTCGCGGGGGCGGTCGTTCTCGCACCCGCCGCACTGCCCGCCGCCGCCCACGGCGACACCGTCCACCTGGAGGTCACCGGGCAGGACAGCGGACACGTCACCACCGTGGCCACCTGGGAGAACGACCACGACCCGGTCACCGAGGAGTTCGCCGGGTCGCTCGCCGCGACCTCCGCCGACGGCCGCTCGGCCGGGCCCTGGCGTCTGGTCGCCGTGCCCGGGCACCCCGGCTCCTACACCACCCGGGAGATGCTGCCGGCCGGCCACTGGCGGATCACGGTGGACTGCGCGTTCCCCTCGCTCGGGCACGGCGAGCGGGAGCTCGACATCGAACCGGCGGTCATCTCCGACCCGCCCCTGCCGACCCCCACCGGGACGTCCGGCGCGCAGCCCACCACCGCCGGGCCCACGGTGGGGCCCACCGTCGTGCCCACGCCCACGCTCACGTCCGGAGCCACGCCCGCACCGACCCCTCCGGCGGGGTCCCCCTCCGCCGGACCGACGGCCGGACCGACGGCCGGACCGACGACCGGCCCGACCGCCGGCCCGACCGCCGGGCAGACCGTGCCCCCTGCGCAGGACACCGCCGCCGGGAGCGACGGTTCGTCCACGGCGGTCCGGCTGGCCGTCGGCACTGCCGTGGCCGTCGTCGTCCTGGCCGCCACCGGCTTCGCGCTCCGCCGCCGGGCCCGCCGGCGCTGACTCCCGGTCGAAGGATCCGCAGGTCAGCGGAACCGGCGGGCCCGAACCCACCGTCCCCCCTCTCAACCGGACGCCGCCACGGCGTCCGACGGGAGCAAGGGAGCGTCCGCGTATGAAGAAGGTCCTGATCACCGGTGGCGCGGGATACATCGGCAGCACCGTCGCGTCCGCACTGCTCGACCAGGGCATCACGCCGGTCGTGCTCGACGACCTCTCCACCGGCCGACCGGAGTTCGTCGAGGGCCGGGATTTCTACCGGGGCGACATCGCCGACGCGGACCTCCTGGACCGCGTCTTCGCCGAGCACCCCGACATCGGCGCCACCCTGCACTGCGCGGCCCGGATCGTGGTGCCGGAGTCGGTCGCCAAGCCGCTGTTCTACTACCGGGAGAACGTCGCCAAGACCGTCGAGCTGCTGGAGGGCCTCCAGCGCAACGGCTGTACCCGGGTCGTCTTCAGCAGCTCCGGCTCCATCTATGCGCCCACCCCGGACGCCCGGGTCGACGAGAGCTGCCCCGTCGCCGCCGGCAGCCCGTACGCGCGGACCAAGCAGATGATGGAGCTGGTCCTCCAGGACTGGACCCGGGGCGAGGGCGCCGAGGACCTCCGGGTCGTCGCGCTGCGCTACTTCAACCCGGTCGGCGCCGACCCGCGGCTGCGCACCGGGCTGCAGGACCTCCGGCCGACCCACGCCCTCGGCAAGCTGATCGAGGCCCATGCCGACGGCGTGCCGTTCACCGTCACCGGCGCGGACTGGGCGACCCGGGACGGCTCCGGCATCCGGGACTACATCCACGTGCAGGACGTCGCCGAGGCCCACGTCGCCGCGCTCACCCGGTTCGACGAGGTGATCAAGCCCGCGGCCGAGGACCGCTACCGGGTGATCAACATCGGCACCGGCGAGGGCACCACCGTCCGCGAGCTGATCGCGGCCTTCGAGGCCGCCGTCGGCGCCGAGGTCGAGGTCCGGGAGGCGGACCCCCGGCCCGGCGACGTGATCGGCTGCTACGCCGCCGTCGACACCGCCCGCGAACTCCTCGGCTGGACCGCGCGGCGCACCATCGCCGAGGCCGTCGCCGACGCCCTCGCCTGGCGCGCCAAGTGGACGGCGCACCTCGCCTCCGCCTGACGGGCGGCCGGCGCCTGACGGGCTCCGTTCCGGCCCGCGCAAGCCCCGCCCGGCGCCGGACGGGGCTTGCGCGGGCCGGAACCGCCGCACCCGCCCACCGCGTCCTCCGGCGAAGGCGAGAACCGGGCCGACGGCCGCGTGGGCGAGCCACCGGGCAACCCGCCGGCCGCGCCGGACCGTGGGGAGCGGAGTGGAGTACCCGGTGGGAGAGCGGGTGGCCGGAATCAGCTGGTGGACGTGGACGTGGAAACGCGCAGGGCGCTGATCGGACTCTGCGGGGCGGTCCCGCTGCTTCCGGTGGCGCTGGTCGCGATCCGGCTCGGCGGCTGGGACGACGGCACGACGGCACCCCGCCGGCGCTCCCGATGGTGCTGCTGCCCTACGCGGCGGTCGCCGGCCTGGTGGTGCCGGGTGTGCTGCTCGCCCTGCGCCCGTGGTGGGCGGCGGCCCTGGCCGGGCTGCCCGCCACCGGTCTGACGGACACCCACGCCGAACTCGGCCGGGGCGGTTCGCCCGCCCGGCCGGAGGACGATGCGGACTTCCCGCGCCTACCGCCGGTGATCCAGATCGGCCATGTCCTCCGTGGTGAAGGTTTGACCGCCGTGGCGGTGTCCGGGCACCGCGTGCCGGGTACGGATCACCGTGCGGTGGTGGCCGAACTCGCCGTGACGGGCTGAACGTCGAGCGGTCGGTGCGGCCTGCGCCGCGCCGGTCGTCGGCATGGCTCGGACCGGCCGGCCGCCCTTTGTGCACACGGAGAGCGACATGCCACAGGCGTCACTTCGGTCACAGAAATGATCACGATCATCACCCGATCGTGTTCGACATGACGTAGAGTCTGAATCGGCATGGACAGGCCAGGGGGCGCGTCCGAGTGCGTCGTCCGGCGGGGGCCGGGGGGCGACGGCCCGCGGCGCGGGCGGGGACGGGTCTTTCCGGCATGTCGCACAGCGGGCGAGGCTGCGGGCCGAGGGGGTGGATGCTGCGTGCGGATCGAGTCGGTGGTCGTGGTGGGTCGCGACGTGTCTGAACAGCTGCGGCGGCGAGACGATCTGTTCCACGATGTGGCCAGCTCTTTCCAAGGCCCCGGTGTTCTGGGCATGCTCGTGGGGGGCCTCCGGGGGGGCGCCGCCTTCGCCGGTCACGGTGACCGGGGTCGCTGTCGCAGCCCGGGTCACCGGCCGACGGAACATCAGGGTGCCTGCGGCGAAAGCCTCTTACAGATCGGACGGTGTTCGCTGCCCTACCGTTCGCGGATGACCGACGACCCGGTCATCGCGCATTCCTCTCCCCGTCTCCTCCCGCCGGCCCCGTCCGGTGGTCGGGCGGCTGTTCAGAGCCCCGTCGACATTGTGGTCGCACCCGGCACCTCGTGACCGGAGCGGGCTCTTCCGGCTCATCGGCTGCGCGCCGCCGCGCTTCGGCGGCCGACGCACCGTCGCGCAGTGGTCAATCTCACGTCAGCGCCCCAGGCCGCCGCGGCAGGTCTTCCTGGAGCCGAACGACGGCTCTGTGGAAAGGGGTTGCCGAATGTTGTCCAGACGTTCCGGCGCGCCGGAACCGGCCCTTCCGTCCTGCGGACCGGGCCCGGCCCGCAGGTCGACGGGCTCGGGGCACGGGGGCCCGACCATGCGTCGCGGACGGCCGGGTCACTGCCCGTCCGCGACCGACCAGGCACCACCGGCACGATCGTGTTGCAGGCCCCACATTCCCATGTCGAATCGAGTGGCGTCCGACGATGCCCGCCGAGCAGCCGGGCAGGACAGGGCGGTACCGATTCCGAGTCGGAGGATACAGTGTCATTTCGGACTTACACGGCGCCCGGTCCTTCCCTGCAGTTATCCGACGAAGTCGTCCAGTTGGCGGCGCGTTCCGCCCAGTCGTGGCTCGACGGCCAGCTCGGTAGGAGTATGGATCTGGCTGCCGCCGCCACGGGCCGGGCGCAGGCCGGAGCGCCGGGCTCCTGCTCGCTGAAGGCGAGGATCTGGCACGCGACGCTGTTGACCCGCGTCCGCGGTCTGGGGGCGGCTACCAACATGCTCGCCGACGACACGTCACCTGTCCACGGATCGAACCAAGTTGAGAAGCGTGCCGCTCATTTGCTGTGCGAGGCGGAGCTGAGCCTGGCCAAGGGCGAGCTCGACCGGGCGGTCGCCTCGGCCCAGGCCGGTCTCCGGCTGGCCCAGCAGGCCGGCAACCGGTCGCTGAACCCGAGCGGGTTCCTCGTCATGGCGGTCAGTACGACCCGGCAGCTGGACCTCACCACCGCCCTCCAGTACGCGAACCGGCTGCGGGACCACGCCCTGCTCGGACGCGCGAACCTGATGGCCGGGCAGTGCGCCTGGGCCGTCGCCCAGGTGCTGGAGGCCCGGGACGGGACGGAGAGCATCGCCCACCTCCTGAAGGGGCTGGTGCACGACGGTGCGCTGGCCCGGGAGTTGCTGGTCTCGCAGCCGGCCGCGGCGGCCTGGCTGGTCCGCGCCGCGCAGCGCCTGTCGGGCGACGAGATCGCCGTCCGGACGGTCACCCAGGTCAACGAACTGGCGGCGCGCAACCCCAGCTTCCGCACCGTCCAGGCGGCGTCCGCGCACGCCATCGGCCTGTTCGAGCGGAACGCCGCGGCCCTGGAGCGGGCCGCCGGCCTGCACCTGGACCGGTGGGCGCAGGCCTCCGCGCTGGAGGACGCGAGTGCGGTGCGGTTCGCCCGCCGCTCCGAGCAGGACCAGGCCGTCGAGCTGCTGAAACGGGCGGCGGACGGCTACGGGGCGGTCGGTGCCTCCCGGGACGTCCTGCGGGTGCGCAGCAAGCTCAGGGAACTGGAGGGCAACAGCGGGCAGTTCTCGCGCCGCCCGAGCCGGACCAGAACGATGGCCAGCCAGTTGACCGACACCGAGTACGCGGTGGCGGAGCTGGTGAGCCAGGGACTCACCAACGGGCGGGTGGGGCGACAGCTCTTCATGTCACCGCACACGGTGGCGTTCCATCTCAAGAAGATCTTCCGCAAGCTCGACGTCGCCTCCCGGGTGGAGCTGGCAGGCACCTGGAACCGGCTCGTGGAGGAGCGGACGACCGAGTTGGGCGCGGAGTCCGCGTTCGTGCCCGAGGTACCGGCCGGGCGGTTGGCCGTGTGAGGCCCGCGCGCCGGTGCGACGGTGTGCGGACGTTCGCGGAACGGGCCCTTCCGACGGGGCCGCCGCGGCGTGCCGCCCGGCCGTCCGGGCCGGCGCGTGGGCCCGCCGCGCGGCTCCTCACGGGCCGGTGGCCACCCGCGCTACCAGACTGAGGGATGCCCGTCCGGGGCGCTTCTCCTTAGACTCGAAGAGCGTTGGAAAAGCAGTTCTCGGTGAATCGCTCAGGACAATCCAGGGGCCCTTTGTGTCTTCTCTTCTCCACATTGATTCGAGCATCCGCGCCACCGGCTCCGTGACGAGGCAGTTGTCGTCGTATTTCGCCACCCAGTGGCGCCAGAACCACCCCGGTGACGGTTACACCTACCGGGACCTGGCGGCCCAGCCGGTGCCGCACATCACCCACGCGGTGCGCGAGTCGCTCCTGGACCCCAGCCGTGACCACGGGCTGGCGCCGGCGGAGAAGGCGCTCACCGAGGCCGTGGTGGCCGAGGTCCGCGAGGCGAGCACGATCGTGCTCGGCGTCCCGATGTACAACTACGCCGTGCCGTCGACGATCAAGTCGTGGATCGACCTGCTGGTCAGCCCGGCCCACATGGTGCCCCCGGGCGCCGAGTCGGGCCCGCTGAGCGGCAAGACGGTCATCGTGGTCACCGCCCGCGGCGGCTCGTACGCGCCGGGCACGCCGCGGGAGGGCTGGGACCACCAGGAGCCCTACCTGCGCGCGGTGCTGAGCTCGATCGGCCTCGCCGACGACCTGAAGTTCGTGCACGCCGAGCTGACCCTCGCGGCGATCGTGCCGGCGATGGCGGCGCTCAAGCCGCTGGGCGAGCAGTCCCTGGCGAACGCCAACGAGACGCTCAAGAAGCTGGCTCTCTGATTCCACGGAACGGCCCGGCCGTCATTCGCGGCCGGCGGGAACATCGCGGCGGGCTTGTGCCGGATTCGCCGCGTGATTCGCCGTGCCCGCACACCGGTGCGGGCCCGGTGAATTATCCGGGAAACGGCTCCGTACCGAACCGGCGGGGGCTGCCGTTTTCGTGCGCAGGGATATTTCGACCCGAAACGGAGAAGGTGCGTCATGAGCGAGGCGATCTCTTACGAGGATGCCTGGGCGCGGACTGACAAGTTCGACCCGCCGGCGATATTCGACGAGCTGCGGAAGGAGCGCCCGCTGGCGCGGATGGTCTACCCCGACGGGCACGTCGGGTGGATCGCCACCAGCCACGAGCTCGCCCGGCAGGTCCTGAGCGACCCGAAGTTCAGCCACAACCTGGAGATCGGGCACTTCCCGGTCACCAAGTACGGTGGTCCGGTACCGCAGTTCCCGGCCATGCCGGGGATGTTCATCCACATGGACCCGCCGGAGCAGACCCGGTTCCGCAAGCTGCTGACGCGCGAGTTCACCGGCCGCACGATCAACCAGCTGACGCCGCAGGTCGAGGCGGTGGCCGCCGAGCAGATCAAGGTCATGCGCGAGCACGGCAACTCCGCCGACCTGCTGGAGACCTTCGCCAACCCGCTGGTCCTGCGGGTGCTGTCGGACCTGATCGGCCTGCCCTACAGCGAGCGGGACCGCTACGCCGAGGCGCCGGCGGTCATGAACAACCCGTTCGGTGACGCGCAGGAGTCGATGGCCGCGTTCGCCCAGGTGGGCGCGTTCATCCACGAGACCATCGCGCGCAAGAAGGCGGAGCCCGGGGACGACATCCTGAGCCGGCTGATCGCCACCGGGGAACTCAGCGACGAGGAGCTGGGCAACATCACCGCCCTGCTGCTGTTCGCCGGTTACGAGACCACGGAGGGCGCGCTGACGGTCGGCGTGTTCGCGCTGCTGCACCACCCGGAGCAGCTGGCCGCCCTGCGGGCCGACCCCTCGAAGATCGACGACGCGGTGGAGGAGATCCTCCGCTACATCACCGTCAACCAGTACGAGATCTTCCGGACCGCCCTGGAGGACCTCGAACTCGGCGGCCACGCCGTGAAGAAGGGCGAGACGGTCACCGTTTCGCTGCCGGCCGCCAACCGTGACCCGGCGAAGTTCGGCTGCCCCGCCGACCTCGACCTCTCCCGGGACACCGCGGGCCACGTGGCCTTCGGCTACGGCGTCCACCAGTGCATCGGCCAGAACCTGGCCCGACTGCAGCTGCGGGTCGGCCTGCGGGCCCTGCTGGAGGCCTTCCCCGACCTGCGCCTGGCGGTGCCGGCGGACGACGTCCCGCTGCGGACCCACGGGTCCGTCTTCGCTGTGAAGTCCCTGCCCGTTTCCTGGTAACTCCCTGCTCTCCGGAAGGAGTTCGCGGTAAGGTGCGCCCCGATCTGATCACCCCGCTCCCGGTCATCCTCCGGGAGAACGCGGTCCGTTTCACGGACAAGATCGCTTTCGAGGACGACCGGCACGCGGTCACCTACGGAGAGCTCGAAGCACGGACGCGGAGGCTGGCCGGTCACCTGGCCGGCCTCGGCGTCCGGCGCGGGGACCGGGTGGCACTCTGCCTCGGCAACTCCGTCGCCATGGTGGAGGGCTATCTCGCCGTCGTGCGGGCCGGCGGCATCGGCGTGCCGGTGAACCCGCGGGCCACGGCGGCCGAGACCGAGTACCTGCTGACCGACAGCGGCGCGGTCTTCGCGCTGACCGGCACCGGTCACGCAGAAACGTTCCTGCGATTGCTGCCGGCCCCGGCCGGTGCGTCCGGCGTGCTGGTGGCCGGCCCGGCCCCGGCCCCGGCGGGCACCCTCTCCTTCGACGAACTCGCCGTCACCGAACCCGTCACCGAGGCCCCCGACGACCTCGGACTGGACGAGGTGGCCTGGATGTTCTACACCTCGGGCACCACCGGCCGGCCCAAGGGCGTGCTGTCCACCCAGCGCAACTGCCTCTGGTCCGTGGCCTCCTGCTACGTGCCTGTGCCGGGCCTGTCCGAGCACGACCGGGTGCTGTGGCCGCTGCCGCTCTTCCACAGCCTCTCGCACATCGCCTGCGTGCTCTCCGTCCCGGTGGCCGGCGCCACCGCCCGGATCATGGACGGCAGTTCCGCGGACGACATCCTGACCGCGCTCCGCGAGGACCGCTCCACCTTCCTCGCCGGCGTCCCCACCACCTACCACCACCTGGTCACCACCGCCCGGCGGACCGGTCTGTCGCTGCCCGACCTGCGGATCGGGCTGGTCGGCGGCGCCGTCACCGGCTCCGAACTGCGCCGCTCCTTCGAGGAGGGCTTCGGGGTGCCGCTGGTCGACGCCTACGGGAGCACCGAGACCTGCGGCGCGATCACCATCAACCCGCCGGACGCCGCCCGCGTCGAGGGCTCCTGCGGCCTGCCCGTGCCGGGCGTCGGCGTGCGGATCGTCGACCCGCGCACCGGCCTCGACGTCGCGGCCGGCGAGGAGGGCGAGGTCTGGGTCAGCGGACCGAACGTCATGGTCGGCTACCACAACAGCCCGGAGGCCACCGCCGCGGCGGTGCGGGACGGCTGGTTCCACACCGGCGACCTGGCCCGGCGGGACGAGGACGGGTACTTCACCATCTGCGGCCGCCTCAAGGACCTGGTCATCCGCGGCGGCGAGAACATCCACCCCGACGAGGTCGAAGCCGTCCTGCGCACCGTCGAGGGCGTGGCCGACGCCGGGGTCGCCGGGGTGGTGCACGACACGCTCGGCGAGGTGCCCGTCGCCTGGGTGGTCCCCGGGCCGGCCGGCCTCGACACCGCCGCGCTGATCGACCGCTGCCGCGAGCGGCTCTCCGCGTACAAGCTGCCCGAGCGGGTCTACGAGGTCGCCGGGATTCCCCGGACGGCCTCCGGGAAGATCGTCCGGCGCCTGCTGGCCGAGCAGCCCGCCCGGCTGCGCTACGCCGCCGACGGACACCATGACGCCCTGCTGGCGCCGGCCTGGGTGCCGGCGCCGCCCGCACCCCCGGCGGCCGCCGGAACAGCCGCACCGGGCTGGGCGGTGGTCGGCCCGGCCGACGCGCTCGTCACCGGCCTGCGGGCCGCCGGTCTCGACGTCCGGCACCACCCCGGCCTCGCGGCCCTGGACGCCGCCGTGGCCGCCGGCGAGCCGGCTCCCGGCGTGACCCTGCTCGACCCGGTGGCCACCGCCGCCGAGGGCCGTGCCTCGGCCACCCGGCCGGTCCCGGCCGGGGCCCGGCTGGTCCTGCTCACCCGCGGCGCGGTGACCGCCACCGAGGGGGACGCCGCGCCCGACCCCGCGGGCGTCCCGCTCTGGGCCGTCGCGCGCTCCGTCCAGGCCGGCAGTGACCGTCCCGAGGCCGTGACCGTCCTCGATCTCGACGCCCGGCCCGGCGCCGAGGTGTCCGCCCCGGAGCTGCTGGCCGCGGTCGCCTCCGGTGAGCCCCAACTCGCCCTGCGGGCCGGGCAACCGCTGGTCCCACGACTGCTCCCGGTGCCGGTCGCCGACCGTCCGCTCGGCGCCGGCCCGGCCGGACTCGGCGCGACCGTGGTGGTCACCGGGGCCGACACCCCGGCCGGCGCCGCTCTGGTGCGCCACCTGACCACCGCGTACGGGGTGGAGCGGTTGCTGCTGGTCTACGCGCCGGATGCGGGCGAGCCGCTGGACGCCGACCTCCCCACCGGGCTGGACCTCGCCCGGGTGACCGCCGATGGCACGGACCGGGTCGTACTGCGGACGGCGCTGGCCGGCCTCGGCCACCCGGTCACCGCCGTCGTGCACGCCGCCGGGGACCAGGCCCTCGCCCGGGCCCTCGACGAGCTCACGGCCGACACCGGGCTCACCGCCTTCGTCGCCGTCACCGGCACCGCCGCCGTGCTCGGCTCCCCCGGGGCCCCGGACACCGCCGTCGCCGAGGCGCTGACGGAGGCACTGGCGCACAGCCGCCGGCTGCGCGGGCAGGCCGGCTCGGCCCTCGCCTGGAGCACCGGCTACCCGGTGGCCGACGCCACCGAGGAGGCCGGGGCCCGGCACCTGCGGGACGGGCTCGCCGCCTTCGACCTGCTGATCGAGACCGGCGCCCCGGCGCTGGTGGCGCTGCGGACCGGCCCGCTCGACCCGGACGGCCGGGTGCCGGCGGTCCTGCGCGCCCTCGCGGCCACGCCGCCGCCCGCCGCCCGGCCCGACGAGACCGTCACCGCCGACCTGCGCGCCCGCCTGTCGGGCCTGGACGAGCGGGCGCAGCTCGCCCTGCTCGAAGAGCTGGTCCGCACCCAGGCCGCCGCCGTGCTGAACCGGCCCGGCACCGGCGCCGTCCCGGCCGGGCAGGCCTTCCGCGACCTGGGCCTCACCTCGCTCGCCGTCGTCGAACTGCGCAACCGGCTGACCGGGAGCACCGGGCTGCGCCTGCCCGCCACCGTGAGCTTCGACCACCCGACGCCGGAGGCGCTGGCGGCCCACCTGCGGGCCCGCGTCCTCGGCCTGCGCGAGGCCCCGGAGCCGGTCGGCCGGGCGGTGCCCGCCGATCCGGACGAGCCGATCGCGATCGTCGGCATGGCGTGCCGCCTGCCGGGCGGTGTGACCGGCCCGGAGGAACTGTGGCGGCTGGTCCGCGAGGGCCGGGAGGCCCTGTCCGGCTTCCCGGAGGACCGTGGCTGGGACTTGGACGCCCTGTTCTCCGGCGATCCGGAGCAGGCCGGTACCTCCACCGCCGACCGCGGCGGGTTCCTGCGCGACGCCGGTCTGTTCGACGCCGGGTTCTTCGGCATCAGCCCGCGGGAGGCGCTGGCGATGGACCCGCAGCAGCGGTTGCTGCTGGAGGCGTCCTGGGAGGCGATGGAGCGGGCCGGTATCGACCCGGCCGGTCTGAAGGGCGCGGACGTCGGGGTGTTCTCCGGCGTCATGGGCCAGAGCTACGGCGCGGGCGGCGCGGCGCCGGCGGAGCTGGAGGGCTTCACCGCCACCGGTACGGCGTCGAGCGTGGCCTCGGGCCGGGTCTCCTACGTGTTCGGGTTCGAGGGCCCGGCGGTGACGGTGGACACGGCGTGCTCGTCGTCGCTGGTGGCGATGCACCTGGCCGCGCAGGCGCTGCGGCGCGGGGAGTGCTCGCTGGCGCTGGCCGGCGGCGCGACCGTGATGGCGACCCCGGACACTTTCGTGGAGTTCTCGCGGCAGCGGGCGCTGGCGACGGACGGCCGCTGCAAGTCCTACGCGGACGCGGCGGACGGCACCGGCTGGGCCGAGGGCGCGGGCGTCGTGGTGCTGGAGCGGCTCTCCGAGGCGCGGGCCAACGGGCACCACGTCCTGGCGGTGCTGCGCGGCAGCGCGGTGAACCAGGACGGCGCGTCGAACGGTCTGACCGCGCCCAACGGCCTCTCCCAGCAGCGGGTGATCCGCAAGGCGCTGGCCAACGCGGGCCTGTCCACCGCCGAGGTGGACGTCGTCGAGGGGCACGGCACCGGCACGGTGCTGGGTGACCCGATCGAGGCGCAGGCGCTGCTGGCCACCTACGGTCAGGACCGGCCCGCCGAGCGGCCGCTGCGGCTCGGCTCGCTGAAGTCGAACATCGGCCACACCCAGGCCGCCGCCGGGGTCGCCGGTGTGATCAAGATGGTGCAGGCGCTGCGGCACGGCGTCATGCCGCCCACCCTGCACGTGGACGCACCGTCCTCGCAGGTGGACTGGACGGCGGGCGCGGTCGAGCTGCTGACCGAGGCCCGGGACTGGCCGGAGACCGGCCGCCCCCGCCGGGCCGCCGTCTCCTCCTTCGGTGTCAGCGGCACCAACGCGCACCTGATCCTGGAGCAGGGCCCCGAGGAGGAGCCGGCCGAGGTCGAGGCCGGCCCCGCGGATGTGCTGCCGCTGGTGGTCTCGGCGAAGAGCGCGGCCTCGCTGGCGGGCCAGGCCGGGCGGCTGGCGCCGTTGGTGACGGCCGGTGACCGGGCGGCCCTGGCCGGTGCGCTGGCCACCCGGCGGGCGCTGCTGGACGAGCGTGCCGTGGTGGTGGCCGGCACCTCGGAGGAGGCGCTGGCAGGGCTGGCCGCGTTGGCGCGCGGGGAGTCGGCGCCGGGGTTGGTGACGGGCAGTGTGTCCGGTGCGGGCCGGACGGTGCTGGTGTTCCCGGGGCAGGGTTCGCAGTGGGTCGGGATGGGGCGTGAACTGCTGGACGCCTCGCCGGTGTTCGCGGAGCGCGTCGCGGAGTGCGCCCGGGCTCTGGACCCGTTCGTCGACTGGTCGCTGGCGGAGGTGCTGCGCGGTGAGGCCCCGGCCGAACTGCTCGACCGGGTGGACGTGCTCCAGCCGGCGAGCTTCGCGGTGATGGTCGGTCTGGCGGCGGTCTGGGCGTCGGTGGGTGTGGTGCCGGACGCGGTGGTCGGCCACTCGCAGGGGGAGATCGCGGCGGCCTGCGTGGCCGGTGTGCTGTCGTTGGGGGACGCGGCCCGGATCGTGGCGGTGCGCAGCCAGGTGATCGCGGGCAGCCTCGCCGGTCGCGGGGGGATGGCGTCGGTGGCGCTCTCCGAGAGCGAGGCTGTGGAGCGGCTGGTGCGCTGGGCGGACCGCGTCGAGGTCGCGGCCGTCAACGGCCCGGCCTCGGTGGTCATCGCGGGTGACGCCGAGGCGCTGGACGAGGCGTTGGAGGTGCTGGCGGCCGACAGCGTGCGGGTGCGCCGGGTGGCGGTGGACTACGCCTCCCACACCCGCTATGTCGAGGCGATCGAGGAGACCCTGGCGGGGGCCTTCGCGGACATCCGTAGCCAGGCGCCGCGGATTCCCTTCTACTCGACCGTCACGAGTGCTTGGGTCACCGAGGCCGGCGTGCTGGACGGCGGCTACTGGTACCGCAACCTGCGCGGCCAGGTCCGCTTCGGCCCCGCCGTCGCCGCCCTGCTCGAAGCGGGTCACACGGTGTTCGTGGAGTCGAGCGCGCACCCGGTGCTGGTCCAGCCGGTCAGCGAGATCGTGGACGAAGCCGGGGTCGAGGCCCTGGTCACCGGGACGCTGCGGCGGGACGAGGGCGGCCTGCGCCGCCTGTTCGCCTCGATGGCCGAACTCTTCGTCCGCGGCGTGGCCGTGGACTGGACGGGCGTGCTGCCCACCGGCACCGCCCGCGTCGAGCTGCCGACCTACGCCTTCGACCACCGGCACTACTGGCTGCGGACCACCCGGGCCACCGACGCGGCCTCGCTCGGCCAGGCCACCGCCGACCACCCGCTGATCGGCGCGATCGTCGGTGTGCCCGGCTCGGGCGGCTTCATGACCACCGCGCGGTGGTCGCTCGGTGCGCACCCGTGGCTCTCCGAGCACGTGGTCGGTGACACCGTCCCGGTACCCAGCGCGGCGCTGGTCGAGCTGGCCGTCCGGTTCGGCGACGAGGTCGGCACCCCGACCGTCGCGGAACTGACCGTCGACCGGCCGGTGGTGCTCCCGCTGCGCGGGGGGCGCGCCGTCCAGATGACCGTCGGAGCGGCCGACGACACCGGGCGGCGCGCTGTCGGGGTGTACTCCCGCGCGGACGACGCGCCGCTGGACGCGGAGTGGACGCGCCACGCCCACGGCACCCTGGCACCCGCCCCGGCGGACACCCGGACCGCCCGGCCCGCCGACGGCCCGGTGGCCGAGGTCTCGCTGGACGACGCGGCCGGCCCCGCCGACCGTTTCGGCCTGCACCCGGCGCTGCTGGACGCCGCCGTGCGCACCGCCCTCCCGGAGGGCGCGTTCGCCGCCGAGTGGCGCGGGGTGACCCTGCTGGCCTCGGGCGCCACCGAGCTGCTGGTCCGCACCTCCGGGACGACGGACGAGGGGGCCCGGCTGGAGCTGAGCGACCCGACCGGTGCGCCGGTGCTGATCGCCGATGCCGTCCTCGCCCGGCCCTACGCGCCGGAACAGAACGGTTTCGCAGGGGAGTTGACGCAGGACGCGCTGTTCCGGCTGGAGTGGTCCGAACTGCCGCTGCCCGCCGTGGCAGAGGCCGCCCCCGGTACCGCGACGATCGCGACCGCCGGGGACGTCGAGACCCTCGCCGCGTCCGACGGTCCGGCCCCGGAGGTGCTGCGGTACGCCGTGGAGCACCCGGGGGGTGACCCCCGGGCCGCCGTGGCCGCCGCGCTGGCCGTCCTCCAGGCCTGGCTGTCCGCCCCCGCGCTGGCGCAGTCCCGGCTGGTCGTCTCGGTCGGCGGGGACGTGACCGACCTCGCGACCGCCGCCGTGTCCGGTCTGCTGCGCTCGGCGCAGTCCGAGCACCCGGACCGCATCGTGATCGCCGAACTCGACGACTCCGCCGCCGTGTTGCTGCCGGCCGTGCTGGCCAGTGGCGAACCGCGGGTGCGGGTCCGGGCGGGTCTGGCCGAGGTGCCCCGGCTGGTCCGGGCCACCGTCCCGGAGCGCACCACGGGGACGCCCGGAGCCGGGACCGCCGAAGCCGGGACGCCCGGAGCCGAGGCGCCCGGAGCCGGGACCGCCGCGGGCCTCGACCCCGCCGGGACCGTCCTGGTCACCGGCGGGACCGGGACGCTCGGCGCCCTGGTCGCCCGGCACCTGGTCACCGCGCACGCCGCCCGCCACCTGCTGCTGGTCAGCCGCCGCGGCCCCGCCGCCGAGGGCGCGCAGGCGCTGCGCGAGGAACTCGCCGCGCTGGGCGCCACCGTCACCGTCGCCGCCTGCGACACCGCCGACCGCGCCCAGCTCGCCGCGCTCCTCGCGGCGGTACCGGCCGAGCACCCGCTGACCGCCGTCGTGCACACCGCCGGCGTCCTGGACGACGGCGTGGTCACCGCGCTGACCCCGGACCGGGTCGACACCGTGCTGCGGCCCAAGCTGGACGCCGCGCTCCACCTGCACGAGCTCACCCGGGGCCTGGACCTCGCCGCCTTCGTGCTGTTCTCCTCGGCCGCCGGCGTCCTGGGCAACCCCGGCCAGGGCAACTACGCGGCGGCCAACGCCTGCCTGGACGCCCTGGCCGAGCTGCGCCGCGGGCTCGGCCTGCCCGGCGTCTCGCTCGCCTGGGGCTACTGGAGCCAGGCCAGCGGCATGACCCGCCACCTCGGCACCGCCGACCTCCGGCGCACCAGGCGGCTGGGCATGGCCGGGCTGTCCGACGCCGAGGGGATGGCCCTGCTGGACGCCGCCCTGCGCGCCGGCGCCGGGACGCCCGCCGCCCTGGTGGCCGCCAGGTTCGACCTGCCCGCCCTGCGCGCGGCCGCCCGCAGCGGCCCCGTGGCACCGCTGCTGCGCGGCCTGGCACCGGCCGGACGGCGGACCGTCCGCGCCGCCGCCGGCCCCGACACCGGCTCCCTGCGGGACCGGCTCGCCCGGCTGGGCGAGGCCGAGCGGACCGAGCAGCTGGTGGCCCTGGTGCGCCGGCACGCCGCCGAGGTGCTCGGCCACGCCGCCCCCGACGCCGTCCGGGCCGACCGGGCCTTCAAGGAGGCCGGCTTCGACTCGCTGACCGCCGTGGAGCTGCGGAACCGGCTGGCCTCCGCGAGCGGACTCACGCTCTCCTCGACCATCGTCTTCGACTACCCGAAGCCGGTCGCCCTCGCCGAGCACCTGCGCGTCAGGCTGTTCGGCAGCACCGCCCCGGACGGCGCCGGGACGGGCCGAGCGAGCGCCGCGGCCGTCGACCCCGACGAGCCGATCGCGATCGTGGCGATGTCCTGCCGCCTCCCGGGCGGGGTGCACAGCCCCGAGGACCTCTGGCGGCTGGTGGCCGACGGGGTCGACGCCGTCACCGAGTTCCCCGAGGACCGCGGCTGGGACATCGAGCGGCACTACGACGCCGACCCGGACAGCGCGGGCAAGACCTACGTCCGCCACGCCGCCTTCCTCGACGACGCCACCGGGTTCGACGCCGGCTTCTTCGGCATCTCGCCGAACGAGGCGCTGGCGATGGACCCGCAGCAGCGGCTGCTGCTGGAGACCTCCTGGGAGGCCTTCGAACGCGCCGCGATCGACCCCACCGGCCTGGGCGGCCAGGACATCGGCGTCTTCGTCGGCGTCAACAGCCACGACTACACCGTGCGGATGCACCAGGCGGCCGGCGTCGAGGGCTTCCGGCTCACCGGCGGCTCCGGCAGCGTCCTGTCGGGCCGCGTCGCCTACCAGTTCGGCTTCGAGGGCCCGGCCGTCACGGTCGACACCGCCTGCTCCTCCTCACTGGTCGCCCTGCACCTCGCGGCCCAGGCGCTGCGCCGGGGCGAGTGCTCGATGGCGCTGGCCGGCGGCGTGATGGTGATGGGCAACCTGGAGACCTTCGTGGAGTTCTCCCGGCAGCGCGGGCTGGCCCCGGACGGCCGCTGCAAGGCCTTCGCGGACGGCGCGGACGGCACCGGCTGGGCCGAGGGCGTCGGCGTGCTGCTCGTCGAGCGGCTCTCCGAGGCGCGCCGGCGCGGCCACCAGGTCCTGGCGGTGATCAGCGGCAGCGCGGTCAACCAGGACGGCGCGTCCAACGGTCTGACCGCGCCGAACGGGCTCTCCCAGCAGCGGGTGATCCGCACGGCGCTGGCGAACGCGGGCCTCTCGCCGGCCGAGGTGGACGCGGTCGAGGCGCACGGCACCGGCACCGTCCTCGGCGACCCGATCGAGGCGCAGGCGCTGCTGGCCACGTACGGGCAGGACCGAGTGGACGGGCAGGAGCCGCTCTGGCTCGGCTCGGTCAAGTCGAACATCGGCCACACCCAGGCCGCGGCCGGGGTGGCCGGGGTGATCAAGATGGTGATGGCCATCCGGCACGGCGTCCTGCCCCGGACGCTGCACGTGGACCGGCCCTCGACCCATGTGGACTGGTCGGTGGGCGCGGTCGAGCTGCTGACCGAGGCCCGGGACTGGCCGGAGACCGGCCGCCCGCGCCGCGCGGGGGTGTCCTCCTTCGGCATCGGCGGGACCAACGCGCACGTCCTGGTGCAGCAGGCGCCGGCCGACGCCGCCGCCGTGCCGGAGCCCGCGCCGCCGCAGGACCCGACCGACGCCGCCCAGGCGCCGCCCGTGCTCGTCCCGGTGCCGGTCTCGGCCAGGTCGGCGGCCGCGCTGCGCGGCCAGGCGGGGCGGCTCGCCCGCTTCGTCGACGACCGGTCCGACGTCCCGCCGGCCGGGACGGCCCACGCGCTCGCCACCGCCCGGGCCGGGCTCGACCACCGCGCGGTGCTGCTGGCGGGTGACCGCCGGCAGCTGGCCGACGCCCTGCGCGCCCTCGAAGCGGGCACGCCCGACGCCACGACCGTGGTCGGCAACGCCGCCGCCGCCGACGGCAGGCTGGCCTTCCTCTTCACCGGGCAGGGCAGCCAGTGGGCCGGGATGGGCCGCCGCCTCGCCGAGGCCTTCCCGGTCTTCCGGGACGCCTTCGCCGCCGCCTGCGCCGCCGTCGAGCGGCACCTGGACGGCGCGTCGACGCGCCCGCTGCACGAGATCGTCTTCGCCGACCCCGGTACGGCGGAGGCCGCGCTGCTCGACGAGACCCTGTACACCCAGGCCGGTCTCTTCGCCCTGGAGACGGCGCTGTTCCGGCTCTTCACCTCCTGGGGCGTACGGCCCGACCTGCTGGCCGGGCACTCGATCGGCGAGCTCGCCGCCGCCCACGCCGCCGGCATCCTCGACCTCGCCTCGGCGGGCGAACTGGTCGCCGCCCGAGGGCGGTTGATGCAGGCACTGCCGGCCGGCGGCGCGATGGTCGCGGTGCGGGCGACCGAGGCCGACGTCGCGCCGCTGCTGGCCGGCGCGGCGGGCGTGGTCGGTGTCGCGGCGGTCAACGGCCCCGACTCGCTGGTGCTCTCCGGCGCCGAGGACGCGGTGCTCGCCGTCGCGGCCGAGCTGGCCCGGACCGGTCACAAGACCCGGCGGCTCACCGTCAGCCACGCCTTCCACTCGGCCCTGATGGAGCCGATGCTGGCGGAGTTCGAGGCGGTCGCGGCCAAGCTGAGGTACCGGCCGGGCAGCATCCCCGTGGTCTCCACCGTCACCGGCCGGCTCGCCGAGGAGGGGCACTTCGGGACGGCGGCGTACTGGGTCGACCAGGTGCGCGACGCCGTCCGGTTCGGCGACGCGGTCACCGCGCTGCGCGATCAGGGCGCCGCGACCTACCTCGAACTCGGCCCGGGCGGGGTGCTGACCGCGATGGCGCTCGGCACGCTCGGCGAGCGGCAGGCCGGCGGCTGCGTCGCCACCCTGCGCGGCGACACCCCCGACGACACCGCCGTCCTCACCGCGCTCGCCGAACTGCACGTGCGCGGCGTGGACGTGGACTGGCCCGCCGTCCTCGGCCGGCCGGTCACGGCGGTCGGCGCCGAACTGCCCACCTACGCCTTCCAGCACGAGCGGTACTGGGTCGAGAGCGGCGCCGCCGCGGACGCCGAGGCACTCGGTGCCCGCAGCACCGGGCACCCGCTGCTCGGCACCGTCGTCGACGTCCCCGGCGAGGACGGCGGCACCGGCGTCGTGCTCACCGGGCGGCTGACCCGGCGCAGCCGGGGCCTGCTGGTCGACCCGGCCGGCGCCGTTGACACCGCCGTCCCGGCGGCCGTGCTGCTGGACCTGCTCGTCCTGGCCGGCAGCGAGGCCGCCAGCGGCGCCGTCCGGCAGCTCACCGTGGCGACGCCGCTGGTCCTGCCCGGCCACGGGGACCTCCAGCTGCGGGTCTCGGTGGAGGCCCCGGGCACGGACGGCCTGCGCCGCGCCGGGGTGCACTCCCGGCCGGCCGGCCCGGAGCAGGGCCCCTGGGTCTGCCATGCCCGCGCCCTGCTGGCCCCCGGGCTGCCGCGGCCCGGCTTCGACCTGCGGGACTGGCCGTCCGCCGAGGACGCGGCGGACACCGGCGAGGCGGCGGACACCGCCGAGGCCGCGGACACCGCGTCCCCCGCCGCGAAGGTGGCCGGCGTCCGCAGGCTCTGGCAGCGCGACGGGGGGCTCCTCGTCGACATCGAGCTGCCCGCCGAACTCCTGGCCGAGGCCGAGGCGTTCACGCTCCACCCGGCACTCGTCGACACCGCGCTGAAGGTCCTCGCCGCGCACACCGGAGGCGACGCCGACGGGCGCGACCGCGAGCCGGCCGCCTGCGCCGAACTCGCCGTGTACGCGGAGGGCGCCGCCACCCTGCGGCTGCGGATCACCCCGGCCGAGGGCGGCCGCCACCTGCTGGAGCTGGCCGACGCGGAGGGCGAACCGGTCGCCACCATCGGGCCGTTGACGCCGGCGGGCACCGACGGGGCCACCCGTGCCGACGCGGTTCCCGCGGCGGTTCCGGCGGCCCCGGCGGACGCCCCGCTGGCCCGGCGCGTGGTGCGGCGCGGTGCGGCGGCCGGTGGTTCGACGGCCGCCCGCCTCGCCGACCTCGCCCCGGCGGAACAGCACCGCCGGCTGATGGCGCTGGTGCAGGAGAGCGCCGCCGCCGTCCTGGGCCACCAGGGCGCCGACTCCTTCGACGCCGGCCAGCCGTTCCGCGAGCTCGGCTTCGACTCGCTCAGCGCCGTCAAACTCCGCAACCGGCTGCAGGACTTCACCGGCCTGTCCCTGCCGACCAGCCTGGTCTTCGACTACCCGACCCCGGCCGCACTGGCGGACCACCTGCGCGGCGAACTGCTCGGCGAGCGGCCGGCGGACGGGCAGGCGGCCACGGCGGCCGCCACCGACCCGGACGAGCCGATCGCCATCATCGCCATGAGCACCCGGCTGCCGGGCGGCGTGAACACCCCCGAGGAGCTCTGGACCATGGTCGCGGAGGGGCGGGACGGGCTCTCCGCCTTCCCCACCGACCGGGACTGGGACGTCGACAAGCTGTACCACCCGGACCCGGCTCACCCGGGCACCAGCTACACCCGGGTCGGCGGATTCCTGCACGACGCGGCCCAGTTCGACGCCGGGCTGTTCGGCATCTCGCCGCGTGAGGCACTCGCCATGGACCCGCAGCAGCGGCTGCTGCTGGAGACCTCCTGGGAGGCGCTGGAGCGGGCCGGGATCGACCCGCTCTCCACCCGGGGCCGCGACATCGGCGTCTTCACCGGCATCGTCCACCACGACTACGTGACCCGGCTGCGGCAGGTGCCCGACGACGTGCAGGGCTACGTGATGACCGGGACGTCCTCCAGCGTCGCCTCGGGCCGGGTGTCCTACGTGTTCGGCTTCGAGGGCCCGGCGGTCACCGTGGACACGGCCTGCTCGTCGTCGCTGGTGGCGATGCACCTGGCCGCGCAGGCGCTGCGGCGCGGCGAGTGCTCGATGGCGCTGGCCGGCGGGGCGACCGTGATGTCCAGCCCGGACGCCTTCCTGGAGTTCTCGCGGCAGCGCGGCCTCTCCGCCGACGGGCGCTGCAAGGCCTACTCGGCGACGGCCGACGGCACCGGCTGGGCCGAGGGTGTGGGCGTCGTGGTGCTGGAGCGGCTCTCCGAGGCGCGGCGCAACGGGCACCGGATCCTGGCGGTGCTGCGTGGCAGCGCGGTGAACCAGGACGGCGCGTCGAACGGCCTGACCGCGCCCAACGGCCCCTCGCAGCAGCGGGTGATCCGCCGGGCGCTGGCGAACGCGGGCCTGAGCGCCGCCGAGGTGGACGTGGTCGAGGGCCACGGCACCGGCACCTCGCTGGGCGACCCGATCGAGGTCCAGGCCCTGCTGGCCACCTACGGCCAGGACCGGCCCGCCGACCGGCCGCTGCGGCTCGGCTCGCTGAAGTCCAACATCGGCCACACCCAGGCGGCGGCGGGTGTCTCCGGCGTGATCAAGATGGTGGAGGCGATGCGGCACGGCGTGATGCCCGCGACCCTGCACGTCACCGAGCCGACCCCGCAGGTGGACTGGGCGGCGGGCGCCGTCGAGCTGCTCACCGAGGCGCGGGAGTGGCCGCGCGACGGCCGGCCGCGCCGCGCGGCGGTCTCGTCGTTCGGTGCGAGCGGGACCAACGCGCACGTGATCCTGGAGGAGGGCCCCGAGCCGGTCCCGGCGGGGCCGGCCGACGGGCCCGCGCCGGACGCGGTGGTGCCGCTGGTGGTGTCGGCGCGGAGCGCCGCCTCGCTGGCGGGCCAGGCCGGCCGGCTGGTGGCCTTCGTGGAGTCGGCGCAGGCCGCGCCGCTCACCGGAGTCGCCGGGGCACTGATCGCGCGGCGGGCGGTGCTCGCCGAGCGCGCGGTGGTGGTGGCCGGTTCGCGGTCCGAGGCGCTGGCCGGGCTGGCCGCGCTGGCCCGGGGCGAGCGCAGCCCCGCCGTGGTGACCGGGACCGCCGCGTCCTCCGGCGGACCGGGCCGCACCGTGCTGGTCTTCCCGGGACAGGGTTCGCAGTGGGTCGGGATGGGGCGTGAACTGCTGGACGCCTCCCCGGTGTTCGCCGAGCGGGTGGCGGCGTGCGCCCGGGCGCTGGACCCGTTCGTCGACTGGTCGCTGGTGGACGTGCTGCGCGGGGACGCGCCGGCCGAGCTGCTGGACCGGGTGGACGTGCTCCAGCCGGCGAGCTTCGCCGTGATGGTCGGCCTGGCCGCCGTCTGGGCCTCGGTCGGCGTGCTGCCGGACGCCGTGCTGGGCCACTCGCAGGGCGAGATCGCGGCGGCCTGCGTGGCCGGTGCGCTCTCCCTGGAGGACGCCGCGCGGATCGTCGCGGTGCGCAGCCAGGTGATCGCCGGCAGCCTCGCCGGGCGCGGCGGGATGGCCTCGGCGGCCCTCTCCGAGGCCGACGCGCTGGTCCGGCTGGCGCCGTGGGCGGACCGGGTGGAGGTCGCCGCGGTCAACAGTCCGACGTCCGTGGTGGTGGCCGGTGACGCCGAGGCGCTGGACGAGGCGCTGGAGGTCCTGGCGGCCGACGGGGTCCGGGTGCGCCGGGTCGCGGTGGACTACGCCTCCCACACCCGCCACGTCGAGGCGATCGAGGACACCCTGGCGAAGGCCTTCGCGGACATCCGCAGCCAGGCCCCGCTGGTCCCGTTCTTCTCCACCGTCACGGGCGAGTGGATCGACGAGGCCGGCGTACTGGACGGCGGCTACTGGTACCGCAACCTGCGCGGCCAGGTCCGCTTCGGCCCCGCCGTCGCCGCCCTGCTCGGCCAGGGCCACACCGTCTTCGTCGAGGCCAGCGCGCACCCCGTACTGGTCCAGCCGGTCAACGAGATCTTCGACACCGCCGAGGACGACAGCGTCCGGCTGCGCGCCGTCGTCGGCGGCACGCTCCGCCGCGAGGAGGGCGGGCCGCGCCGGCTGCTGGCCTCGATGGCCGAACTCTTCGTCCGGGGCGTCGCCGTGGACTGGACCGGCATCCTGCCCGCCGGGGCCGACGCCCCGCTGGCGGAGCTGCCGACCTACGCCTTCGACCGCCGGCACTTCTGGCTCCAGGAGGGCGGGACGCCCGACGACGACGCCGCCTCGGCGGCCGAGGGCGCGGACGCCGACTTCTGGGCGGCCGTGGAGCAGACCGACCCCGACTCGCTCGCCCGGCTGCTCGACCTGGCCGCGGCCGACCAGCGCGAGGCGCTGCGCACGCTGACCCCCGTCCTGGCCGACTGGCGGGGCCGGCGGCGGCGCCGGTCCAGCGCCGAGAAGCTGCGCTACAACGTCACCTGGCGGCCGCTCGAACGCGAGGCCGTCGGTGTGCCGGGCGGGCGGTGGCTGGTGGTCGTCCCGTCCGGGCGACCGGCGGACGCACCCGTCGACGGCCTGCCGGCCGCGCTGGCCGCGCAGGGGCTCGACCTCGTCACCCTGGAGGTCGCGGCCGAGGAGACCACCCGTGCCCGCCTCACCGAACGGCTGACCGCCGTGCTGGCCGAGCAGGACGTGACCGGCGTGCTCTCGCTGCTCGCGCTCGACCCGGGGACCACCGGGCCGGACGTGAGCGCCACGGTGGCCACCCTCGCGCTGATCCAGGCGCTCGGCGACGCCGCGCCCGGCCGCCCGCTCTGGTGCCTCACCCGGGGCGCCGTGAACATCGGGATCCAGGACACCCTCACCGCACCGGCGCAGGCCGCGCTGTGGGGCCTGGGCCGGGCCGCCGCGCTGGAGTTCCCCGACCGCTGGGGCGGTCTGATCGACCTGCCCGCCGCGCACGACGCCCGGACGGCGCAGTACCTGCTCGGCGCGCTGAACGGCGCCGCCGGCGACGACCAGCTCGCCGTCCGCCGCTCCGGTGTCTACAGCCGCCGGCTGGTCCGCAAGGCCGCGCCGGAGCCCACCACGGGCGGCTGGCAGCCGAGCGGCACCGTGCTGGTGACCGGCGGCGCCGAGGGGCTCGGCCGCAACGCCTCGCTCTGGCTGGCGGAGTCCGGCGCGAGCCGGCTGATCGTCACCACCGGCCCCCGGACGGCCGAGGAGGACCTGGCCGGGCTGCGGGCGGAACTCGCCGCACTGGGCACCGGCACCACCGTGGTGGCCTGCGCCGACGCCGACCGGGACGCACTCGCCCGGCTGGTCGCCGAGGCGCCCGCGGACCAGCCGCTCACCGCCGTGCTGCACGCGGCCGACATGGCCTGGACCGGCTCCGTCACCGACACCGGCGCGGCGGACCTCGCCGAGGTCTTCGCCGCCAAGGTGGACACCGCCTTCTGGCTCGACGAGCTGTTCGCCGACACCCCGCTCGACGCGTTCGTCGTCTTCTCCTCGATCGCCAGCGTCTGGGGCGGCGGCGGGCAGGGCGTCTCCGGCGCGGCCAACACCGTGCTGGACGCGCTGGTCGAGTGGCGTCGCGGACGCGGCCTGCGGGCGACCTCGATCGCCTGGGGCGCCCTCGACCAGGTCGGCGCCGGGATGGACGAGGCGACCCTCGCCCAGCTGCGCCGCCGGGGTGTCCTGCCGATGGCTCCGCAGGTCGCGATGACCGCCTTCGAACAGGCGGTGCGGGCGCACGAGAAGTTCGTTACGGTGGCCGACATGGACTGGGACGCCTTCATCCCGGCGTTCACCTCCGTCCGGGCCAGCCCGCTCTTCGCCGACCTCCCCGAGGCCGACGCCGCGCTGCGGGCCTCCCAGCCGGACAGCGGGAACAGCGACACCACCTCCTCGCTGGTGGACTCGCTGCGGGCCGTCCCGGAGGCGGAGCAGGGCCGGATCCTGCTGAAGCTGGTCTGCGGCCACGCCGCGACCGTCCTCGGCCACAGCGGCGCCGAGAGCATCGGCCCGCTGCAGGCCTTCCAGGAGGTCGGCTTCGACTCGCTGGCCGCCGTCAACCTGCGCAACAGCCTGCACGTCGCCACCGGCCTGCGGCTGCCCGCGACCCTGATCTTCGACTACCCCACCCCGGACGCCCTCGTCGGCTACCTGCGCGCCGAACTCCTGCGGGACACCGGCGACGACCTCGACGGGCGGGAGGACGACCTGCGGCGCGCGCTCGCGGACGTCCCGTTCGCCCGCTTCAAGGAGGCCGGCCTCCTGGACACCCTGCTCGCCCTCGTCGAGACCGAGGACGCCCCCGCACCCGACGCGGCGGCCGAACCGGCCGAGGACGACGCCGACCTGATCGATGCCATGGACGTCGCCGACCTGGTGCAGCGCGCCCTCGGCCGGAACTGACCCGGACGCCCGGCGACCACCGGTTCCACCCCGAACCGCTCCGAACCGCCCTGAACCGCCCCGATGACCCGGTACGACCAGCTGACCACTGACAGCGGACTGACACGGAGGACGTAGGAACATGACGACGCCGGACGAGCAGATCGTCAACGCACTTCGTGCCTCGCTGAAGGAGAACGCGCGGCTCCAGCAGGAGAACCAGAAGCTCCTGGAGGCCCCCGCCGAGCCCATCGCCATCGTGTCGATGGCCTGCCGGTACGCGGGCGGGATCCGCACCCCCGAGGACCTCTGGCGGGTCGTCACCGACGGCACCGACGTGTACACCGCGTTCCCCGAGGACCGGGGCTGGGACCTCGAAGGCCTCTACCACCCGGACCCGGACAACCCCGGCACCACCTACGTCCGCGAGGGCGCGTTCCTGCACGACGCCGGCCAGTTCGACGCCGGGTTCTTCGGCATCTCGCCGCGCGAGGCGCTCGCCATGGACCCGCAGCAGCGGCAGCTGCTGGAGGTGTCCTGGGAGGCCCTGGAGCGGGCCGGCATCGCCCCGCACTCCGTCCGGGGCACCGACATCGGCGTGTTCGCCGGCATCGTGCACCAGGACTACGCCCCGGACCTCAGCGGCTACGAGGGCTTCCTCAGCCTGGAGCGGGCCCTGGGCACCGCCGGCGGTGTCGCCTCCGGCCGGGTCGCCTACTCGCTCGGGCTGGAGGGCCCGGCGGTCACCGTCGACACCATGTGCTCCTCGTCGCTGGTCGCCATCCACCTGGCCGCCCAGGCGCTCCGCCGCGGCGAGTGCTCGATGGCGCTGGCCGGCGGTGCGACCGTGATGTCCACCCCGGGCGGCTTCGTGGGCTTCGCCCGCCAGCGCGGCCTGGCCTTCGACGGCCGCTGCAAGTCCTACGCGGCCTGCGCCGACGGCTCCAGCTGGGCCGAGGGCGCCGGTGTCATCCTGCTGGAGAAGCTCTCCCGGGCCAGGGAGCTCGGCCACCGCGTGCTGGCGGTCGTCCGGGGCTCCGCGCTCAACCAGGACGGCGCCTCCAACGGTCTGACCGCGCCCAACGGCCCCGCCCAGCAGCGGGTCATCCGCAAGGCGCTGGACAGCGCCAACCTGTCCACGGGCGACATCGACATGGTCGAGGGCCACGGCACCGGCACCGTCCTCGGCGACCCGATCGAGGCGCAGGCGCTGCTGGCCACGTACGGGCAGGACCGCGTGGACGGCCGGGAACCGCTGCGGCTCGGCTCGGTCAAGTCGGTGATCGGCCACACCCAGGCGGCGTCCGGGGTCGCCGGTGTGATCAACATGGTGCAGGCGCTGCGGCACGGCGTGATGCCGGCCACCCGGCACGTCGACGCGCCCACCCCGCAGGTGGACTGGACGGCGGGCGCCGTCGAGCTGCTGACCGAGACCCGGCCCTGGCCGGAGACCGGGCGGCCGCGCCGGGCCGGGGTCTCCTCCTTCGGCGCCAGCGGCACCAACGCGCACCTGATCCTGGAGCAGGTGCCCGAGGAGGAGCCCGCCCAGGCCGGGGCCGCGCCCGACGCCGTGGTGCCGCTGGTGGTCTCGGCGGCCTCCGAGGGGTCCCTGACGGGCCAGGCCGAGCGGCTGGTCTCCTTCCTCGACGCCGCGGAGGGGGTCTCCCTCGCCGGTGTGGCGGGGACGCTGGCCACCCGGCGCGCGGTGCTCGGCGAGCGGGCGGTGCTGGTGGCCGGTTCGCGGGACGAGGCGCTGGCCGGGCTGGCCGCGCTGGCCCGCGGCGAATCCGCCGCCGGGCTGGTGACGGGGAGCGCGACCGGGGCGGGCAAGCTCGTCCTGGTCTTCCCGGGGCAGGGTTCGCAGTGGGTCGGCATGGGCCGTGAACTGCTGGACTCCTCCCCGGTGTTCGCCGCGCGCGTCGCGGAGTGCGCGGCGGCGCTGGAGCGCTGGGTGGACTGGTCGCTGGAGGACGTGCTGCGCGGCGAGGCCCCGGCCGAGCTGCTGGAGCGCGTCGACGTGCTCCAGCCGGCGAGTTTCGCGGTGATGGTCGGTCTGGCGGCGGTCTGGGCGTCGGTGGGTGTGGTGCCGGACGCGGTGGTCGGGCACTCGCAGGGGGAGATCGCGGCGGCCTGCGTGGCGGGTGCGCTCTCCCTGGAGGACGCGGCGCGGATCGTGGCGGTGCGCAGCCAGGTGATCGCGGGCAGCCTGGCCGGGCGCGGGGGGATGGCGTCGGTGGCGCTCTCCGAGAGCGAGGCTGTCGAGCGGCTGGTGCGCTGGGCGGACCGCGTCGAGGTCGCGGCCGTCAACGGCCCGGCGTCCGTGGTGGTCGCCGGTGACGCCGAGGCCCTCGACGAGGCCCTCGACGCGCTGGAGGACCAGGGCGTGCGGGTGCGGCGGATCGCGGTGGACTACGCCTCCCACTCCCGGCACGTCGAGGCGATCCAGGAGACCCTCGGCGAGGCCTTCGCGGACATCCGCAGCCAGGCCCCGCTGGTCCCGTTCCTCTCCACCGTCACCGGCGAGTGGATCGACGGGGCGGGCGTGCTGGACGGCGGCTACTGGTACCGCAACCTGCGCGGCCAGGTCCGCTTCGGCCCGGCTATCACCGCGCTGCTCGGCGCGGGCCACACCGTCTTCGTCGAGTCCAGCGCCCACCCGGTACTGGTCCAGCCGATCAGCGAGCTGGTGGACGCCGCCGACGCCTCGGCCGTGGTCACCGGTTCGCTGCGGCGGGACGAGGGCGGCCCGCGCCGCCTGCTGACCTCGATGGCCGAACTCTTCGTCCGGGGCGTCGCCGTGGACTGGACCGGCCAGCTGCCGGCCGGGGCCGACACCACCCTGGTCGACCTGCCGACCTACGCCTTCGACCACCAGCACTACTGGCTCCAGCTGACCGGATCGGCCACCGACGCCGCCTCGCTGGGCCTCACCGGCACCGACCACCCGCTGCTCGGGGCGGTGGTGCGGCTGCCACAGTCGGACGGGCTGGTCTTCACCTCCCGGCTGTCGCTGCGCACCCACCCCTGGCTCGCCGACCACGCCATGCAGGGCGTGGTGATCGTCCCCGGCACCGTCTACGTCGACCTGGCGGTGCGCGCGGGCGACGAGTTCGGCTGCGGCATCCTCGAGGAGCTGGTCATCGAGGCCCCGCTGGTGCTGCCCGAGCAGGGCGGCGTGCGGGTCCAGGTCGCCGTCGGCGGCCCCGGCCCGACCGGCTCCCGCACGGTGGACGTCTACTCGCTGCGCGAGGACGCCGCCGGCGAGGACGGCGACGGCGAGTGGACCAGGCACGCGACCGGTCTGCTCTCGTCCGCCGCCCCGAGCGGCAGCACCACGCCCGCCGTGGACTTCGCCGCCTGGCCGCCGGCCGGCGCCGAGCCCGTGGAGATCGAGGACTTCTACACCGACCTGGTCGTCCGCGGCTACTCCTACGGCCCGGCGTTCCAGGGCCTGCGGGCGGTCTGGCGGCGCGGCGAGGAGCTCTTCGCCGAGGCCGTGCTGCCGCCGGAGCAGCGGGAGCACGCCGACCGGTTCGGGATCCACCCCGCCCTGCTGGACGCCGCCCTGCACACCAACGCGTTCACCAACCCGGAGGACGGCCGCAACGTGCTGCCGTTCGCCTGGAACGGGCTGGTGCTGCACGCGCTGGGCGCCTCCGCGCTGCGGGTGCGAGTCGCCCCCCGGGGCACCGACGCGCTGTCCTTCCAGGCCGCCGACGAGGCCGGCGAGCTGGTCCTGACGATGGACTCGCTGGTCTCGCTGCCGGTCTCCGCCGAGCAGTTGGGCAGCGCGGCCGGCCAGGACGGCCGGGACTCGCTGTTCCGGGTCGAGTGGACCGGGCTGCCCGCGCCCGAGGGCGCCACGGCCGCGCCGGTCTGGGCCCCGCTGTCCGGGCCGGAGGACGTGGCCGCGCTGGCCGCCCGCGAGAACGTGCCGGCGGTCGCCGTGCTGGACGCGACCGCGGCCGACGCCGAGGCCGACCCGCTGGAGCTCACCTGCCGGGTGCTGGCCGCGATCCAGGCGTGGACGGCCGCGCCGGGCCTGGCCGAGGCCCGCCTGGTGGTCGCCACCCGGGGCGCCGTCCCGGCCGGCGGCGAGGCCGCGGTGACCGACCCGGCCGGCGCCGCCGTCTGGGGCCTGGTCCGCGCCGCCCAGGCGGAGAACCCGGACCGGATCGTCCTGGTCGACCTCGACCCCGCCGCCGCGGCCGGGGCGGGAGCCGTCCTCGGGGCGGTGCTGGCCTCCGGCGAGCCGCAGGTCGCGGTGCGCGGCACGGCGCTCTCCGCCTCCCGCCTGGTGCGTGCCGACGCCGCCCCGGAGGAGGCCCCTGCCACCGCCTTCGACCCGGACGGCACCGTCCTGGTCACCGGCGGAACCGGCTCGCTCGGCGCCGTGGTCGCCCGCCACCTGGTCACCGAGCACGGTGTCCGGCACCTGGTGCTGGCCGGCCGCCGGGGCCCTGCCGCCGAGGGCGCCGACGATCTGGCCGACGAACTCGCCGGACTCGGCGCCACGGTGTCGGTGGTCGCGAGCGACGTCGCCGACCGGGAGGCGGTCGCCGCGCTGCTGACCGCCGTCCCGGCCGAACACCCGCTGACCGGCCTCGTCCACCTGGCCGGCATCCTGGACGACGGGGTGATCGGCGCGCTGACGCCGGAGCGGATCGCCGGGGTCTTCGCGCCCAAGGCGACCGCGGTGCGCCACCTGGACGAGCTGACCCGCGAACTCGCCCCGCAGCTGCGGACGTTCGTGGTCTTCTCGTCCGCCGCCGCGCTGCTCGGCTCGGCCGGCCAGGGCAGCTACGCCGCCGCCAACGCCTACCTCGACGCCCTGATGACCCGCCGTCGGGCCGGCGGACTGCCCGGTCTCTCGCTGGCCTGGGGCCTCTGGGAGCAGAGCACCGGCCTGACCGCCCACCTGAGCGAGGTCGACCAGGCCCGGATGAGCCGCGGCGGCGTCCTGGCGCTCAGCCCGGCCGAGGGCCTGGCCCACTTCGACACCGGCCTGCGGGCCGAGCAGGCGCTGCTCGTCCCGATCAAGCTCGACCTGCGGGCGCTGCGCTCGGACACCGCGTCCGGCGGCGCCGTCCCGCACATGCTGCGCAGCCTGGTGCGGAGCGGGCGCCGGGTGGCACGGACCGCCGCCGGGGACGGCAGCGGGCTGGTCCGCCGCCTGGCGGGGAAGTCCGAGGCCGAGCAGGAGAGCATCCTGCTGGGTATCGTCCAGGCCGAGGCCACCGCGGTGCTCGGCTTCAACGGCCACGAACTGGCCCAGGGCACCCGGGGCTTCAGCGACATCGGCTTCGACTCGCTCACCGCGGTCGAGCTCCGCAACCGGCTGAGCGCCGCGACCGGGGTCAAGCTGCCCGCCACCCTGATCTTCGACTACCCCACGCCGGTGGCGCTCGCCCGCTTCCTGCGCGAGGAGCTCGGCGACACCGCGGCCGGTGCCGCCGCCGCCCCCACCGTGGTCGCGGCCGACCCGGACGAGCCGATCGCCATCGTCGGCATGGCCTGCCGGCTGCCCGGCGGCGTGGTCGACCCCGAGGGCCTGTGGCGCCTGGTGCACGAGGGCCGCGACGGCATGGTGGGCTTCCCGGACAACCGCGGCTGGAACCTCGACGAGCTCTTCGACGACGACGCCGCGAAGCCCGGCACCTCCTACGTCCACAAGGGCGGCTTCCTGCGCGACGCCGGGGAGTTCGACGCCGAGTTCTTCGGGATCTCGCCGCGCGAGGCGCTGGCGATGGACCCGCAGCAGCGGCTGCTGCTGGAGGCCTCGTGGGAGGCGCTGGAGCGGGCCGGCATCAACCCCGGCACGGCGCGGGGCGGCAACATCGGCGTCTTCTCCGGTGTCTCCATCCACGACTACGTCGAGTCGCTGACCAGCATGCCCGCCGAGCTCGAAGGCTTCGTCACCACCGCGACCGCGGGCAGTGTGGCCTCCGGCCGGGTCTCCTACGTGTTCGGCTTCGAGGGCCCGGCGGTGACGGTGGACACGGCGTGCTCCTCCTCGCTGGTGGCGATCCACCTGGCCGCGCAGGCGCTGCGGTCCGGCGAGTGCTCGCTGGCGCTGGCCGGCGGCGTCGCCGTGATGGGCTCGCCGGTCGGCGTCCTCGGCATGTCGCGCCAGCGCGGCCTCGCCGCCGACGGCCGGGTCAAGGCGTTCTCGGCGGGCGCCGACGGCACCATCCTCTCCGAGGGCGTTGGCATCGTGGTCCTGGAGCGGCTCTCCGAGGCCCGGCGCAACGGGCACCAGGTGCTCGCGGTGCTGCGCGGCAGCGCGGTGAACCAGGACGGCGCCTCCAACGGCCTGACCGCGCCCAACGGCCCCTCGCAGCAGCGGGTGATCCGCAAGGCGCTGGCCCACGCGGGCCTGGCCGCCTCGGACATCGACGCGGTGGAGGCGCACGGCACCGGAACGGCGCTGGGCGACCCGATCGAGGCGCAGGCCCTGCTGGCCACCTACGGCCGGGACCGCGACCCGCAGCGTCCGCTCTGGCTCGGCTCACTGAAGTCCAACATCGGCCACACCCAGGCCGCGGCCGGTGTCGCGGCCGTCATCAAGATGGTGCAGGCGCTGCGGCACGGCGTGCTGCCCTCCACACTGAACGTCAGCGCGCCGACCCCGGAGGTGGACTGGTCCGCCGGGGCGGTCGAGCTGCTGACCGAGGCGCGCGACTGGGCCGCCGGCGGCCGGCCGCGCCGGGCCGGGATCTCCTCCTTCGGGATCAGCGGCACCAACGCGCACCTGATCCTGGAGGAGTCCGCCGAGGTGCCGGCCGTCGAGCCGGCGGCGGGCGACGTGCTGCCGGGCGCCGACACGGTGCCGCTGGTGGTGTCGGCCGCCTCGACCGGCTCGCTGGCCGGTCAGGCCGCGCGCCTGGCGGCCTTCCTCGACACGGCGGACCGGCCCTCGCTCGCCGCCACGGCGAACGCGCTGCTGTCCCGGCGCGCGCTGCTCTCCGAGCGTGCGGTGCTGGTGGCCGGTTCGACGGAGGAGGCGCTGGCCGGGCTGGGCGCGCTGGCCCGGGGCGAGTCGGCCCCGGCCCTGGTGACCGGCGGTTCGCTCGGCTCGGCCGGTGCGGGCCGGACGGTCCTGGTGTTCCCGGGGCAGGGCTCGCAGTGGGCCGGCATGGGCCGTGAACTGCTGGACACCTCCCCGGTGTTCGCCGAGCGGATCGCGGAGTGCGCGGCGGCGCTGGAGCGCTGGGTGGACTGGTCGCTGGTGGAGGTGCTGCGCGGCGAGGCCCCGGCCGAGCTGCTCGACCGGGTGGACGTGCTCCAGCCGGCCAGCTTCGCGGTGATGGTCGGCCTGGCCGCCGTCTGGGCGTCCGTGGGCGTGCTGCCGGACGCCGTGCTGGGCCACTCCCAGGGCGAGATCGCGGCGGCCTGCGTGGCCGGTGCGCTGTCCCTGGAGGACGCCGCCCGGATCGTCGCGGTGCGCAGCCAGGTGATCGCCGGTCAGCTGGCCGGTCGCGGTGGCATGGCGTCGGTCGCGCTCCCCGAGAGCGAGGCGCTGACTCGCCTGGAGCGCTGGGCGGACCGCGTCGAGGTCGCGGCCGTCAACGGCCCGGCCTCGGTCGTGGTCGCCGGTGACGCCGAGGCCTTGGACGAGGCGCTGGAGGTGCTCGCGGCCGACGGCGTGCGGGTGCGCCGGGTCGCGGTGGACTACGCCTCCCACACCCGTCATGTCGAGGCGATCGAGGAGACCCTCGGCCAGGCCTTCGCGGACATCCGCAGCCAGGCCCCGCTGGTGCCGTTCCTCTCCACCGTCACCGGCGAGTGGATCGACCAGGCGGGCGTGCTGGACGGCGGGTACTGGTACCGCAACCTGCGCGGCCAGGTGCGCTTCGGCCCCGCCGTCGCCGCGCTGCTCGAAGCGGCCCACACGGTGTTCGTCGAGTCCAGCGCCCACCCGGTGCTGGTCCAGCCGATCAACGAGATCGTCGACGAGACCGCGGTCGACGCCCTGGTCACCGGCTCGCTGCGGCGGGACGAGGGCGGTCCGCGCCGACTGTTCCTGTCGATGGCCGAACTCTTCGTCCGCGGCGTGGCCGTGGACTGGAGCGGCGTGCTGCCCACCGGCACCGCCCCGCTCGACCTGCCGACCTACGCCTTCGACCACCGGCACTACTGGCTGCAGACCGCCCCGGCCACCGACGCGGCCTCGCTCGGCCAGGCCACCGTCGACCACCCGCTGATCGGCGCCGTCGTCCGGCTGCCGCAGTCGGACGGGCTGGCGTTCACCTCCCGGCTGTCGCTGCGCACCCACCCCTGGCTGGCCGACCACGGTGTCGGCGGGGTCGTCCCCGTCCCCGGCGCCGCGCTGGTGGAGCTGGCCGTCCGCGCCGGTGACGAGGTCGGTTGCGGCACCCTCGACGAGCTGGTGATCGAGGCCCCACTGGTGCTGCCCGAGCACGGCGGCGTCCGGGTCCAGGTGACCGTCGGCGGCCCCGACGAGAGCGGTGCCCGCAGCGTCGACGTCTACGCCGCCCGCGAGGACGCCGACGACGACACCGGCGCCTGGACCAGGCACGCCACCGGCCGGCTCGCCCCGGCGGCGGCCCGCACCGAGGCGCACGCCGACCTCGTCGTCTGGCCGCCCACCGGCGCCCGGCAGGCGAGTGCCGACGAGCTCTACGACGACCTGCTCCGCCTCGGCTACGCCCTCGGCCCGGCCTTCCAGGGCGTCCGCGGGCTCTGGCGGCGCGGCGAGGAGGTCTTCGCCGAGGTCGTGCTGCCCGAGGACCAGCGCGCCGACGCCGGCCGCTTCGGCATCCACCCGGCGCTGCTGGACGCCGCCCTCCAGTCCGGCCTGCGCCACGCAGCCGTGGCCGACGGGACCGCGGGCGGACCGCGGCTCTGGCAGCCGGCCGAGTGGACCGGCCTGACGCTGCACGCCGCCGGCGCCTCGGCGCTGCGGGTGCGGCTCGCGCCGTCCGACCGGAACGGGCTCTCGCTGGAGGCCGCCGACGAGACCGGCGGCCCGGTCCTGACCCTGGAGGCGCTCGCCTTCCTGCCTGTCTCCGCCGAGCAGCTCTCCTCCGCCGCGGCGGACGCCGGCCCGGACGCCCTCTTCCGGGTGGACTGGACCGACCTGCCCGAGACCCCCGCCGGCGGCGAGACGCTGCCGCCGTGGGTGCCGCTGTTCCACGCGGACGAGGTGCAGATCCTCGCCGACAACGTCACCTCCCCGGTGGTCGCGCTGGTGGAGGCGACCGACCGGCGCGGCGACGCCCTGGCCCTGACCGGCCGGATCCTGGACCTCGTCCAGACCTGGCTGTCCGCACCGAGCCTGGAGGACTCCCGGCTGGTGCTGGTGACCCGAGGCGCGGTGCCGGCCGGCGGCGACGCCGCGGTGACCGACCCGGCGGGCGCCGCCGTCTGGGGCCTGATCCGCGCCGCCCAGGCGGAGAACCCGGACCGGCTCGTCCTGATCGACACCGACACCGCCACCGACCTCACCTCCGGCACCGACGTCGAGCCGCTGCTCACCGCCGTGCTGGGCTCCGGCGAGCCGCAGGTCGCGGTCCGGGCCGGGGTGCTCTCCGCACCGCGGCTGGTCCGCGCGGCCGGTGGCGACGCGACCGGCGCCGAACCGGCCTTCCGCCCGGACGGGACCGTCCTGGTCACCGGTGGCACCGGCTCGCTGGGCGCGCTGCTGGCCCGGCACCTGGTCACCGAGCACGGCGTCCGGCACCTGGTGCTGGCCAGCCGGAGCGGTCTCGGGGCCGAGGGCGCGCCGGAGCTGGTGGCCGAACTGGACGGGCTGGGCGCGGCGGTGACGGTCGCCGCCTGCGACGTCACCGACCGGGAGGCGGTGGCCGCCCTGCTGGCCGCCGTCCCGGCCGAGCACCCGCTGACCGGCGTCGTGCACACCGCCGGTGTGCTGGACGACGGCGTGATCGGCGCGCTGACGCCCGAGCGGATCGCCGGGGTCTTCGCGCCCAAGGTGACCGCCGTACAGCACCTGCACGAGCTGACCCGTGACCTGGGCCTGACGGCCTTCGCGGTGTTCTCCTCCGCCGCCGGCCTGTTCGGCTCGGCCGGCCAGGGCAACTACGCGGCCGCCAACGCCTACCTGGACGCCCTGATGGCCCGCCGGCGGGCCGACGGGCTGCCCGGTGTCTCGCTGGCCTGGGGTCTGTGGGAGCAGAGCACCGGCCTGACCGCGCACCTGAGCGAGCTGGACCAGGCCCGGATGAGCCGCGGCGGCGTCCTGGCGCTGACCCCGGCCGAGGGCCTGGCCCTGTTCGACGCGGCCCTGCACGCCGACCGGGCCCTGGTCGTGCCGATCAAGCTCGACCTGCGGGCGGCCCGCGCCGACGCGGCCTCCGGCGGCGCCGTCCAGCCGCTGATGCGGGGCCTGGTCCGGGCCGGCCGGCAGGCCGTCCGGGCGGCGGCCGCCCAGCGCAGCGGCGGCGGGCTGGCGGACCGGCTGGCCGGGCTGTCGGCCACCGAGCAGGAGGCCCTGCTGCTCGACCTGGTCCGCGGCCAGGTGGCGACCGTCCTCGGCCACGCCGGGGCGGACAGCGTCAAGGCGGAGAAGGCCTTCAAGGACGCCGGCTTCGACTCGCTGACCTCCGTCGAACTGCGCAACCGGGTCCGTGAGGCGACCGGCCTCAACCTGCCCACCACCGTGGTCTTCGACTATCCGACCCCGCTCGCCCTGGCCCGCCACCTGCACGGCGCGTTCGGCCACGTGGCCGCCGCGGCCGGGCCGGCGGCGCCGGCCGTCCTGGCCGCCGACCCCGACGAGCCGATCGCGATCGTCGGCATGGCCTGCCGGCTGCCCGGCGGCGTGGCGAGCCCGGAGGACCTCTGGCGGCTGGTCGCCGACGGCCGGGAGGCCCTCTCCCCGTTCCCGGAGGACCGCGGCTGGGACCTGGACGGCCTGTTCGACGCCGACCCCGGCCGGATCGGCACCTCCTACGTCGACCGGGGCGGCTTCCTGCACGAGGCCGGCCTGTTCGACGCCGGGTTCTTCGGGATCTCGCCGCGCGAGGCACTCGCGATGGACCCGCAGCAGCGGCTGCTGCTGGAGGCGTCCTGGGAGGCGCTGGAGCGGGCGGGCATCGACCCGGCGGCGCTGAAGGGCACCGACGTCGGCGTCTTCTCCGGCGTCATGAGCCAGGGCTACGGGTTCGGCGGCGAGGTGCCGCCGGAGCTGAGCGGCTTCACCGCGACGGGTTCCGCCGGCAGCGTGGCCTCGGGCCGGGTGTCCTACGTGTTCGGCTTCGAGGGCCCGGCGGTCACCGTGGACACCGCCTGCTCGTCGTCGCTGGTGGCGATCCACCTGGCCGCCCAGGCGCTGCGCCAGGGCGAGTGCTCGATGGCGCTGGCCGGCGGCGCGACGGTGCTGGCCAACCCGCACACCTTCGTGGAGTTCTCCCGCCAGCAGGCGCTCTCGCCCGACGGCCGCTGCAAGGCCTTCTCCTCGACGGCGGACGGCACCGGCTGGGCCGAGGGCGCGGGTGTGGTGGTGCTGGAGCGCCTCTCCGAGGCGCGGCGCAAGGGGCACCGGGTGCTCGCGGTGGTCCGCGGCAGCGCGGTGAACCAGGACGGCGCGTCGAACGGTCTGACCGCGCCGAACGGGCCCTCCCAGCAGCGGGTGATCCGCAAGGCGCTGGCCAACGCGGGCCTGTCCACCGTCGAGGTGGACGCGGTCGAGGCGCACGGCACCGGCACGGTGCTCGGTGACCCGATCGAGGCGCAGGCGCTACTGGCCACCTACGGCCAGGACCGGGAGCCGGGGCGGCCGCTCTGGCTCGGGTCCGTGAAGTCCAACCTGGGGCACGCGCAGGCGGCCGCCGGGGTGGCCGGTGTGATCAAGATGGTGGAGGCGCTGCGCCACGGCGTCCTGCCGCCCACCCTGCACGTCGAGGAGCCCTCGACCGAGGTGGACTGGCAGGCCGGCGCGGTCGAGCTGCTGACCGAGGCGCGGGACTGGCCGGAGACCGGCCGACCGCGGCGTGGCGGGGTCTCCGCCTTCGGCGTCAGCGGGACGAACGCGCACCTGATCCTGGAGCAGGCCCCGGTCGAGGCCGAGGCGCAGGCCGTCACGGTCGAGAACGCGCCGGCCGGTACGGCGCCGCTGGTGCTGTCGGCGAAGAGCGCGGGCTCGCTGGCCGGGCAGGCCGACCGGCTGGCGCCCTTCGTCGAGACCTCCGGGGCGGGGACGGCGGAGATCGCCGCCGCCCTGCTGGCCCAGCGGGCGCTGCTGTCGGAGCGCGCGGTGGTGCTGGCGGGTTCGCCGGAGGAGGCACTGGCCGGGCTGAGCGCCCTGGCGCGGGGTGAGAGCAGCCCCGTCCTGGTGACCGGCACGGTGTCCGACACCGACCGGACGGTGCTGGTGTTCCCGGGGCAGGGCTCGCAGCGGGTCGGGATGGGCCGGGAGCTGGCCGAGCGGTACCCGGTGTTCGCCGAGGCCTTCGACGCGGCCTGCGAGGCGCTGGACGAGCGGTT
>NZ_JBEXYC010000069.1:0-34756 GCF_040630835.1 Kitasatospora sp. NPDC005751
TCGACCTGCGCCGAGTGCGAGGCGTAGTCCACCGCGACCATCCGAGCCCGGACACCCTCGGCCTCGAACTCCGCCTTCAACTCCTCCAGGGCCTCCGGCTCACCCGAAACCACCACCGCCGACGGGCCGTTGACCGCCGCCAGCGACAGCCGCTCACCGAACCGGGCGATCCGCTCCTCCACCACCGCGGCGCTCCGGCTCACCGACAGCATCCCGCCGAGCCCGGCCAGCACCTTCAACGACCGCGAACGCAGCGCCACCACCCGGGCGCCGTCCTCCAGCGACAGCATCCCCGCGACGGTCGCCGCCGCGATCTCGCCCTGCGAATGCCCGACCACTGCCTCGGGCACCACCCCGGCGGCCTCCCAGACCGCCGCCAGCGACACCATCACCGCCCACAGCGCGGGCTGGACGACATCCGCCGCCTTCAGCTCCGGCGCGCCCTCGGCGCCCGCCAGGACCTCACCCAGCGACCAGTCCACATACGGCGCCAGCGCCGCCTCACACTCCGCCAGACGCGCCGCGAACACCGGGTTCACCGCAGCCAGTTCACGGCCCATCCCGACCCACTGCGAGCCCTGGCCGGGGAAGGCGAACACCGGCCGCGCGTCGGCCCGGGCCACCCCCGACACCACCGACCCCGCGGACACGCCCGCCGCCAGGCTCTCCAGCCCGGCCGCCAGCTCCGCGCCGTCCCCGCCCACGACCACGGCCCGGTACTCGAACAGCGACCGGGTCGCGACCAGCGACCAGGCCAGATCGGCCGGCTCCGCCCCGGGCCGGGCGGCCACCCACTCGCGCAGCCGGCCCGCCTGGCCCGCCAGCGCCTTGGGCGAGCGGCCCGACAGCACCCACGCGCCGGCCCCGGACGGCGCCGGCGCCGCGGGCTCGACGGCGTCGGCCGCCCCGGCCGCCGGTGCCTCCTCCAGGATGATGTGCGCGTTGGTGCCGCTGATCCCGAACGAGGAGACGCCCGCCCGGCGCGGCCGCCCGTTCGCCCGCCACGGCACCGGCTCGGTGAGCAGCCGCACGTGCCCGGCCGACCAGTCGATGTGCGGGGACGGCTCGTCCACGTGCAGCGTCCGCGGCAGTTCCTCGTGCTGGAGCGCCAGCAGCATCTTCATCACCCCGGCCACCCCGGCGGCCGCCTGGGTGTGCCCGAGGTTGGACTTCACCGACCCCAGCCAGACCGGACGGTCCTCGGGGCGGTCCTGCCCGTAGGTCGCCAGCAGCGCCTGGGCCTCGATCGGGTCGCCGAGCTTGGTGCCCGTGCCGTGCGACTCGACCGCGTCCACGTCGGCGGCCGTCAGCCCGCCACTGGCCAGCGCGGCCCGGATCACCCGCTGCTGCGAAGGCCCGTTGGGGGCGGTGAGGCCGTTGGACGCGCCGTCCTGGTTGATCGCCGAACCGCGCACCACGGCGAGCACCGGGTGCCCGTTGCGGCGCGCGTCGGACAACCGCTCCACCACGAGCATGCCGACGCCCTCGGCCATGCCCATCCCGTCGGCGGACGCGGCGAACGCCTTGGACCGGCCGTCCACGGCCAGCCCGCGCGCCTGGGAGAAGGCGATGAAGCCGTCCGGGGCCGCCATGACGGTGATGCCGCCCGCGAGCGCGAGCGAGCACTCCCCCGCCCGGACCGACTGGCAGGCCAGGTGCAGCGCCACCAGCGACGAGGAGCACGCCGTGTCCATCGTGACGGCGGGCCCCTCCAGGCCGAAGGTGTAGGACAGCCGGCCCGAGAGCACGCTGGTCGCGTTCCCGGTCATCACATGGCCGTCGATGCCCTCGAACTCGGACTCGCCTTCGAGGCTCATCCCGGCGTACCCCGACCCGTAGCCGCCGACGAAGGCGCCGGTCAGGCTGCCGCGCAGGGCGGCCGGGTCGATCCCGGCCCGCTCGAAGGCCTCCCAGGACACTTCGAGGAGCAGCCGCTGCTGCGGGTCCATCGCCAGCGCCTCGCGCGGCGAGATCCCGAAGAACGCCGGGTCGAAGCCGCTGACGTCCCGGACGAAGCCGCCCTCGCGGGTGTAGGACGTCCCGGCGTGCTCGGTGTCCGGGTCGTACAGGGCGTCGAGGTCCCAGCCGCGGTCCTGCGGGAACGGGCCGATCGCGTCCCGGCCCGAGGCCAGCAGCTCCCACAGCTCCTCCGGGCCGGCGGCGCCGCCGGGGAACCGGCAGGCCATGCCGACGATCGCGATCGGCTCGTCCGCCACCGCGGCGGACGGCCGGACCGCCGGGGCCGCGGCGGGCAGGCCGCCCGCGAGCTCGCCGCGCAGCAGCGCGGCCAGCGCGACGGGGGTGGGGTGGTCGAAGACCAGCGTGGCCGGCAGCCGCAGCCCGGTCTCGGTCCGCAGCCGGTTCCGGAGCTCCACCGCGGTCAGCGAGTCGAAGCCCAGGTCGGTGAAGGCCCGGGTGGGCTCGACCGCCTCGGCGGAGGCGTGCCCGAGCACCGCGGCCACGTGCGCCCGGACCAGGTCCAGCAGCGCCCGGTCACGGTCCTGGCCGGATAGCCCGGCCAGCCGGTGCCGCAGCGCCTCGCCGGCCTCGGCCCCGGTCCCGGCCGCAGCGGCGGCCCGCCGGACCCGGCCACCGGCCAGCGCCCGCCACAGCGGCGGGACGTCCCCGCTGCGGGCGGCCCGCGCCCGCAGGTCCGCCAGGTCCAGCCGGGCCGGCACCAGGACCGCCTCGCCGCGGGTGAGCGCCTCGTCCAGCACGGCCAGGCCCTCGTCCGCGCCCAGCGCCGCGACCCCGGACCTGCTGATCCGGGTCAGCAGCCGCTCGCCCAGCTCCCGGCCGATGCCCGCCTCGTGCACCCAGGGGCCCCAGGCCAGCGACAGGCCCGCCAGGCCGGCGGCCCGGCGGTACCCGGCCAGCGCGTCCAGGAAGGAGTTGGCGGCGACGTAGTTGCCCTGCCCCGGTGCGCCGAAGACGGCGGCGGCCGAGGAGAACAGGACGAAGTGCGCCAGGTCCAGGTCCCGGGTGAGTTCGTGCAGGTGCCAGGCCGCATCGACCTTCGGCCGCATGACCGCCGCCAGCCGGTCGGCGGTGAGGGTGCCGATCACGCCGTCGTCGATGATCCCGGCGGCGTGGAAGACGGAACCCAGCGGGCGGTCGGCCGGGATCGTGGCCAGCAGCGCGGCCAGCGCGTCCCGGTCCGCCACGTCGCACGCCACGATCCGGACCGGGGCGCCCAGCTGCGCCAGCTCGGCCGCCAGCGCGGCCGCCCCGGCGGCGGCGGGGCCCGAACGGCTGGTCAGCACCACGCCGTTGACCTGCCCGGTCACCACCAGGTGCCGGGCCACCAGGCCGCCCAGGGTGCCCGTCCCGCCGGTCACCAGGAGCGTCCGCGGGCCGTCGGCCGCGCGGCCCGCGAGGCGTTCAACCGCTGCTCCAGCGCCGGACGGACGGCCCAGCCGCCGGCCCAGCACGGCCGTGTCACGGAGGGCCAGCTCCGGTTCGCCGGTGGCGAGGACGCCCGGGAGAACGGCGATCCGCTCGGCCGTACCGGTGGCGGGCAGGTCCACCAGGACCAGCCGGCCGGGGTTCTCCGACTGCGCCGAGCGCAGCAGACCCCGGACGGCGGCGGCGGCCAGGTCGGCCACGGCCTCGCCCTCCCCGGCGGCCACGCCGCCCCGGGTGACGACCACCAGCCGGGCGTTCTCCAGGCGCTCCTCGGCCAGCCACTCCTGGGCCAGCGCCAGCGCGTCGGCGGTGCGGCGGCGGGCGGCCCCGGCCACGTCGCCGTCCTCGGCCTCCTCGGCCCCCGCACAGACCAGCACGACCTGCGGCTCGGCCCCGGCCGCCTCGGCCGGACCGGTGAAGGACCGGACCGGCACACCGGCCGCGGCCAGCGCCTCGACCAGACCGAACCGGTCGGCGCCGATCAGCGCCCAGTCCCCGGTCGGCTCCTCGGCCACCGGGACCTCGGCCACCGGGGCCCACTCCTCCACGAACAGCGCGTCCGACACCCCGCTGTCGGCGGCCCGCAGCTGCGCGGCCGACACCGGCCGGCTGACCAGCGACTCCACCGACACCACCGGGGAGCCGGCCGGGTCCACGGCCGTCAGCGCCAGCGCGCCCCGGGCGTCCCGCCGCAGCCGCACCCGCAGGACGGTCGCCCCGCTCGCGTGCAGCTCGACGCCCGTCCAGGCGAACGGCATCCGGACCTCGCCAGGCCCGCCGTCCGCGTCCGCGTCCGCCGGGGCCGTGCCCTCCAGCAGCGCGGCGTGCAGGGCCGCGTCGAGCAGCGCCGGGTGCAGACCGAACGCACCCGCCTCGCGCGCCACCGGCTCCGGCAGCGCCACCTCGGCGAAGACGTCCTCGCCGCGCCGCCAGGCGGCCCGCAGCCCGTGGAACGCCGGACCGTACACCTCCGCCAGCCGGACGGCGTACACCTCGCCGACGTCGAGCGCGGTCGCGCCCTCCGGCGGCCAGACCGACAGCTCCCCGGGGGCCGGCCGCTCCGCCGGGGCCGCGGCCACCGCGCCGCTCGCGTGCCGCGTCCAGTCCTGCTGCGGGTCGGACACGTCGGGGCGGGAGAACACCTCGACCGCGCGGCGGCCCTCGGAGTCCGCCTCGGCCAGCACCACCTGGACCTGGACCCCGCCGCCGTCGGCGGGCAGCACCAGCGGCGCCTGGAGCGTCAGTTCCTCCAGCAGGCCGCAGCCCACCTGGTCACCGGCCCGGACCACCAGCTCGACGAAGCCGGTCCCCGGCAGCAGCACCGTCCCGCCCACCGTGTGGTCGGCCAGCCAGGGGTGGGTCCGCACGGAGAGCCGCCCGGTGCAGACCAGGCCCGCGCCGCCGGCCAGTTCGACCGCCGCGCCCAGCAGCGGATGGTCCACCGCGCCCAGGCCCAGCGACGCCGCGTCCCGGCCCGCACCCACCGGCGACAGGGGCAGCATCCCCTGCGGCCAGTACCGCTCGTGCTGGAAGGCGTACGTCGGCAGCTCGACCCGCTCGGCGGCGGGGAGGACGGTGCGCCAGTCCACCGGAGCGCCCTGGACGAAGGCCTCGGCGAACGAGGTGACCAGCCGGGTCACGCCGCCCTCGTCACGGCGCAGCGTGCCGCAGACCGCGGCGGGCACGATGCCCGGGCCGGCCTCCTGGGCGACCTCCTCCAGCGTGTCGTTCATCGCGCCCAGCAGCACCGGGTGCGGCGTCACCTCGATAAACAGCTGGTGCCCCTGGCCCGCCAGCGTGCGCACCGCGCGGTCGTAGTGCACCGTGGCGCGCAGGCTGCCGTACCAGTAGGCGGCGTCCAACTCCTCGCCGGTCAGCGTCTCACCGGTCATCGCGGACACCATCGGGATCCGGCCCCGGCGCGGCGCGATACCGGCCAGGACCTCGGTGATCTCCGCTTCGAGGCGGTCCACCTGGGCCGAGTGCGAGGCGTAGTCCACCGCGACCATCCGGGCCCGGACACCCTCCGCCTCGAACTCCGCCTTCAGCTCCTCCAGGGCCTCGGGCTCACCCGAAACCACCACCGCCGACGGCCCGTTGACGGCTGCCAGAGCAACACGCTCACCGAAGCGGGCGATCCGCTCCTCCACCACCGCGGCCGACCGGCTCACCGACAACATCCCGCCCAGGCCCGCCAGCACCTTCAACGACCGCGAACGCAGCGCCACCACCCGGGCACCGTCTTCCAGCGACAGCATCCCCGCGACGGTCGCCGCCGCGATCTCACCCTGCGAATGCCCCACCACGGCGTCCGGCGCGACACCGGCGGCCTCCCAGACCGCCGCCAGCGACACCATCACCGCCCACAACGCCGGCTGGACGACATCCGCCGCCGTCAACTCCGGCACACCCGCCAGGACATCGGCCAGCGACCAGTCCACAAAAGGCGCCAGCGCCGCCTCGCACTCCGCGAGCCGTGCCGCGAACACCGGGCTCGACAGAGCCAGTTCACGACCCATCCCCACCCACTGCGAACCCTGCCCCGCGAACGCGAACACCACCCGCGCACCCGGCCGCGCCACACCCGACACCACCGACCCCGACGGCACACCGGCCGCCAGGCTCTGCAGGCCCGCGACCAGCTCCGCGCGGTCGGTACCGACCACCACCGACCGGCGCTCGAAGGCCGACCGCGTCGTCGCCAGCGACCACGCCACCTCCGCCGGCTCCACCGACGGCCGCGCCGACACCCACTCCCGCAGCCGCTCCGCCTGCGCCGTCAGCCCCTCGGCCGACTGGCCCGACACCAGCCAGGCACCGGCCCCTGACACCACCGGCGCCACGGCCTCGACCACCTCGGCGGCCTCGACGACCGCCGGTGCCTCCTCGACGATGACGTGCGCGTTGGTCCCGCTCATCCCGAACGAGGAGACCGCCGCCCGGCGCGGCCGCTCCCCCACCGGCCACGGCACCGACTCGGCCAGCAGCCGCACCTCACCCATCGACCAGTCCACGTGCGAGGAGGGCTCGTCCGCGTGCAGGGTCTTCGGCAGTTCCTCGTGCTGAAGGGCGAGGATCATCTTGATCACGCCCGCCACACCGGCGGCCGCCTGGGTGTGCCCGATGTTGGACTTCACCGAGCCGAGCAGCAGCGGCCGCCCCTCCGGCCGCTCCCGGCCGTAGGTGGCCAGCAGCGCCTGCGCCTCGATCGGGTCACCCAGCGTGGTCCCTGTCCCGTGCGCCTCCACCACGTCCACGTCGGCGGCCGACAGCCGCGCGTTCGCCAGCGCGGACCGGATCACCCGCTGCTGCGAAGGCCCGTTCGGCGCCGTCAGACCGTTGGACGCACCGTCCTGGTTCACCGCCGAACCGCGCAGCACCGCGAGTACCGGGTGGCCGTTGCGCCGGGCGTCGGAGAGCCGCTCGACCACGAGCATGCCCGCGCCCTCGGCCCAGCCGGTCCCGTCGGCGTCCTCGGAGAACGCCCGGCAGCGGCCGTCGGCCGACAGCCCCTGCTGCCGCGAGAAGTCGATGAACATGCCGGGCGTGGCCATCACCGTGGCACCACCGGCCAGCGCCAGCGTGCACTCGCCCGAGCGCAGCGCCTGGGCCGCCAGGTGCAGTGCGACCAGCGAGGACGAGCACGCGGTGTCGATGGTCACCGCCGGGCCCTCCAGGCCCAGCACGTAGGAGACCCGGCCGGACAGCACGCTGGTCGCGTTCCCGGTCAGCAGGTGGCCCTCGACACCGGCCCCGCCCTCACCCGCCAGGGTGAAGCCGTACCCGGACGCGTAGCCGCCGGCGAAGACGCCCGTCGCACTGCCGTGCAGCGCCGCCGGGTCGATGCCCGCCCGCTCCAGCGCCTCCCAGGAGGTCTCCAGCAGCAGCCGCTGCTGCGGGTCCATGGCCAGCGCCTCTCGCGGCGAGATCCCGAAGAACCCGGCGTCGAACTCCGTGGCGTCCCGCACGAAGGCGCCCTGCGCCACGTACGAGGTGCCCTCGCGTTCGCCGTCCGGGTCGTAGACGCCGTCCAGGTCCCAGCCGCGGTCGGTCGGGAAGGCGCCCACCGCGTCACCGCCCGAGGCCAGCAGCTCCCAGAACTCCTCGGGGCTGCCGGCCCCGCCCGGGAAGCGGCAGGCCATGCCCACGATCGCCAGCGGTTCGTCCACGGCCGCGGCCGCCACGAGGACCGGCCCCGGTCCGGCCGCGTCCCCGGTCAGTTCGCCCCGCAGGTAGCCGGCCAGCAGCAGCGGGGTGGGGTAGTCGAAGACCAGGGTGGCGGGCAGCCGGATGCCGGTCGCCACGCCCAGCCGGTTGCGCAGTTCGACGGCGGTCAGCGAGTCGAAGCCCAGGTCCTTGAACGACCGCCGGTCCTCGACCGCGTCCGCGGAGGCGTGCCCGAGTACGACGGCCACCTCGGCCCGGACGATGTCGGTGAGCGCCCGCTCCTGCTCGGCCCGGGTGAGCCCGGCCAGTCGCCGGGGCAGTTCACCCTCGGTCCGGGTGCCGTCCCCGTTCCCGGCGCCCCGGGCGGTCAGCCGGCGGACCTCCGGCAGCTCGCGGAAGAGCGGTGCCTCCCGCAGGTCCGCCGTGCCCTGCGCGGACGCCAGCTGGGCCCAGTCGACGTCCATCACGGTGACGACGGCGTCCGGCCCCTCCAGTGCCCCGCCCAGGGCGCGGGCGGCGAGCTGCGGGTCCAGCGGCGGCATCGGGCCGCGCTCGACCCGCGCCCGGGCCGCCGCGCTGGACTCGGCGAACCCGCCGCCGCCCCAGGCGCCCCACGCGACCGACAGGCCCGGCAGGCCGCGGCCGCGGCGGTTCTCGGCGAGGGCGTCCAGGTAGGCGTTGGCCGCCGCGTAGTTGCCCTGACCGGCGGCGCCCAGCGTGGACGCGGCCGAGGAGAACAGCACGAAGGCGTCGAGATCGAGGTCGGCGGTCAACTCGTCGAGCAGCAGCGCGCCTTCGGCCTTCACCCCGAGCACGGACGCCAGGCGGGCCGCCGAGAGGCGGTCGACCACGCCGTCGTCCAGCACCGCGGCGGTGTGCAGCACCGAGGACAGCGCCGGACCGGTCTCCCCGATCCGGGCCAGCAGCCCGGTCAGCGCCGACCGGTCGCCGACGTCGCACGCCACGACGTCCACTCCCGTACCCCGGGCGGCCAGTTCGGCGGCCGTGGCCGCGACCCCGGCGGCCGCGGGGCCGGAGCGGCTGGTCAGCACCAGCCGCTCGGCTCCGCGCTCGGCCAGCCACCGCGACACGTGCCCGGCGATGGCGCCGGTACCGCCGGTGATCAGCACGCTGCCGCGCGGCGACCAGGGGTCCCGGTCGCGAGTCTGCCCGGCCCGCTTGAGCCGGCGGCCGAGGATCCCGTCGGCCCGGATCGCGACCTCGTTCTCCCCGGCACCGGCCAGCACCGCGACCAGCCGGGCACCGGCCCGGTCGTCCAGCACCTCGGGCAGGTCGATCAACCCGCCCCACCGCTCGGGGTGTTCCAGACCGACGACCCGGCCGAGCCCCCAGACCTGCGCCTGCACCGGGTGGGCCGGCGCCTCGCCCGGACCGGCGGCCACGGCGCCGCGCGTCGCCGGCCAGAGCGGCGCGCCGATCCCGGCGTCGCCCAGCGCCTGGACGAGCGCCAGGGTGGCCGCCAGCCCGGCGGTCACCCCCGGGTGGTCCGGCACGCGCGTCTCGTCCAGGGCCAGCAGTGACAGCACACCGGAGACGGCGGAAGGCTCGACCGCCGCGGCCAGCAGCGCGGCCACCTCGGCCCGGTCCACGGCACCGGCCGGGACCTCGACCACGGCGACCTCCGCACCACGGGCGGCCAGCGCGGCCGCGCACGGCTGCTCGCCCGCGCCGGCCGGCACCACCACCAGCCACGTCCCCGACAGCACCCGCGCGTCGGGCTCCGCCACGGCCGCCCAGGCCGTCCGGTAGCGCCAGTCCGTGGTCACCAGGCGGTCCAGCTCGCGGCGCCGCCAGGACGCCAGCGCCGGCAGTACCTCGGCGAGCTGCCGCTGGTCCTCGATGGCCAGCGTGTCGGCGATGCTCGCCAGGTCCCCGTCCTCGACGGCCGCCCAGAACCGCGCCTCCCCCGCCGTGCCCGCACCGTCGCCGCCGCCCGCCGCCGGCGGCGTGAGCGGCACCACGCCCTCCGGCCAGAAGCGCTGCTGACGGAAGGCATAGGTGGGCAGCTCGACAGGCTTACCGGCCGGCAGAACCGAACTCCAGTTCACCGGCACGCCGTGCACGAAGGCGCGGGCGAGACCCGTGACGAAACTCGCGACGCCCTCCGCGTCGCGCCGCTGGAGGGGGACGAACACGGGCTCGTCCCCCTCGATCCCCGCCACCGCGTCCGGGCCGAGTGAGGAGAGCGACCCGTCCGGGCCGACCTCGACGAACACCGAGACACCCTGGCGGGCCAGCGTCGCCACCGCGTCCGCGAAGCGCACCGCCTGGCGGGTCTGGGCCGGCCAGTAGCCCGCCTCGGGCTCGGTGACCAGCTCACCGGTGAGCGCGCCCGCCCACAGCACAGCCGGCCGGTGGTACTCCAACCCATCGGCCACGGCCGTGAGTTCCCCCAGCACCGGGTCCATCGCCGGGGAGTGGAAGGCGTGCGAGACCCGCAGCCGCCGCACCCGGCGACCCCGCTCACGCCACAGCTCCACCACCTCATCGACGGCCTCGACCGAGCCGGAGACCACCACCGACTCCGGCCCGTTCACCGAGGCGATCACCACCCCGGGCACCAGCTCGGCCAGCACCTCGGACTCCGAGACGTTGACCGCAGCCATCGCCCCGCCGTCCGGCAGCGCCTGCATCAACCGAGCCCGCGCCGCCACCAGCCGCACCGCGTCCGGCAGCGCCAGCACCCCGGCCACATAAGCGGCCGCGACCTCACCCACCGAATGACCCACCACCGCGTCCGGCGTCACACCCGCGGCCTCCAGCACCGCCGCGACGCCCACCTCGAAGGCGAACAGCCCGGCCTGCGCGTACAGCGTCTGCTGCGCCAGCGCCTCGTCCACACCCTCGGCGCCGAGCACGACGTCCCGGACCGAGACGCCCAACTCCAGTTCCAGCAGCCCGCACACCCGGTCGAAGACCTCGGCGAAGACCGTGCTCGCCGTGTACAGACCCCGGCCCATGCCGACCCACTGCGAACCCTGACCGGCGAAGACCAGACCCACCCGGGCACCCGGCCGCGCCACACCCGACACCACCGCGGCCGAGGAGACCCCGGCGGCCAGGCTCTCGATGCCACCGACCAGTTCGGCCCGCTCGGTGCCCACCACCACGGCCCGGTGCTCGAACGCCGAACGCGTCGCCGCCAGCGACCACGCCACGTCCACCGGCGCCAGCTCCGGACGCGCCACCGTCCAGGCGCGCAGCCGGCCTGCCTGCGCCGTCAGACTCTCGGCCGTCCGGCCCGACACCAGCCACGCACCGGCACCCGCCAGCACCGGTGCCACGGCCTCGGCCCGGGCCGTCTCGGGAGCCGGCGCCTCCTCCACGATGACGTGCGCGTTGGTGCCGCTGATCCCGAACGAGGAGACCGCCGCCCGGCGCGGCCGCTCCCCGGCGGGCCACGGCACCGGCGCCGTCAGCAGCTCGATCTCACCGGCCGCCCAGTCCACGTGCGAGGACGGCACCTCGGCGTGCAGGGTCTTCGGCAGCTCCTCGTGCTGCATCGCCAGCACCATCTTGATCACGCCCGCCACCCCGGCGGCCGCCTGGGTGTGCCCGATGTTGGACTTCACCGAGCCCAGCCACAACGGCCGGCCCTCCGGCCGCTCCTGGCCGTAGGTGGCCAGCAGCGCCTGCGCCTCGATCGGGTCACCCAGCGTGGTCCCCGTTCCGTGCGCCTCCACCACGTCCACGTCGGCGGCCGACAGCCGCGCGTTCGCCAGCGCGGCGCGGATCACCCGCCGTTGCGAAGGCCCGTTCGGCGCGGTCAGACCGTTCGACGCGCCGTCCTGGTTCACCGCCGAGCCGCGCAGCACCGCGAGCACCCGGTGCCCGTTGCGGCGCGCGTCCGACAGGCGCTCCACGACGAGCATGCCCACGCCCTCGGCCCAGCCCGTGCCGTCCGCGTCCTCGGAGAACGCCCGGCACCGGCCGTCCGCCGACAGACCCTGCTGCCGCGAGAACTCCACGAAGGTCCCCGGCGACACCAGGACGGTGACACCGCCGGCCAGGGCCAGCGTGCACTCCCCCGAGCGCAGCGCCTGGGCCGCCAGGTGCAGTGCGACCAGCGAGGACGAGCAGGCGGTGTCGATGGTGACCGCCGGGCCCTCCAGGCCCAGTGCGTAGGAGACCCGGCCGGACAGCACGCTGGTCGCGTTGCCGGTCATCAGGTGGCCCTCGACGCCGGACCCGGCCTCGGCGGACCAGGAGACCCCGATCCCGTAGTTGGACGCGAAGCCGCCCGCGAACACCCCGGTCGCGCTCTCCCGCAGGGTCGCCGGGTCGATGCCCGCCCGCTCCAGCGCCTCCCACGAGGTCTCCAGCAGGAGCCGCTGCTGCGGGTCCATCGCCATGGCCTCGCGCGGTGAGATGCCGAAGAACCCGGCGTCGAACCGGGTCGCGTTCCGCAGGAACGCCCCCTGCGCCACGTACGAGGTGCCCTCGCGCTCGCCGTCCGGGTCGTAGACGCCGTCCAGGTCCCAGCCGCGGTCGGTCGGGAAGGCGCCCACCGCGTCACCGCCCGAGGCCAGCAGCTCCCAGAACTCCTCGGGGGTGTCCGCACCCCCCGGGAAGCGGCACGCCATTCCGACGATCGCCACCGGCTCCGCCGTCTGCTCCTGCACCTCGCGCAGTCGGGCGCGGGCGTCCTGGGCGTCTGCGATGGCCCGCTTCAGGTAACTACGGAGCTTGTCCTCGTCGGACACGGTCATCTCCCAGCAATGGTGTTTTTCGGCAGAGTCAGGGGCGGGCTGCCCCGCACGGTGTGTGCGGGGCAGCCCGGGTTCGAACGGAGCCCGTCAGGGCCTGGCAGGCGTCACTCCAGTTCGTCGACGAGAGCGAACAGCTCGTCGTCGGTCGCTTCCCGGAGTTCCGCTTCGCGCCGTTCCTTGCTCTTGTCGGCGGCCTGGTCACCGATGGCGTCCAGCAGCCGGCGCAGCCGGTCGGTGGCCTCCTCCCGCACCTGGTCCGCCATCGACCCGGTGCGGAGGGCGGCTTCGAGCCGGTCGAGCTCCGCGAGGACCGGCACCGACACCGCTTCGTCCGAGACAACCTCGGTTCGCAGCCACGCGGCAAGGGCGTTCGGGGTGGGGTAGTCGAACACCAGCGTGGCGGGCAGCCGGAGCCCCGTCACACCGTTCAGCCGGTTGCGCAGTTCGACCGAGGTCAGCGAGTCGAAGCCGAGGTCCTTGAACGCGCGCCGGTCCTCGACCGCGTCGGCCGAGGCGTGCCCCAGCACGACGGCCACCTCGGCCCGCACCAGCTCGGTGAGCACCCGCTCCTGCTCGGCCCGGCCGAGCCCGGCCAGCTGCCGGGCCAGTCCGCCCTCCTCGCGGACCGCGCCGCCGCTCGCACCCGCCGCGGCCAGCCGGCGGATCTCGGGCAGGTCCCGCACCAGCGGCATCTCCCGCGGGTCCACCGGGCCCGGCGAGGCCACCAGCTCGGCCCAGTTGACGTCCATCACCGTGACCACGGCGTCCGGGCCGTCCAGCGACTCGCCCAGCGCGCGCACCGCGAGCTGCGGGTCCATCGCCGGCATCGGGGCCCGCTCGACCCTCGCCCGGACCACCTTGCTGGACCCGGCCATTCCGCCACCGGCCCAGGCACCCCAGGCGACGGTGAGCGCGGCCAGGCCACGGCTGCGGCGGTTCTCCGCCAGGGCGTCCAGGAAGGCGTTCGCCGCCGCGTAATTGCCCTGCCCGGCGGCGCCCAGCGTGGACGCGGCCGAGGAGAACAGCACGAAGGCGTCCAGGTCCAGGCCGGCGGTGAGCTCGTCCAGGTGGACCGCGCTCGCCGCCTTGGCGGCCAGCACCGTCTCCAGCCGCTCCACCGACAGCCGGTCCACGACGCCGTCGTCCAGGACGGCGGCCGTGTGCAGCACCGAGGACAGCGCCGGACCGGTCTTCCCCGTCCACTCCACCAGCCCGGCCAGCGCCGAGCGGTCGGTCACGTCGCAGGACACCACGTCGACGTCCATGCCCCGGGCGGCGAGGTCCGCGACCGTCGCCGCGACCCCGGTGGCCGCCGGACCGGAACGACCGGTCAGCACCAGCCGCTGCGCCTCGCGGCCGGCCAGCCACCGCGACACGTGCCCGGCGATGGCGCCGGTGCCGCCGGTGATCAGCACGCTTCCGCGCGGTGTCCACCGGGCGGTGCCGCGGGGCTGGGCGGCCCGGGTGAGCCGACGGCCGAGGATCCCGGCCGTCCGGATCGCGACCTGGTTCTCGCCGCAGCCGGCGAGCACCGCGACCAGTCGCGCACCCGCCCGCTCGTCGACGGTCTCCGGCAGGTCGACCAACCCGCCCCAGCGGTCCGGCTGTTCCAGACCGACGACCCGGCCCAGACCCCAGGCCTGCGCCTGCCGCGGGTGGGCCAGCGCCTCACCCGGACCGGCCGCCACGGCGCCGCGCGTCGCCAGCCAGAGCGGCGCGCCGATCCCGGCGTCGCCCAGGGCCTGGACCAGCGCCAGCGTCGCGGCCAGACCGCCGGTCACCGCAGGGTGGCCCGGCACCGGCGTCTCGTCGAGCGCCAGCAGCGACAGCACGCCCGCCACCGCCGACGGCTCGACCGCCGCGCCCAGCAGCCCGGCCACCTCGGCCCGGTCCACGGCACCCGCCGGGACCTCGACCGTGACGACCTCGGCACCACGGTCGGCGAGCGCGGCAGCGCACGCCTGCTCGGCCGCTCCGGCCGGCACGACCACCAGCCAGGTGCCGGACAGCACCCGGGCGTCGGGCTCGGCGATCGCCGCCCAGCCGCCCCGGTAGCGCCAGTTCGCGGTCATCGACCGGTCCTGCTCCCGGCGCCGCCAGGACGCCAGCGCCGGCAGCACCTCGCCGAGCCGGTGCTGGTCCTCGATGGCCAGCGTGTCGGCGATGCTCGCCAGGTCGCCGTCCTCGACGGCTGCCCAGAACCGGGCCTCCGCCTCGGTGCTCGTACCGTCCCCGCCGACCGCCGGCGCGGCCGTCGGCAGCGAGAGGATGCCCTCCGGCCAGAACCGCTGGTGCCGGAACGCGTAGGTGGGCAGCTCGACCGGCGTACCGGTCGGCAGCACCGAACTCCAGTTCACGGCAGCGCCGTTGACGTAGGCCCGGGCGAGACCGCCCAGCAGGCCGGTCACCCCCTGCTCGTCGCGCCGCTGGAGCGGGACGAACACGGCCTCGTCACCGTCGACGCCTGCCACCGCGTCCGGGCCCAGCGAGGAGAGCGACCCGTCCGGGCCGACCTCGACGAACACCGAGACACCCTGGCGGGCCAGCGTCGCCACCGCGTCCGCGAAGCGCACCGCCTGGCGGGTCTGGGCCGGCCAGTAGCCCGCCTCGGGCGCGGTGACCAGCTCACCCGAAAGCGCGCCCGCCCACATCATGTTCGGCCGGTGGTACTCCAACCCGGCCGCGACGGCGGTGAGTTCGTCCAGCACCGGGTCCATCGCCGGGGAGTGGAAGGCGTGCGAGACCCGCAGCCGCCGCACCCGGCGACCCCGCTCACGCCACAGCTCCACCACCTGATCGACGGCCTCGACCTCACCCGAAACCACCACGGACTCCGGGCCGTTCGCCGAAGCGATCACCACACCGGGCACCAGCTCGGCCAGCACCTCGGCCTCCGGGACGTTGACCGCCGCCATCGCCCCGCCCGCCGGCAGCGCCTGCATCAAGCGAGCCCGCGCCGCCACCAGCCGCACCGCGTCCTCGAGTGAGAGGACCCCGGCCACGTAAGCGGCCGCGACCTCACCCACCGAATGACCGACCACCGCGTCCGGCGTCAGACCGGCGGCCTCCAGCACCGCCGCGACGGCGACCTCGAAGGCGAACAGACCCGTCTGGGCGTACAAGGTCTGGTTCGCCAGCGCCTCGTCCACGCCCTCGGCGCCCAGGACCACGTCCCGGACCGAGACGCCCAACTCCAGCTCCAGCAGCCCGGACACCCGGTCGAAGACCTCGGCGAACAGGGCGCTGCCCTCGTAGAGCCCCCGGCCCATCCCGACCCACTGCGAACCCTGACCGGCGAAGACCAGGCCCACCCGGGCACCCGCCCGCGCCACACCCGACACCACCGAGGCCGACGAGGCTCCGGCGGCCAGGCTCCCCAGCCCCGCCATCAGCTCGCCGCGCTCGGCTCCGAGCACCACGGCCCGGTGCTCGAACGCCGACCGGGTCGCCGCCAGCGACCACGCGACGTCCGCCGGATCCACCGACGGCCGCGCCACCATCCACTCGCGCAGCCGACCCGCCTGGGCCGTCAGCCCCTCGGCCGTCCGGCCCGACACCAGCCACGCACCGGCGTCCGAGAGGACCGGCTCTGACACCGTCTCGGTAGCCTCGACGGCCGCCGGCGCCTCCTCGACGATGACGTGCGCGTTGGTACCGCTCATCCCGAAGGCCGACACACCCGCACGACGCGGACGCCCGTCCGACGGCCACGGCACCGGCTCCGTCAGCAGGCTGACCTCACCCGCCGACCAGTCCACGTGCGAGGACGGCACCTCGGCGTGCAGCGTCCGCGGCAGCTCCTCGTGCTGAAGGGCGAGGATCATCTTGATCACGCCCGCCACACCGGCGGCCGCCTGGGTGTGCCCGATGTTGGACTTCACCGAGCCGAGCAGCAACGGCCGCCCCTCCGGCCGCTCCTGGCCATAGGTGGCCAGCAGCGCCTGCGCCTCGATCGGGTCACCCAGCGTGGTACCCGTCCCGTGCGCCTCCACCACGTCCACGTCCGCGGCGGTCAGCCGGCCACTGGCCAGCGCCGCCCGGATCACCCGCTGCTGCGACGGACCATTGGGCGCCGTCAGACCGTTGGACGCGCCGTCCTGGTTGACGGCGGAGCCGCGCAGCACCGCGAGCACCTTGTGCCCGTTGCGGCGCGCGTCCGACAGGCGCTCGACCACGAGCATGCCCGCGCCCTCGGCCCAGCCGGTCCCGTCGGCGTCCTCGGAGAACGCCCGGCAGCGGCCGTCCGCCGCCAGACCCTGCTGCCGCGAGAAGTCGATGAACGTCCCCGGCGTCGCCATCACAGTGACACCGCCGGCCAGCGCGAGCGAGCACTCGCCCGAGCGCACCGCCTGGGCCGCCAGGTGCAGCGCCACCAGCGACGAGGAGCACGCCGTGTCCACCGTCACCGCCGGGCCCTCCAGACCCAGCACGTAGGAGACCCGGCCGGACAGCACGCTCGTCGCGTTCCCGGTCATCACGTGGCCCTCGGAGCCGGAGTCGCCCTGGCTCGCCAGCGTCACCCCGAAGCCGTAGCCCGAGGCGAAGCCGCCGGCGAACACACCGGTCGACGATCCCCGCAGCGAGGCCGGATCGATGCCCGCCCGCTCCAGCGCCTCCCACGAGGTCTCCAGGAGCTGCCGCTGCTGCGGGTCCATCGCCAGCGCCTCGCGCGGCGAGATCCCGAAGAAGCCGGCGTCGAACTCGGCCGCGTCCCGCAGGAAGGCACCCGACCGGGTGTAGGACGTCCCCGCGTTGCCGCGCTCCGGGTCGTAGAAGCCCTCCAGGTCCCAGCCGCGGTCGGTCGGGAAGGCGCCCACCGCGTCACCGCCCGAGGCCAGCAGCCGCCAGAACTCCTCCGGGCTGCCCGCACCCCCCGGGAAGCGGCAGGCCATCCCGACGATCGCCAGCGGCTCGTCCGCCGCCGCGACCGCCACGGCGGTGGACACCGGAGCGGCGGAGTCCGCCACCCTCCCGGTCAGCTCGCCGCACAGGAACTCGGCGAGGACCACCGGGGTCGGGTAGTCGAACACCAGCGTGGCGGGCAGCCGGATGCCGGTCGCCACGCCCAGGCGGTTGCGCAGCTCGACCGCGGTCAGCGAGTCGAAGCCCAGGTCCTTGAAGGCGCGCCGGTCCTCGACCGCGTCGACCGAAGCGTGCCCCAGCACGACCGCGACCTCGGCCCGCACCACCTCGGTGAGCACCCGCTCCTGCTCGGCCCGGGCGAGCCCGGCCAGCCGGTGGGCCAGCTCTCCCTCGGTGTGGACCACGGCCGCCGCGCTCCCGCCGGCCGAGGCCAGCTGCCGGATCTCCGGCAGGTCCCGGACGAGCGGGCGCTTCGGCAGGTCCGCCGCGCCCGGTCCGGAGGCCAGCAGCGCCCAGTCCACGTCCATCACCGTCACCAGGGCGTCCGGGCCCTCCAGGGCCTCGCCCAGGGCGCGGGCGGCGAGCTGCGGGTCCATCGCCGGCATCGGGCCGCGCTTGACCCGGGCCTGCACCACGCTGCTGGACTCCGCCATGCCACCGCCGGCCCAGGCACCCCAGGCGACGGTGAGGGCGGCCAGCCCCCGTCCCCGGCGGTTCTCCGCCAGGGCGTCCAGGTAGGCGTTCGCCGCCGCGTAGTTGCCCTGACCGGCGGCGCCGATCGTCGAGGACACCGAGGAGAAGAGTACGAAGGCGTCCAGGTCCAGGTCCGCGGTGAGCTCGTCCAGGTGGGCCGCGCTCAACGCCTTCGCGGCCAGCACCGTCTCCAGTCGCTCGACCGAGAGCCGGTCCACGACACCGTCGTCCAGCACCGCCGCGGTGTGCAGCACCGAGGACAGCGCCGGACCGGTCCCGCCGATCCAGCTCACCAGCCCGGCCAGCGCCGAGCGGTCGGTCACGTCGCAGGCGACGACGTCGACCGCGGAGCCGGCCGTCGCGAGCTCGGCGGCGAGCGCCGCCGCCCCCCTCGCGGCGGGGCCGGAACGGCTGGTCAGCACCTGGCGGGGCGCGTCGCGACCGGCCAGCCACCGGGCGACGTGCCCGGCGATGGCGCCGGTGCCGCCGGTGATCAGCACGCTGCCGCGCGGTGCCCAGCGGTCCTTGCCGCGGAGCTGGGCGGCCCGGGTGAGCCGGCGGCCGAGGATCCCGGCCGTCCGGATCGCGATCTCGTTCTCGCCGCAACCGGCGAGCACGGCGACCAGTCGGGCACCGGCCCGGTCGTCCAGCACCTCGGGCAGGTCGACCAACCCGCCCCAGCGGTCCGGCTGTTCCAGACCGACGACCCGGCCCAGACCCCAGACGAGCGCCTGCCGCGGGTGGGCCAGGGCCTCACCCGGACCGGCCGCCACGGCGCCGCGCGTCGCCAGCCAGAGCGGCGCGCCGATCCCGGCGTCGCCCAGCGCCTGGACGAGTGCCAGGGTGGCGGCCATGCCGCCGGTCACCGCGGGGTGGCCGGGCACCGGCGTCTCGTCGAGCGCCAGCAGCGACAGCACACCCGCCACCGCCGACGGCTCGACCGCCGCGGCCAGCAGCGCGGCCACCTCGGCCCGGTCCACGGCACCCGTCGGGACCTCGACCACGACCACCTCCGCGCCACGCGCCGCCAGCGCGGCCGCGCACGCCTGCTCGGTCGCTCCGGTCGGCACCACCGCCAGCCACGTCCCCGACAGCACGCCGGAGTCGGGCTCGGCGACGGCGGACCAGGCGGTCCGGTAGCGCCAGTTGGCGGTCAGCGAGCGGTCCTGCTCCCGGCGCCGCCAGGACGCCAGGGCCGGCAGCACCTCGTTGAACGGACGACCGCCGTCGAAGGCCAGCGTGTCGGCCAGCTGCGTGAGGTCCCCGCCCTCGACGGCCGCCCAGAACCGGGCCTCCGCCTCGGTGCTCGCCCCGTCCCCACCGGCGACCGGCAGGGCCAGGATGCCTTCCGGCCAGAACCGCTGGTGCCGGAAAGCGTAGGTGGGCAGCTCGACCGGCGTACCGGTCGGCAGCACCGAACTCCACTCCACCCCGGCGCCGTTGACGAAGGCCTGGGCGAGACCGCCCAGCAGGCCGGTCACCCCCTGCTCGTCGCGCCGCTGGAGCGGGACGAAGACGGGCTCCTCGCTCCCGATGCCGGCCACGGCGTCGGGGCCCAGCGAGGAGAGCGATCCGTCGGGGCCGACCTCGATGAACACCGAGACGCCCTCGCGGGCCAGCGCGGCGACCGCGTCGGCGAAGCGCACCGCCCCCCGCGTCTGCGCCGGCCAGTAGCCCGCCTCGGGCTCGGTGACGAGCTCACCGGTGAGCGCGCCCGCCCACATCATGTCCGGGCGGCGGTACTCCAACCCAGCCGCGACGGCGGTGAGTTCGTCCAGCACCGGGTCCATCGCCGGCGAGTGGAAGGCGTGCGAGACCCGCAGCCGCCGCACCCGGCGACCCCGCTCCCGCCATAGCTCCACCACCTGATCGACGGCCTCGACCTCACCCGAAACCACCACAGACTCCGGGCCGTTGACCGCCGCGATCACCACACCGGGCACCAGCTCCGCCAGCACCTCGGCCTCCGAGACGTTGACCGCCGCCATCGCCCCGCCCGCCGGCAGCGCCTGCATCAACCGAGCCCGCGCCGCCACCAGCCGCGACGCCTCGGACAGCGACAGCACCCCGGCCACATAAGCGGCCGCGACCTCACCCACCGAATGACCCACCACCGCGTCCGGCGTCACACCCGCGGCATCCAGCACCGCCGCGACGCCCACCTCGAAGGCGAACAGACCGGCCTGCGCATACAGCGTCTGGTTCGCCAGCGCCTCGTCCACACCCTCGGCGCCGAGCACGACGTCCCGGACCGAGACGCCCAACTCCAGCTCCAGCAGCCCGCACACCCGGTCGAAGACCTCGGCGAAGACCGCGCTGCCCTCATAGAGGCCCCGGCCCATCCCGACCCACTGCGAACCCTGACCGGCGAAGACCAGACCCACCCGGGCACCCGGCCGCGCCACACCCGACACCACCGACCCCGAAGAGGCCCCGGTGGCCAGGCTCCCCAGCCCCGCCATCAGCTCACCGCGCCCGACCCCGAGCACCACGGCCCGGTGCTCGAACGCCGACCGGGTCGCCGCCAGCGACCACGCGACATCCACCGGCGCCAGGTCGGAGCGCACCGACATCCATTCGCGCAGGCGGCCCGCCTGGGCCGTCAGCCCCTCGGCCGACCGGCCCGAGACGATCCACGCACCGGCACCCGACACCACCGGAGCCGACACCGTCGCGGAAGCCTCGACGGCCGCCGGCGCCTCCTCGACGATGACGTGCGCGTTGGTCCCGCTGATCCCGAAGGCCGACACACCCGCTCGGCGCGGACGCCCGTCGGACGGCCACGGCACCGACTCGGTCAGCAGCCTGACGTCACCGGCCGTCCAGTCCACGTGCGAGGACGGCACCTCGGCGTGCAGCGTCCGCGGCAGCCGCTCGTTCTGCAGCGCCAGCACCATCTTGATCACGCCCGCCACACCGGCGGCCGCCTGGGTGTGCCCGATGTTGGACTTCACCGACCCCAGCCACAGCGGCTGCCCGCCGGCCCGCTCCTGGCCGTAGGTGGCCAGCAGCGCCTGCGCCTCGATCGGGTCGCCCAGCGTCGTACCGGTGCCGTGCGCCTCGACCACGTCGACGTCGGCGGCGGTCAGCCGGCCACTGGCCAGCGCCGCCCGGATCACCCGCTGCTGCGACGGGCCGTTCGGCGCGGACAGGCCGTTGGAGGCGCCGTCCTGGTTGATCGCCGAACCGCGGATCACCGCGAGCACCTTGTGGCCCTTGCGCTGCGCGTCCGACAGCCGCTCCACCACCAGCACGCCGGCGCCCTCGGCCCAGCCCGTCCCGTTGGCGTCCTCGGAGAACGCCCGGCACCGGCCGTCCGTCGCCAGACCCTGCTGGCGCGAGAACTCGACGAAGGAGAACGGCGTCGCCATCACGGTGACACCGCCGGCCAGCGCGAGCGAGCACTCGCCCGAGCGCACCGCCTGGGCCGCCAGGTGCAGCGCCACCAGCGAGGACGAGCACGCGGTGTCCACGGTCACCGCCGGGCCCTCCAGGCCCAGCACGTAGGAGACCCGGCCGGACAGCACGCTCGTCGAGTTGCCGGTCATCAGGTGGCCCTCGACGCCCGAGGAGTCCTGGCCCGTCAACGCCATGCCGATGGCGTAGCCGGACCCGAAGCCGCCGGCGAACACACCGGTCGACGATCCCCGCAGCGAGGTCGGATCGATGCCCGCCCGCTCCAGCGCCTCCCACGAGGTCTCCAGCATCAGTCGCTGCTGCGGGTCCATCGCCAGCGCCTCGCGCGGCGAGATCCCGAAGAACCCCGCGTCGAACTCCGCGGCACCGCGCAGGAACGCGCCCGACTGGGTGGACGACGTCCCCGCCGTCCCCCCGTCCGGGTCGAAGAAACCGTCGAGGTCCCAGCCGCGGTCGGTCGGGAAGCCGCCCACCGCGTCGCCGCCCGAGGCCAGCAGCTGCCAGAACTCCTCCGGAGTGCCCGCACCGCCGGGGAAGCGGCACGCCATCCCGACGATCGCCAGCGGTTCGTCCACCACCGGGGCCACCACGGCGGCCACCGGGGCGGGAGTCCCGCCCGTCTGCTCCCCGACCAGCTCGCCGCGCAGGAACTCCGCCATGGCCACCGGGGTGGGGTAGTCGAACACCAGCGTGGCGGGCAGCCGCAGCCTGGTCGCCGCGTTCAGCTGGTTGCGCAGCTCGACCGCGGTCAGCGAGTCGAAGCCCAGGTCCTTGAACGCCTGCCTGGCCTGCACCATCTCCGCCGAGGAGTGGCCCAGCACGGCGGCGGCCTGCGCCCGGACCATGTCGGTGAGCACCCGGTCCTGCTCGGCCCGGCCCAACCCGGCGAGCCGGTGGGCCAGTTCGCCGTCGTTGCGGGTGGTGTCCGCGGCGCCCGCCCGGTCGGCGGCCAGCCGGCGGATTTCGGGCATGTCGCGCACCAGCGGCATGTCCAGCACGTCGGCCGTGCCCGGCGCGGTGCCGAGCTGCCGCCAGTCGACGTCCATCACCGTGACGACGGGCTCCGGACCGTCCAGCGACTCGGCCAGCGCCCGGACGGCCAGCTGCGGGTCCATCGGCGGCATCGGGATCCGGCGCATCCGCGACCGGATCGCCTCGTTGGACTCCGCGAGTCCGCCGCCGCCCCACAGGCCCCAGGCCACCGCGAGACCGGCCAGGCCGCGGCTGCGGCGGTTCTCCGCCAGGGCGTCGAGGAAGGCGTTCGCCGCCGCGTAGTTGCCCTGCCCGGGCCCGCCCAGCGTGGACGCGGCCGAGGAGAACAGCACGAAGGCGTCCAGGTCCAGGCCGGCGGTGAGCTCGTCCAGGTGGACCGCGCTCGCCGCCTTGGCGGCCAGCACCGTCTCCAGCCGCTCCACCGACAGCCGGTCGACCACGCCGTCGTCCAGGACGGCGGCCGTGTGGAACACCGAGGACAGCGCCGGTCCGGTCCCGCCGATCCAGTCGACCAGCCCGGCCAGCGCCGAGCGGTCGGTCACGTCGCAGGACACCACGTCGACGTCCATGCCCCGGGCGGCGAGGTCCGCGACCGTCGCGGCGACCCCGGTGGCCGCCGGGCCGGAGCGACCGGTCAGCACCAGCCGCGCGGCACCGAGGCCGGCCAGCCACCGCGACACGTGCCCGGCGATGGCGCCGGTGCCGCCGGTGATCAGTACGCTGCCGCGCGGCGCCCAGCTCCGCTCGGAGCCGCGCTGCGGGACCCGCGACAGCCGGCGGCCGAGGATCCCGGCCGTCCGGATCGCGATCTGCTCCTCGCCGCAGCCGGCCAGCACCGCGACCAGCCGCACACCCGCACGCTCGTCCAGCACCTCGGGCAGGTCGACCAACCCGCCCCAGCGCTCCGGGTGTTCCAGGCCGACCACCCGGCCCAGCCCCCAGACCTGCGCCTGCACCGGACTGGCCAGGGCCTCACCCGGACCGGCCGCCACGGCGCCGCGCGTCGCCAGCCAGAGCGGCGCGCCGATCCGGGCGTCGCCCAGCGCCTGGACGAGCGCCAGCGTCGCGGCCAGACCACCGGCCACAACCGGGAACTCCGCGACCGGCGCCTCGTCGAGCGCCAGCAGCGACAGCACACCCGCCACCGCCGACGGCTCGACCGCGCCGGCCAGCAGCGCGGCCACCTCGGCCCGGTCCACAGCACCCGCCGGGACCTCGACCACGACCACCTCCGCGCCACGCGCCGCCAGCGCGGCCGCGCACGCCTGCTCGCCCGCACCGGCCGGCACCGCCAGCACCCACGTGCCGGACAGCACCCGGGCATCGGGCTCGGCGATCGCCGCCCAGTTCACCCGGTAGCGCCAGCCGGCCGTCACCGACCGGTCCTGCTCCCGGCGCCGCCAGGACGCCAGGGCCGGCAGCACCTCGTTGAACGGACGACCGCCGTCGAAGGCCAGCGTGTCGGCCAGCTGCGTGAGGTCCCCGCCCTCGACGGCCGCCCAGAACTGGGCCTCCGCCGCCGTGCTCGCCCCGTCCCCACCGAGGACCGGTCCGGCCGCCGGCAGCGCCAGGGCGCCCTGCGGCCAGTACCGCTGATGGCGGAAGGCATAGGTGGGCAGCTCGACCGGTTCGGCGGCGGTCAGCACCGCGCGCCAGTTGACGGTCGCGCCCTGGACGAAGGCCTCGGCGAGCGAAACCAGCAGGCGCTGGGCGCCGCCGTCGTCGCGGCGCAGCGTGCCGCAGACGGCCGCCGTCACGGCGCCCGGCCCGGCCGCCTGGGCGACCTCCTCCAGGGTGTCGTTCATCGCACCGAGCAGCACCGGGTGCGGCGTGGACTCGACGAAGACCTGGTAGCCCTGACCGGCCAGGGTGCGCACCGCGCGGTCGAAGTGGACCGTGGCGCGCAGGCTGCCGTACCAGTAGGCGGCGTCCAGCTCCTCGCCGGTCAGCGTCTCGCCGGTCATCGCCGAGACCATCGGGATCCGGCCCCGGCGCGGCGCGATACCGGCCAGGACCTCGGTGATCTCCGCTTCGAGGCGGTCGACCTGGGCCGAGTGCGAGGCGTAGTCCACCGCGACCATCCGGGCGCGCACGCCCTCGGCCTCGAACTCGGCCTTCAACTCCTCCAGGGCCTCGGGCTCACCCGAAACCACCACCGCCGAAGGGCCGTTGACGGCCGCGAGCGACAGCCGCTCACCGAAGCGGGCGATCCGCTCCTCCACCACCGCGACGCTCCGGCTCACCGACAGCATCCCGCCGAGACCGGCCAGGACCTTCAGCGACCGCGAACGCAGCGCCACCACCCGGGCGCCGTCCTCCAGCGACAGCATCCCGGCCACCGTCGCCGCCGCGATCTCGCCCTGCGAGTGACCGACCACGGCGTCCGGCGCGACGCCCGCGGCCTCCCAGAGCGCCGCCAGCGACACCATCACCGCCCACAGGGCGGGCTGGACGACATCCGCCGCCTCCAGTGCGGGGGCACCCTCGATACCCGCCAGGACGTCGCTCAGCGACCACTCGACGTACGGCGCCAGCGCCGCCTCGCACTCCGCGAGACGCGCGGCGAACACCGGGCTGCACGAGGCGAGTTCACGCCCCATGCCGACCCACTGCGAACCCTGACCGGCGAAGGCGAACACCACCCGCGCACCCGGGCGGGCCACACCCGACACCACCGCACCCGACGGCGCACCGGCGGCCAGGCTCTGCAGGCCCGCGACCAGCTCGGCGCGCTCGGTGCCGACCACCACCGACCGGTGCTCGAACGCGGACCGCGTCGTCGCCAGCGACCAGGCCACCTCGGCCGGCGCCTGGTCCGGCCGCGCCGCGACCCACTCCCGCAGCCGGCCCGCCTGGGCGGTCAGCCCCTCGGCCGTCCGGCCCGAGACCAGCCACGCGGCCGGCCCGTCCAGCTCCACCACCGCGGCGGACCGGACGTCCTCGGCCGGCCCGTCCACGGTCTCCACCGCTTCGGGCTCCTCGGCCGGGGCCTCCTCCACGATGACGTGCACATTGGTGCCGCTGATGCCGAAGGCCGACACACCGGCCCGGCGCACCCGCTCCCCGGTGGGCCACGGCACCGGCTCGTTCAGCAGCCTGATGTCACCGGCCTCCCAGTCCACGTGCGAGGAGGGCACGTCCGCGTAGAGCGTCCGCGGCAGCTGCTCGTGCTGGAGCGCCAGCACCATCTTCATCACCCCGGCGACACCGGCGGCCGCCTGGGTGTGTCCGAGGTTCGACTTCACCGAGCCCAGCCAGAGCGACCCGCGGTCGCCGCGCTCCTGGCCGTAGGTGGCCAGCAGTGCCTGCGCCTCGATCGGGTCGCCCAGCGTGGTGCCCGTGCCGTGCGCCTCCACCACGTCCACATCGGCCGTGGAGAGCCGGGAGTTGGCCAGCGCGGCGCGGATCACCCGCTGCTGCGAGGGGCCGTTCGGCGCGGTCAGACCGTTGGACGCGCCGTCCTGGTTGATCGCCGAGCCGCGCAGCACCGCGAGCACCGGGTGCCCGTTGCGCCGGGCGTCGGAGAGCCGCTCGACCACGAGCATGCCCGCGCCCTCGGCCATGCCCATGCCGTCGGCCGCGTCCGAGAACGCCTTGGAGCGCCCGTCCTCCGCGAGACCGCGGGCGTGCGAGAACGCGCGGAAGCCGTCCGGGCTCGCCATGATCGTGACGCCGCCGGCCAGGGCCAGCGTGCACTCGCCCTGGCGCAGCGCCTGGGCCGCCAGGTGCAGGGCGACCAGCGAGGACGAGCAGGCCGTGTCGATGGTCACCGCCGGGCCCTCCAGGCCCAGCACGTAGGAGACCCGGCCGGACAGCACGCTCGCCGCGTTCCCGGTCATCAGGTGCGCCCCGAGGCTCTCCACCTCCTCCTCGTCGGCCATCGTGACGGCCAGGTACGAGGAGCCGTAACCGCCCACGAACGCGCCGGTCTGGCTGCCGCGCAGCGTCGCGGGGTCGATTCCGGCCCGCTCCAGCGCCTCCCACGAGGTCTCCAGCAGCAGCCGCTGCTGCGGGTCCATCGCCAGCGCCTCGCGGGGGCTGATCCCGAAGAAGCCGGCGTCGAAGCCGCTGGCCTCCTGGACGAACCCGCCGACCTGCGTGTACGAGGTCCCGACGTTGTCCACGTCCGGGTTGTAGAGGGAGTCGAGGTCCCAGCCGCGGTCGGTCGGGAAGGTCGACAGCCCGTCCGTGCCGGTGGCCAGCATCTGCCACAGCTCCTCCGGGCTGGTCGCGCCGCCCGGGAAGCGGCAGGCCATGCCGACGATCGCGACCGGCTCGTCCATGGCGAGCGCCGCCGTCGCCGCGGGACCGCCGAGGTCCACGACGTCGGACAGGTCGCCGGCGAGCTGTTCGCGCAGCAGCGCGGCGAGCGCGACCGGGTTGGGGTAGTCGAAGACCAGGGTGGCGGGCAGCCGCAGCCCGGTCGCCGGGTTCATCCGGTTGCGGAACTCGACCGCGATCAGCGAGTCGAAGCCCAGGTCGGTGAACGGCCGGCCGGCCTCGATCGCGTCGCCCGAGGCGTGTCCGAGCACCGCCGCGGCGTGGGTGCGCACCAGGTCCAGCAGTACCCGGTCGCGTTCGGTGCCCGGCAGCCCGGCCAGCTGCTGGCGCAGCACGTCCGCGGCGCCGGCGCCGGTCGCCCCGGCGGCCGAGGTGACGGCCGCCCGGCGCGGGATGAAGTCGTCCGCGAGCACCTGCCAGAGCGGCGGGATGCCGGTGGCGGCCGCCTGCGCCCGCAGGCCGGCCTTGTCCAGCCGGGCCGGGACCAGGATGGACTCGGCCCGCTCCAGGGCGAGGTCCAGCAGGGCCAGACCCTCCTGCTCGTTCAGCGCGGCGAGGCCCGAACCGGTCATCCGGCGGAGCATCACCTCGTCCAGGCCGCGGCCGATACCGGCCTCGGGCATCCACGGGCCCCAGGCGAGCGCGGTGCCCGCCAGTCCGGCGGCCCGCCGGGCGCCCGCCAGCGCGTCCAGGAAGGCGTTGGCCGCCGCGTAGTTGGCCTGGCCCGCACCACCGAACGCGGCCGCGACCGAGGAGAACAGCACGAAGTGGTCGAGGTCCAGGCCCTGGGTCAGCTCGTGCAGGTGCCAGGCCGCGTCCACCTTGGGACGCATGACCGCCGACACGCGCTCGGCGCTCAGCGAGTCGACCATGCCGTCGTCGATGATGCCCGCGGCGTGGAACACGGAGCCCAGCGGGCAGTCGGCCGGCAGCGAGTCCAGCACCCCGGCCAGCGCGTCCCGGTCGGCCACGTCGCACGCGACCACCCGGACCCACCCGCCCAGCTCGGCCACTTCGGCGGCCAGCGCGGCCACCCCGGCGGCGCCCGGGCCGGAGCGGCTGAGCAGCACGGCCCCGCCGGCCCGTCCGGTGGCCACCATGTGCTTGGCGACCACACCGCCGAGCGTTCCGGTGCCACCGGTGACGAGCACCGTCCGCGGGTCCTGGTCGGCCGGCCGCTCCGCCGCCGTCCGGTCGGGGACCACCAGGTCGCCCGACGGGCGGGTCAGGCGCCGGCCGTAGCCCTTCCGATCGCGGACGGCCACCTCGGGCTCTCCGCTGCCCAGCACGGCCGGCAGCGCGGCCACCTCGCCGTCACCGCCGTCCGCGGGGAGGTCGGCCAGGACGAACCGGCCGGGGTTCTCCAGCTGGGCCGAGCGCAGCAGGCCCCAGACCGCGCCCACGGCCGGGTCCGCCACCGCGTCGCCGGCCTGCACGGCCACGCCGCCACGGGTGACGACCACCAGCTGCGCGGGCTCCAGCTCGGCCGCGGCCAGCCAGTCCTGCGCCAGCTCCAGGGCCTCGCCGGCGACCTGACGGGCGGCCACGGCCGTCCCGTCGACGCCCTCGCCGCTCACGCAGGCGATCACCACGCGGGGCGAGACCTCCCCCTCGGCGGTGGCGGCGGCCAGTTCGGCGATGCCGGGGTAGCCGTGCACCGGGATCCCGGCGGCGGCCAGCTGCTCGGCCACGGCGAAGCGGTCGGCGCCGACCAGCGCCCACGGTCCTTCCTGCACCGCGCCCTGCGGCAGCGGCGCCCACTCCACGGTGAACAGCGCGTCGCGGATCCAGTCGTCGGCGCTCTGCAGCTGCTCCGGCGAGACCGGGCGGGTGATCAGCGAGTCCACCGTCACCACCGGCCGGCCCGTGGCGTCGGCCGCGGTCAGCGTCAGGCTGCCCTGGGCGTCCCGGCGCAGCCGGGCCCGCAGGACCGGCGCCCCGGCGGCGTGCAGCGCGACGCCCGTCCAGGCGAACGGCATCCGGATCTGACGCTGCTGGGCGTCGCCGGACTCCTGCGCCTCGGCCGCCTCGGCCACCACGCCCGCGAGCAGCGCCGCGTCCAGCAGGACCGGGTGCAGCCCGTACGAGGCCGGGTCCCCGGCCTCCTCCGGCAGGGCCACCTCGGCGAAGATGTCCTCGCCGCGGCGCCAGACGGCCTGCAGGCCCTGGAACGCCGGTCCGTAGATGTCGGCCAGGTGCACGGTGTACAGGTCGCTGATGTCGAGCGCCTCGGCCCCGCGCGGCGGCCAGACCGTGAGGTCCTCCTCCGGTTCGGCGGCGGCCGGGGCGGGGGCGATCACCGCGGCGGCGTGCTTCACCCAGACCTGCTCCTCCTCGGGGCGGTCGGGGCGGGAGAACACGTCCACCTGGCGCCGGCCCTCGGCGTCGGCCGCGGTCACCACCACCTGGACCTGGACGCCGGCGCCGTCCGCGGGCAGCACCAGCGGCGACTGCAGGGTCAGCTCCTCCAGCAGCGAGCAGCCCACCTGGTGGCCGGCGCTCACCACCATCTCGACGAAGCCGGTGCCGGGCAGCAGCACCACGCCGCCGACCGCGTGGTCGGCGAGCCAGGCGTGCGTGCGCAGCGACAGCCGTCCGGTGCACACCAGTTCGGCGTCGCCGGCGAGTTCGACCACGGCGCGCAGCAGCGGGTGGGTGACGGTGCCCAGGCCCAGCGAGGCCGGGTCGCCGCTCCCTGCCTTGGCCGCGCCGGGCAGCGCGAGCATGCCCTTCGGCCAGTACCGCTCGTGGCGGAAGGCGTAGGTGGGCAGTTCCACCTGGTCGGCGGCGGGCAGCACCCGCGCCCAGTCGACGGGCACCCCGGCCACGAAGGCCTCGGCGAGCGAGGTGAGCAGGCGCAGCGCCCCACCGTCGTCCCGGCGCAGGGTGCCGCAGACCCGCCCGGCCTGGACGGCCGGGCCGGCGTCGACGGCGGCCTCCTCCAGGGTGTCGGTGATCGGCGCGATCAGCACCGGGTGCGGGGAGACCTCGATGAACACCTGGTGGCCGAGGCCGGCCAGGGTCCGCACCGCCCGCTCGAACCGGACGGTGGCCCGCAGGCTCGCGTACCAGTACCCGGCGCCCAGCTCCTCGCCGGTCAGCATCTCGCCGGTGACCGCCGAGATCATCGGGATCCGCCCGGCGCGCGGCGTCACCCCGGCCAGCAGGGAGGTGATCTCCTCCTCCAGCCGCTCCACCTGCGCGCAGTGCGAGGCGTAGTCGACCGCGACCATCCGCTCGCGCACGCCGTCGGCCTTCAGCTCCTCCTGGAGCTCCCGCAGGGCGGCCGCCTCGCCGGAGACCACCACCGCCGAGGGGCCGTTGACGCAGGCCAGCGAGAGCCGGCCCGCCCAGCGTCCGAGCCGCTCCTCCACCCGGGCGGCCGGCTCGGTCACCGACAGCATCCCGCCGATGCCGGTGATCGCCCGCAGCGCCCGGGACCGCAGCGCGACGACCTTGGCCGCGTCCTCCAGGCTCAGCATGCCCGCGACGGTGGCCGCGGCGATCTCGCCCTGCGAGTGGCCCACCACCGCTTCGGGGGTCACGCCGGCGGCCTCCCAGACCGCCGCCAGCGAGACCATGACCGCCCACAGCACGGGCTGCACGACATCGGCCGCCTCCAGCGCGGGCGCGCCCTCGGCGCCGGCCAGCACGTCGGCGAGCGACCAGTCCACGTACGGCGCCAGCGCCGCCGCGCACTCGGCCAGCCGCGCGGCGAACACCGGGCTGCCGGCCGCCAGTTCGGTGGCCATGCCGAGCCACTGCGAGCCCTGGCCCGGGAAGACGAAGACCGCCCGCGCGCTCGCGTGCGCCACCCCCGCGACGACCGAGGCGGTCTGCTGACCGCCGGCCAACTGGCCCAGGCCGCCCATGAGTCCGGCCCGGTCGGTGCCCAGCACCACGGCCCGGTGCTCGAAGGCCGCGCGCGTGGTCACCAGTGACCGCGCCACCGCGGCCGGCTCCAGGGCCGGCCGCGCGGCGATCCAGTCGCGCAGCCGGTCCGCCTGGGCGACCAGCCCGTCCGCCGAGCGGCCGGACACCAGCCACGCCTCGGCGCCCGACACCAGTGGTGCCACGACCTCCGCGACGACCGGCGCCCCGCCCTCCGGGGCGCCGGGCTCGGCCGGCGCGCCGGCGTCGACGGCCTCCGCCGGCTCGGCCTCCTCGGCCGGGGCCTCCTCGATGATGACGTGCGCGTTGGTGCCGCTGACGCCGAACGAGGAGACGCCACCGCGGCGCACCCGCTCGCCGGCGGGCCAGGACTCGGCCTCGTTCAGCAGCCGGACGTCGCCCGCCGACCAGTCGATGTGCGGTGACGGCTCCTGCGCGTGCAGGGTCTGCGGCATCCGCTGGTTCTGCAGCGCCAGCACCATCTTGATGACGCCCGCGACGCCGGCCGCGGCCTGGGTGTGCCCGATGTTGGACTTCACCGAGCCGAGGAAGACCGGACGGTCCTCCGGGCGGCCCTGGCCGTAGGTGGCGATCACCGCCTGGGCCTCGATCGGGTCGCCCAGCGTGGTGCCCGTGCCGTGCGCCTCGACCACGTCCACGTCGGCGGCCGACAGCCGGGAGTTGGCCAGCGCCGCGCGGATCACCCGCTGCTGCGAGGGGCCGTTCGGCGCGGCCAGGCCGTTGGAGGCGCCGTCCTGGTTGATCGCCGAGCCGCGGATCACCGCGAGCACCGGGTGCCCGTTGCGCCGGGCGTCGGACAGCTTCTCCAGGACGACCATGCCCGCGCCCTCGGCGATGCCCATGCCGTCGGCCTCCGCCGAGAACGCCTTGCAGCGTCCGTCGTGGGCCAGCCCGAGCTGCTTGGAGAACTGGGTGAACATGATCGGGATGGCGGTCACCGTGACACCGCCGGCCAGGGCCAGCGTGCACTCGCCCGAGCGCACCGCCTGGGCGGCCAGGTGCAGCGCCACCAGGGACGACGAGCAGGCGGTGTCCACCGTCACCGCCGGGCCCTCCAGGCCCAGCGAGTACGACACCCGGCCGGAGATGACGCTGGTCGACGTCCCGGTCATCAGGTGGACGTCCAGGTCCTCGTCCGTGCCGAAGCCGTAGCCGGACAGCGCGGCGCCGGCGAACACACCGGTCAGCGAGCCGCGCAGCGAGGTCGGGTCGATGCCCGCCCGCTCCAGCGCCTCCCAGCAGACCTCCAGCAGCACGCGCTGCTGCGGGTCCATCGCCACCGCTTCCCGCGGGCTGACACCGAAGAACCCCGCGTCGAATCCGCTGGCGTCCGCGATGAACCCGGCCTCGCGCACCTGCGATATGCCGTCCGGGTCCTCCGCGTAGAGCTCCTCGATGTTCCAGCCGCGGTCGGTCGGAATTCCGGCGACCCCGTCCCGGCCGGTGGAGAGCAGATTCCAGAAGTCCTCCGGAGCCTGGATTCCACCGGGGTACCGGCAGCCGATTCCGACGATCGCTATCGGTTCGTGGCTGCGTTCCTCCACCTCACGCAGTCGCTGACGCGTGTTGTAGAGATCGGTCGTCACCCATTTGAGGTAGTCGCGGAGAGTCTCTTCGTTCGCCATCGGATCTCACCATTCCAGTCTGTGAAACGCATGCCTGCCATCCGCGCACACGGACAACCACTTACCTGCCGAGTTCCTTGTGGATGAACTCGAATATCTCGTCGTCCGTCGCGGACCCGATCTTCTCCGCGACCGCCTGGGTTTCCGTGGGAGCACCGGCCTCCATCCACTGGGAAAGGAGCTCCTGCAGGCGATCGGTGATCAATTGGTGCGTCTTCTCGTCCGGCGCCGCCCCGGTCAGCACCGACCCGAGCCGGTCGACCTCCTCCACCAGGGACACCGGACCGGACCCGTCCCGGAACTCCTCGTTCCAGAGGTACTCGGCCAGCACCGCCGGGGTGGGGCAGTCGAACAGCAGCGTGGCCGGCAGCTGCAGGCCGGTGGCGGCGCCGAGCCGGTTGCGCAGCTCCACCGAGGTCAGCGAGTCGAAGCCCAGGTCGCTGAAGGCCCGGGTGGCCTCGACGGCCTCGGGGGACGCGTAGTCGAGCACCGCGGCCGCCTGCGCCTGCACCAGCTTGACCAGCGTCCGGTTCTGCTCGGCCCGGGTCAGGCCCGCCAGTTGCTCCCGCAGGGACGCGCCCGCGTCCGGGTCGGCGGCCGCACCGGCCCCCGCTCCGGCCAGCGCCGCGACGACCTCGGGCAGCCCCTCGATCAGCGGGCTGCGCCGGCGCAGCGTGAACGGCGGGGCGAACCGCGCCCAGTCCACGTCGGCGATCGTGACGGAGCCCTCGCGGCCGTCCAGGATCTGGGCCAGCGCCTGGACGGCGTGGTCCTGGTCCATGACCATCAGGCCGCCCCGGGCCATCCAGGCGCCGGTGTCGGCGTCGGTCATCCCGCCGCCGCCCCACGGCCCCCAGGCCACCGAGGTGGCGGGCAGACCCTGCGCCCGGCGGTGCTCGGCCAGACCGTCCAGGAAGGTGTTGGCCGCGGCGTAGGCGGGCTGGACGCTGCTGCCCCAGGTCGCCGAGATCGACGAGAAGAGCACGAACGCGTCCAGGTCCAGGCCCCTGGTCAGCTCGTCCAGGTGCACCGCACCCCCGGCCTTGGCGGCCAGTACGGCGGCCGTCTCGGCCAGGTCGGTGTCCTCGACCGTGGTGGCCTGTCCGAGGCCCGCGGTGTGCATCACCGCGGACAGCGCGGGGCCGGTCGCGGCGATCCGGTCGAGCAGCCCGGCCAGCCCGGCCCGGTCGCTCACGTCGCACGCGACGACGTCCACCCGGCTGCCCCGGGCGGCCAGTTCGGCCGCCTGTGCGGCGACCCCGGCGGCGCCGGCGCCGGACCTGCTGGTCAGCACGAGCCGCCGCGCGCCCCGACCGGCCAGCCAGCGGGCCACGTGCCCGCCGATCGCGCCGGTGCCTCCGGTGACCAGGACGGTCCCGGTCGGCGTCCACGGCCGCTCCGCCGGGCGGGGGTGCGGGGCGCGGGTCAGCCGCCGGGCCAGGATCCCGGCCGGACGGATCGCGACCTGGTCCTCGCCGCAGCCGGCCAGCACCGCGGCCAGCCGTCCCGCGGCCTGCTCGTCGACCGTCCCGGGGAGGTCGATCGACCCGCCCCAGCGGTCCGGGTGCTCCAGGGCGACGACCCGCCCCAGACCCCACACCTGCGTCTGCACCGGGCTCGCCGGTCCGGTGCCCGGCCCACCGGCCACCGCGCCGGACGTGACCACCCAGAGCGGCGCGTCCACCTCGGCGGAGCCCAGCGCCTGCACCAGGCTCAGCGTCGCGGCGAGGCCCCGGGGCACCACCGGGTGCTCCGGCACCGGCGTCTCGTCCAGGCCCAGCAGCGACAGCACCCCGGCGAAGCCGGACTCCGGCCGCACCGCGCGGATCCGCTCGGCCAGCTGCTTCCGGTCGGTCTCGGCCGTGACCTCCAGGACGACGTGCTCGGCGCCGCGGGCGGTCAGCGCCGCCGTGCAGCCCCGGGCTACCCCGCCGTCGGTCTCCCCGGCGGGGAGCACCACCAGCCACCGGCCGGACAGCCGGGCGGGAGCGGGGTCGGCGACCGGCGCCCAGGTGACGCGGTAGCGCCAGTTCTCAGTGACCGAGCGGTCCTGCTCCCGGCGGCGCCAGGTCGCCAGGGCGGGCAGCACGGTGCTGAGCTGCTGCTGGTCCTCGATCGCCAGGGTGTCCGCGAGCCGGGCCAGGTCGCCGCCCTCGACGGCGGCCCAGAACTGCGCTTCCGCCGCCGTGCTCGCACTGTCGCCACCGACGGGGGATGCCGTCGCAGCGGCCTGGAGCCAGTAGTGCTGGTGCTGGAAGGCGTAGGTCGGCAGCTCCACCGTCTCGGCGGCGGGCAGCACGACCTTCCAGTCCACCGCGAGGCCGCCGACGTAGGCCTGGGCGAGCGAGGTGAGGAGGCGGGTGGCCCCCGCGTTGTCACGCTCCAGCGTGCCCACCGTCAGGACATCGGCGACACCGGCGTCCTCGGCCGTCTCCGCCACCGCCGCGGTGAGGACCGGGTGCGTGGAGACCTCGACGAACGAGCCGTAACCGCCACCCAGCAGGGTGCGGACCGCCTCCTCGAAACGGACCATCCGCCGCAGGTTCGCGAACCAGTAGCCCGCGTCCACCTCCGTACCGGACAACCACTCGCCCGTCACCGTCGAGATCATCGGAACACGACCCGCCCGCGGCACGATCCCGGCCAACTCCGCCGCCAGCACCGCCTCCA
>NZ_JBEXYC010000070.1:0-34126 GCF_040630835.1 Kitasatospora sp. NPDC005751
AGCGGGCCGGGCACCAGATCAGGTGCCCGGCCCGCTTCGTCGTACCCGGGAGGTCATCGGTGGAACCGCGTTCTATTTCACCACGCCGGCGTCGGCCGCCAGGGTGCCGGTGCTGACCAGGACGATGATCAGAATGCCCAGCGCCACTCGGTACACCACGAACGGCATGAAGCTGTTGTTCGAGATGTACTTCAGGAACCACGCGATCGCCGCGTAGCCGACCGCGAAGGCGATCAGGGTGGCCAGGATGGTCGGCCCCCAGGCCGGTGAGGGGCCCTCGCCGATCTTGGTCAGCTCCAGCAGGCCGGAGGCCAGCACGGCCGGGATGGCGAGCAGGAACGAGTACCGGGCGGCCGCCTCGCGGCTGTATCCGAGCAGCAGCCCGGCGCTGATGGTGCCGCCGGAGCGGGAGACGCCGGGGATCAGCGCGAGTGCCTGCGCCATGCCGTAGGCGGCGGCGTGCGGCAGGGTCAGGTCGGTGATCGGCTTGGCGTGCCGGACGGCCCGGGTCCGGTCGGCCACCGCCAGGATCAGGCCGAAGACGATCAGCGTGGTGCCGATGATCCGCAGGTCGCGGAGGTTGGTCTCGATGGTGTCCTGGAACAGCTTGCCGAGGATGCCGATCGGCAGCGTGCCGATGATCACGAACCAGCCCATCCGGGCGTCCTGGTGCGAGCGCAGCGCCGGACGGAACAGCGAGAGCGTCCAGGTCTTCACGATCGAGGCGATGTCCCGGCGGAAGTAGATCAGCACGGCGGACTCGGTGCCGAGCTGGGTCACGGCGGTGAACGCCGCACCCGGGTCGTCCCAGCCCAGCAGGGCCGAGAAGACCCGCAGGTGGGCACTGGAGGAGATCGGCAGGAACTCGGTGAGCCCCTGGATCAGGCCGAGGACGGCTCCGTGGAACCAGTCGATCACCGGACACCCGCCCGGGGTATCCGTCGCTCGATGAGCATCAGCGGTCCTTGTAGGTCGGTGCGGGAGCATGCCGTCGGCATGCACGGGGCACATGCCGATGGCATGCGAACCGCCGGGTCCGCCCGGCGCTCGGGCTGCGCGGGCCCGGCGCGCGCCTGATGCTACGCGGTGAAGGTGACAGCCTCGCTTCCGCCCCCGTGCCGGCCTGCCCGGTCCGGGAGCGGCCCGGCTCCGCTCAGCGCGGGACGGGGCGGGCCCGGACCCAGGTCCGGTCCTCGGTCAGGTGGGCGTCCACGGCCAGCCCCGCCTCGGCCAGGGCCCGCTCGAACGCGGCGGTGTCGAGCGGGCGGGACAGGAAGGTCTGGGTCCAGCGCGCGTCCGGGAACTCGTACTCGACGTGCACCGAGTTCACGCCGTCCCCGACCGGGGTGACCGACGCCACCCGCACCAGCCCGTCCCGGCCCAGCGGACGCTCGCGCGGCACGTCGCGCATCCAGTCCTCGCCCTCGCGCTGCAGCAGCACCAGGCCGTCGTCCGCGACGTGCCGCCGGCAGGTGTCCAGCAGCCCGCGCCGGACGGCCGGGTCGCCGGCGTGCACCAGGAAGGAGGCGAGCAGGACGACGTCGAACCGCTCGTCGAGGTCCAGCCGCTCGATCGGGCTGCGCACCGTCCGGGCGCCCCGGACCCGGGCCAGCATCTCGGCGGACTCGTCCACGGCCGTCACCGTGAAGCCGAGGTCGAGCAGGGGGTGGGTCATCCGGCCCACCCCGCAGCCCAGCTCCAGGATGCGGGCTCCGGCGGGCACCGCCTTTCTGATCACCTCGGGCTCGCCGTTCAGCGGCAGCCGCTCGTACATCTCCACCGCGCACCCGTCCGGGGTGATCGGGCCCGGTCCGGTTCCCTGGTACCCGTTGCGTCGTTCATCGGCCATGCGTCCCATCGGAGCACGGGCGGGCCGGACGGGGAAGAGGGCGACGCGGTGCCCGAACTGCTTGCTCCATACCCCTGGGGGGTATATGTTCGATGATGACGAACCGAGGGGCACGGCACGGAGCAAGCGGAGGACGACATGGCGCATCCCGCACAGCACGAGCGCGGACACCTGCACCAGCACGCCGAGCACGGCCACGGCCACGCCGGCCACGAGACGCACGCCGGCCACGCCGGTCACGGCCGCCACGGTGGTCACGGCGACGGTGGGGCGAGCTGGCGGACCGCCGCCCAGGCGACCCTGCACTGCCTCACCGGCTGCGCCATCGGCGAGATCCTGGGCATGGTCATCGGCACCGCCTTCGGCCTGCACAACGGGGCGACCGTGGTGCTCTCGGTGCTGCTGGCCTTCGTCTTCGGCTACGCCCTGACCATGCGCGGTGTGCTGAAGGCCGGGCTGGACGTCCGCGCCGCCGTCAAGGTCGCGCTGGCCGCCGACACCGTGTCGATCCTGGTCATGGAGCTGATCGACAACACCGTGATGGTCACCGTGCCGGGGGCGATGGACGCGGGCCTCGGCGACGCGCTGTTCTGGGTCGCGCTGGCGGGCTCGCTGGCCCTCGCGTTCACCCTGACCGTGCCGGTCAACAAGTGGATGATCGGCCGGGGCCGCGGCCACGCGGTCGTCCACGCCCACCACCAGCACTGACCACGAGCGGGTTCGCCCCCGTCTCCCGGGTTCGGCCGGGAGGCGGGGGCCGCGGTGTCCCGGGTCAGGCCCGGTCGAGGGCGGTCAGGGTCTCGCGCAGCCAGGCCAGCTCGGCCTCGGTGGTGGCGCGGGCGATCAGCAGCATCCCGCGTCGGAACGGGTCACCGAACTCCTCGGCGCCCACCGGGCGGGCGCCGTCGTAGAAGAAGCTGGCCGGCTCGCTGAGGAAGGCGAGCCGGCGGCGCAGCACGGCGGCCTGTGCCCGCGGGTCGTCGTCGAGGTGGCGCAGGAAGGCCAGCACGGTGAACCAGCGGTTCTCGTCGCTGATGTCCAGGTCCTCCGGGGTGCGGAGCCGGTCGAGCAGCGCGGTCCGGCCGGCCTCGGTGAGGTGGAGGGCGTGCCGGGGCGCCGCCGCCGTACCCGGTTCGGTCGTGCGGACCAGCAGGTCGTCGGCCTCCAGGCGTTTGATCGCCGGGTAGAGCGTGCCGTCGCTGATCGGCCGGACGTGTCCGGTGAGTGCGGCGAGATGGCGGCGCAGCTCGTAGCCGTGCAGTGGCCGGTCGCGGAGGAATCCGAGGATCGCGAGCTTCAGCATGGGGCCACTCTCTCAGATCGGGCTGCGTCGACTCGCTGTCGCTATACCTCGCCGCCGAGGTATGGTCCTTTCGTCGCGGTGATCCGCGGCGCCCCGCCGGCCGTGCGTCCGGCCCCGCGTCAGCCCTGCTCTGCCCTGCCCTGCCCCGAGAAGGAGTACGACCATGCGCCAGGCCATCGTCACCCCGAGCGAGGACCGGATCCGCTGGGTGGAGGTGCCCGGTGCCGAGCCGGCCCGGGTCTATCTGCACGGCCTCGGAGCCAGCTCGCCCGTCTACTTCGCCGGTGCGGCGGCCCACCCGCTGCTGGCCGGGCGCCGCTCGCTCCTGCTGGACCTGCTGGGCTTCGGCATCAGCGACCGGCCCACCGACTTCCCGTACACGCTGGAGGCCCACGCCGACGCGGTGGCGGCGGCGCTCGACGAGGCCGGGCTGGCGGAGGTCGAGCTGGTCGGGCACAGCATGGGCGGCGCGGTGGCGATCGTCCTCGCCCACCGGCACCCCCGGCTGGTCGCGAGCCTCCTCCTGGTCGACGCCAACCTCGATCCGATCACGCCGGTCCGCCGCCCGGGCAGCAGTGGGATCGCGACCTTCGGCGAGGAGGAGTTCCTGGCCGGCGGCCGGGAGGAGGTGCGGAGGTGGGTCGGGCCGCTCTGGTGGTCCACGATGCGGCTGGCCGGTCCCGAGGCCCTCCACCGCAGCGCCGTCCACACCGCTCGGGGCACCGTGCCGACCATGCGCGAGATCCTGCTGGACCTGGAGATCCCCAGGACGTTCCTCCACCCGCAGGCCGACGGCGAGCTGCCGGCGGCGGAGCGGCTGCGGGCGTCGGGGGTCGAGGTGGTGGCGGTCCCGGACTGCGGCCACAACATCATGTTCGACAACCTGGACGGGTTCGCCGCGATCGCCGCCACCGCGCTGGCCCGTCGAGCCTGAGACCGCCCTGCCCTGTCCTGCCCTTCGCCGGGTGGCCGCGCGCCCTGGCCGACGATCGATCCGAAACCGCTCGCCGAGACCCGGGCTTCGAGCTGCTGCCGGCCCTCCGCGACCGCCGGGCCGGCCTCGCCGCCACCGCCGACCTCTCGCGCGTCCTGCACCGCCGACTCGACGCGATGACCGATGCCCGTGCGAGCGCCCGGACCCTCGCCCGCGTCCTCCGGAACGCGCTCCGGGAGGTCGAGGAGGCCGCTGCTGACTTCCACTCAAAGCACTGTCTCCCACGCCTCGTTGACCAGGTGGACCCGAGGTGAAGGACGCTGCCCGGGATCAGTAGGATCCACCCGTCCCAGGGGAGGAGACGGGTGTGGGTGTCGACTGGTGCGAGCGGTGCGAGATGTCGTGGTGCGATTGCCCGGCCGACGGGTCGGTGCCGCGACTCGACCGTGCGATGGCGGTGCTGGGTGCCACCTGGGCGGGCTGGCCGACCGGGGCGACGGCCATCGTCTCGCCCACCGGCTACGCCCATCTGCCGGGGTGCTTCCATCTCACGGAGAGCGTCCTCGCCGCGCCCCGGTACGGCTGGGTGACCGAGCCGGTGTCCGGCCACCACGTCACCCGTGCGCAGCCCCTGCGGGCCACCGCGGGCAACCGCGACCGGATCGCCACCAAGTCCTGCCCGACCTGCTTCGAGTGAGCCGCCCGGGGGTGGGCGCCGGGCCCTGTCGACGGCCCCGCGCTCACCCCCGCGGCAGGACGAACCGCAGTGGCGTCCCCGGGCGGGCCTGGGCGGCCGCGGCGAGGTCCGCGGGCGGCACGACGCCCACGACGGGGTAGCCGCCGGTGGTGGGGTGGTCGGCCAGGAAGACCACCGGCCGTCCGTCCGGCGGGATCTGGACGGCGCCCAGCACCATGCCCTCGCTGGGCAGTTCACCGCTGACGGCCCGGCCGACCGGCGGGCCGTCGGTGCGCAGCGCGATCCGGTTGCTCGCCGCCGCCACCCGGTACCGGTCGCGGGCCAGCCGGGCGACCGCGTCCGGTGCGAACCAGTCGGCACGCGGCCCCGGCCGCAGCCGCAGCACCAGCTCGGTCGGGGGAGCGGGCAGGGGCACCAGGTCGGGCGCGGGCCGGTGGGGCGGGGGAGGCCCGACCGGCAGCACGTCGCCGACGGCCAGTGGCGCCGGGCCCAGCCCCGAGAGCAGGTCGGCCGAGCGGCTGCCGAGCACCGGGGGCACCGCGATCCCGCCCGCCACCGCGAGGTAGCCCCGTACGCCGTGGGTGGCGGCGCCGACCTCCACCAGGGCGCCGTCGGGGACGACGACGGGCGCGCCCCAGGCGGCGGGCCGCCCGTCCACCAGGACGGCGGCGGGCGCGCCGGTGACGGCGACGACGGCCGGCCCGTGCGCGCGCAGGGCGACCCCGCCGAGGGTGGTCTCCAGCGCGGCCGCGCCGGGCCCGTTGCCGACCAGGCGGTTGGCGGCGCGCAGCGCGGGCTCGTCGAGCGCGCCGGCCCGGGGCACGCCGAGGTGGGCGACGCCGCGCCGCCCGAGGTCCTGCACGGTGGTCAGCGGCCCGGGCCGGACGACCGCCAGCGACCGGTCGGCCGAGGGCCCGCCGGGCGCCGTCACCCGGCACCGCCGCGCACCGCGGTGAAGCGGACCCGCACACCCGGGGCCAGCAGGGCGGCCGGCTCCCGGGAGGGGTCCCAGAGCGGGAGGCCGGTGCGGCCGAGGAGCTGCCAGCCGCCGGGGGAGGAGCGCGGATAGACGCCGGTGTAGGGGCCGGCCAGGGCGACCGAGCCGGCCGGGACGGAGCTGCGGGGGGAGGCCCGGCGCGGCGTCCCGTACTGCCGCGGCAGGCCGGTGAGGTAGCCGAAGCCGGGGGCGAAGCCGCAGAAGGCGACCACGTACTCGGGCGCGGTGTGGATCCGGACGGCCGCCTCGGGGGAGACCTCCCAGAGCGCCGCGACCTCGGCCAGGTCGGCGCCGTCGTAGACGGTCGGCACCTCCAGCAGGGGGCCGGGGGCGGCGCCGGCCGCCGTGGGGCGGGCGGTGCGCAGCAGGGCGGTGAGCGCCCGGACGTCGGCCACGCCGTCGAGCAGGACGGTCCGCGCGGCCGGGACGATCTCCTCCACCGGGGTCAGCTCACCCGCCGCCTGCCGTTCGCGCAGCCAGCCGTACAGCGCGCCGACCTCGGCCGTCCCGGCGACCTCGACCAGCAGCGCCCGCTCGCCGACCGCCCGGACCAGGAGTGCGTCGCCGACCGGGGCGCCCGGGGGCCCGCCGGCGGGCGCGCCGCCCGCGGGGCCCGCCGTCCCGCCGCCGGTCGTCACGCGAAGGGCTCCACCCGCACGCCCGCCGAGGCGAGCGCGCCGCGGATCCGCCAGGCCAGCTGGGCGGCCCCGGGAGTGTCACCGTGCACGCACAGCGAGCGCGCCTCGACGCCGATCGGCTCGCCCCCGACGGCCTCGACCACGCCGTCCCGGGCCATCGCGACCGCGCGCGTGATGACCGTCTCGGGGTCGTGGATGACGGCGTCCGGTTCGCTGCGCGGCACCAGGGTGCCCGCCCAGGTGTAGGCGCGGTCGGCGAACGCCTCGGCGACCACCGGGAGCCCGACGCCCTCGGCGACCGCCAGCAGCCGCGAGCCGGGCAGGCCGAGCACCGGGAGCGGGCCGTCGCAGACCGCCCCGGCCCGCAGCACGCCCGCGACCACCGCCTCGGCCTGTTCGGCGTCGGTCACCACCCGGTTGTAGAGGGCGCCGTGCGGTTTGACGTAGGAGACCCGGGAGCCCGCCGCGCGGGCGAAGACCTGGAGGGCGCCGATCTGGTAGGCGATCTCGTCGGCCAGCTCCTCCGGAGGGACGTCCATCGCCCGGCGGCCGAAGCCGGCCAGGTCCCGGTAGGAGACCTGGGCGCCGATCCGTACGCCGCGCTCGGCGGCCAGCGCGCAGACCCGCCGCATGGTGGACGGATCTCCCGCGTGGAAGCCGCAGGCGACGTTGGCGCTGGTCACCACGGAGAGCAGGGCCTCGTCGTCGGTCAGCGTCCAGCGTCCGAACCCCTCGCCGAGGTCCGCATTGAGATCGATCACCGCATCGGCCACGCCCGTCCGCCTCCCAGCAGCTGTTGAGCCAGATCGTAGGGCCTGCGCGTGACGGCCGTCGCCGCTGCCCGGGTCGCTGCCGGGTGCGCGGGTGGGAGCGCCGCCCGGGCGTCCCCCGGACGGCTCAGCCGGCGACGGTGGCGGCGCCGGCGGCCCGGTCCAGCGGCCGGAGCGCGCGCAGCACGACCAGCAGCGGCAGCACGCCGACGATGCCGAACGACATGTCGATGAATCGCCAGTACAGCGGGATGCCCCGGAGCGGTCCGCAGACCAGTGCCAGCGGGATGACGCCCGCGCAGGCGAGGACGGCCCACCGGACGACCCAGATGTTGCGGACCGGGTCCTTGATCGGCCCCCAGAACGCGGCCGCGATGACCAGGTGCGCGAAGGCCAGCCAGTCGGTGCCGTAGGCCAGGAAGGGGTAGCGGGCACCGGTGTCGGCGACGCCGTCGCGGATCCGCTCGATCCACTCCAGGACGCCCGGCAGGTGGTCGGTGACCGGGGCCGCCGGGCCGGTCGCGAGCTCGGCCAGCCAGCGGGTCTCGGTCTCCAGCGGGAAGGCCGTCAGACCGCTCAGGACCAGGCAGACCACGAAGGCCCAGAGCCACCGCCGCACCCGCCGGAGTACGGCCTGTTCGGCCGCGGGCGGGGTTCGGGTCAAGCTTTCGGACGTGCCGTTCATACCGGTCGACCCCCATGCCGGAGAGGAGCTGGGACGGGCTGTCCCACCTGCACGGAAGTGACTCTAGACGGTTGAATTGAACGTGTTCAACTTGCTGCCCTGGGCCTGCTCCCGCGCCCGGGCTCACCCGGGGAGCCGCGCGGGCCGCCCCGCCGCCGCCGAGCCCCCGGGCACGCTGGAGGGCCCGGCGCCGCTCCCGGCACCGGGCCCCGCCGTACGACCCCGTCAGGCCGTGTACGTGTACCGCCCCGCCGCGACCGGCGCACTGGTCCCGCCGGCGGTGGTCACCGTCACGTCCACCACGCCGGTGCCGGCCGGGGCGGTCGCCGAGCAGAGCGTCGGCCCGCACGAGTGGAGGGTGGCCGGCACCCCGCCGAAGAGCACCGTGCCGGCGGCCAGTCCGCTGCCCCGGACGTAGATCCTGGTGCCCCCGGAGGCCGGCCCGGTGCTCGTGGTCAGACCGGTCACCACCGGCGCGGGGGGTGCCGGGGGAGCCGCGCCGGTGTAGTCGAAGGCGTGCGGCGCGGCCGCGGAGCCGCCGGGGGTCACCACCGTCACCGGCGCGCTGCCGGCGCCGCCGGGCGCGGTCACGGTGCAGGTGGTGCCGGTGCAGCCGCCGGTCGCGAGGGCGTCGCCGAACAGGACGAAGCCGTTGTCCAGGCCGGTGCCCGTCAGGGTGACGGCGGTGCCGCCCGTCCCGGGGCCGGTGGTCGTGCCGATACCCGTCACCGCCGGGACGGGCGGGGCGGTCGGGGTCTGCGGGCCACTGCCGAGCAGGTGGTCGGAGACGTTGTCGGACGGGTCGGTGTCGTTCCGGTTCGCCGCCGTGACCTTGATCGTCCCGGTCGGCCCGGTGCCGTGGGAGGCCACGTACACCTTCATGAACTCGCTGCGCCCGGGAGCCCGGGTGCCCGTGAAGAAGGCGTCCAGCCGGCGGCCGTCGGGGGAGACCGTCTCGGTGAAGGAGTAGTCGGGGAGCGAGGTGATCGCCGCGCCGCTGGTGGTCAGACCGGCCGGCAGTTCGACGGTGAGGTGCGTGACCCCGGTGAGGTCGGCGGTGCCGGAGGACGTCCAGGTCACCGAGAAGTTGGTGCTGTCGACCGGGAAGGTCGGGTAGTTGCCGGCCTGGGTCACGCTGACGTTCGGGCCGGTGGCCGCCGTGCGGGCGGCGGTCGCGGCCGGGGTCGCGGCGCCGGCCGCCGCGGTGCCGGCGGTGAGCGTGGCCACGGCCAGGGCGGCGGTCAGGCCGCCTCGTACCAGTCGGATGATCATATGAGGCATGATGGCCGTGGGGACCGGATCGTGCGGGTACTTTCCCGAAAGCCGGTTCCACCGCCCGCGGTGCGACCGCCTGTCCGGGCCGTCCGTAAGGTCGGTTTCGGTCGATGTCGGTGCCTACCTCTAATCTTGTCCACCGTGACCGCCATCGCTGACCCGCCCACCGAGTCCGGGCCCCGGCCGCCCGCCGGGCCCGCCGCCGCCGCGCGGCCCGCGCCCGGCCCCGCCGCCGACGAGGGCCTGGCCCGCCGGCTCAAGGCGCTGGCCTGCACGGCCCCGCTGCACGACCTGGACAGCCGCAAGGTGATGCTGGCCGGCGAGTACGGCGGCTACGCGATGGCCGAGGTCGGCCTCGCCGCCATCGACCTGGTCACCCTGCACATGGACTTCGACACCGGGGCCGACCGCGAGATAGTGCTCGCCCGGCTGCTGCCCCGGGTCGCCGCCCAGGCCGCCACCCGCCCGACCGCCGAGCACGAGCGGGTCGCCCGCTGGGTGCTGGAGTCGCTGATCAACGTCGGCAGCGTCGACCGCGGGTTCCGCGCCGTCTACGGCACCTTCGGCCAGGACGGCGCGTACGTCCGGCGCGACTACGACTTCAAGCTGATCGAGGAGGTGCCCGGCCCCGACGGCGGCGTCTACCTGCGCACCACCGACGAGGCGGTCAACGTCCTGGTCGGCGCCCTCGACACCGACGTCACCTCCGCGCAGATCGCCGCCGAGGTCAAGCTGGAGGTGCTGATCCGGCGCGGCCGGCTGGCCGACGCCCAGCTCGCCGCCGAGCAGGCCCGCTACCGCACGGTCCAGTACGCCGAGACGCTGCGCCGGGCCCTGGACGCGACCCGGCGCAACGTGCGCGCCGTCGACTGGATGCAGGCCGTCCCCGACCTCATCGACGAGGCGCTCGACCACATCGCCGACCGCTACCGGCACGAGAACGCGATTCTCACCAACATCCGCAAGGCCCGCGACGAGGCCGAGGAGCCCGAGCACAAGCGCCGCGCCGCCGAGCTGGTCGACATCGTCAAGGACTGCATCCGCCGCCACACCCAGCTGCAGACCCGCCTGCTGGAGGCCGGCCCGCTGTTCCGCGCCGAGCAGGACCGCCAGGCCTTCGCCGCGCCCGGCGCCCGCAGCGGCATCGACCTCTACGGGCAGCTGCTCGCCCCCGTGCTGCGGCTGCCGGTGGAGCAGGCCGTCCGGCCGACCGGCGCGTTCTTCACCCGCGGCACCGGTCTGCGCACGCCGGTCTCCGTCCGGGTCGCCGACCTGGTCGACCTGCTGCTCACCCCGCCGGTCGAGCGCGAGCACCTGGGCGCCGAGCTGCCCGATCCGGACCTCGTCGCCACCCCCGACGACAGCCGGTTCACCGAGGCGCAGCTGGAGGCCGCGCTGGTCCTGCTCGACCTGCCCGCCGACGCCCCCCGCCGGCTCTCCGGGCTGCTCGCCGACGCCCGTCGGCAGGATCCCGAACTCCCCTACCTGGTCGCCCTGCTGGCGGTGCACGCGGCCAGCCCGCCGGTCGGCACCGCCTACCGGCAGGGGGAGGAGCGGCTGCTCTTCGCGGTCGACGACGGCACTCCGCTGCGGGACCGCGAGTTCGGCGGCGCCGACCTCATCGTCGGCAGCGCCCTGCTGGACGCGGCCGGCATGGCGGCCGACCGCAAGGACGCCAGTTGACGACTGGACAGCCGACGCACCCCCGGCGCCGCCTCGCGGCAGCCGAGACCGACCGCCCCACCACCCGCACCAGTGGCAACACCCCCGAGGAGCACCGCCCGTGACGACCCACCACGACACGTCCTGGGCACCCGAGGCCGAGCCCGCCGCCCCGGCCCCGATCACCCCGGCCGACGTCGCCGACGCGGCCCGCCTGGTCTCCTTCGGCCTGCAGGCCAAGCTGCTCCCCGCCCGCGACGCAGAGTACGCCGAGCTGGTCCGCCGCCACCGCGAGGACCCGCCCTTCGCCCGCCTCGCCGACGCCGTCGCCACCGGCATGGGCCTGGTCGTCCTGGAGGTCTCGCCGCGCGCCGGCATGGCCGTGGCCGCCGCCGAGGACTCCGTCTTCGCCGTCCGGATGGGCGACTACTCGCGCCGCGCCGCCTCCGAGTCGACCGACCGCTTCCTGCACGGCCTGGCCCACCTCGCCGTCGCCGCGATGGCCTTCCCCCGCCCCGAGGACCTCGCCGACGACGGCTACCTCGGCCGGATCACGGTCAACGGCGTGGACGCCTTCGTCCGCCAGGCCTGCCGCCGGCTGGAGGAGCAGGCCGAGGCCGACGGCGCCAACACCGACCCGCAGAGCGACGCCCCCGGCCTGGAGGCCGCCTGGCGGGTCTGGGCCCGGCGCACCGCCACCGGCGCCACCAAGGACGCCCGCCGGCTGTCCGGCTCCACCATCGGCATCGTCGCCAAGGCCGTGATGTTCCTGGTCGACTCCGGCTTCCTGCAGAAGACCTCGGACGACGCCGGCGGCACCTACCGCACCACCGCCCGCTACCAGCTCCAGGTCCGCGACCTGGCCGGCAGCGCCGCCATGGCCGAACTGCTCGACCTCGGCATCGTCCCGGTCTCCGACGGCACCGCCAGCCTGCTGCCCCCGGACACCGGGGACGAGCTGGTCGCCGACGCGGGCCTGCCGTTCCACGCGCTCTGACCCCGGGCCCCCACCCGGACCGGCCCGCCGCGCCACCGGGCCGGGCACCCCTGACCACGCACTCCTGACCCACCCGCACTGGAGAACCGCCGCACATGTACGAGCTCAACCGGGTCCGCCTGTACTCGATCGGACCGGCCGGCGCCCGCTACGCCGACACGGTGCTCGACCTGCGCGGTGTGGGCGAGCCCGTCACCGACCCGGCCCCCCAGCAGATCGGCCTGTTCGGCGAGGAGCCGGACGGGCCGATCCGCCGGCCCGCCCCCGCCGGGGTGCTCTTCCTGGAGAACGGCGGCGGCAAGTCCGTCCTGCTCAAGCTGATCTTCTCGGTGATGCTCCCCGGCCACCGCAACACCCTCGGCGGTGCCAGCTCCGGCGTGCTGCGCAAGTTCCTGCTGGCCGACGACTGCGGCCACGTCGCCCTCGAATGGCAGCACACCGTCACCGGTGAGCCGATCGTGGTGGGCAAGGTCAGCGAGTGGCGGGGCCGGCAGGTCTCCTCCGACCCGCGCAAGTTCGCCGAGACCTGGTACTCCTTCCGCCCCGGGCCGGGCCTGACGCTGGACTCCCTGCCGGTCGCCGAGCGGGTCAGCCTGGCCGGCGACCAGAAGGCCCGCGGCCGCCGCCGCACCATGAAGGGCTTCCGCGACGCCCTCACCGAGGCCGGCAAGGCCCACCCCCACCTCGACCTGGTCTTCGAGGACGGCCACGACCGCTGGACGGAGCACCTCGGCGAACTCGGCCTCGACCCCGAACTCTTCCGCTACCAGCGCGAGATGAACGCCGACGAGGGCGAGGCGGCGGGCCTGTTCGCGGTCAAGCACGACAGCGACTTCACCGACCTGCTGCTGCGCGCCGTCACCGACACCCGGGACACCGACGGCCTGGCCGACCTCGTCCACGGCTTCGCCGCCAAGCTCGGCCGTCGCGCCGAGCTCACCGCCGAACGCGACTTCACCGCCGGCTCGCTGGAGCTGCTGGAGCGCATCGCCGAGTCCACCATCGCGCGGGAGACCGTCCGCGAGGCCCACCGCACCGCCGAGCGCCGCACCCGCCGCCTCGCCCACGCCCTGACCTCGCGCGCCGCCGCCGAACGCGACCGCGCCCAGGACCTCTCCATCGAGGTCGCCGCCGCCGCGAGCGCCGTCACCGCCGCCGAGGCCGACCGCACCCGGCACACCCTGATCACCGCCGAGCTGACCCACCGGCACGCCACCCTCGGCCTGGCCGCCGCCACCACCGAGGCCGCCGCGCTGCGCCGCGAGCTCATCGACGCCCGCACCCTGCACTCCGCCTGGCAGGCCGCCGAGGCCGTGCTGCGCCAGCGCGCCGCCGCCGACCGGGTGGCCAGGGTCGCCGCCGCGATCCGCGAGGCCGAACTCGACGCCGCCCCGGCGCTCGCCGCCCGCGCCCGCGCCGCCACCGCGCTGGCCCGCGCCCTGGAGAGCGCCGCCGCGGCCGCCGAGGAGCGCGCCGACACCGAGGAGCAGCGCGCCGGCGAGCTCCAGGCGGACGGCGCCAAGGCCCAGTCCGACGCCACCGAGGCCGCCACCGCCGCCCAGAAGGCCCGCAGCGAGTCCGACCACCTGCGCCAGCGCCTCGCCGAGGTCGAGCGGGAGACCGCCGCCGCGGTCGAGGCCGGCTGGATCGACCCCGGAACCGCCGAGCCCGACCCGGCCCGCGCCGCCCTGCACGCCGCCGACGTGGAGAAGACCGCCGCGGCCGCCCTCGCGCAGGCCCGCACGGCCGCCGAGGCCGCCGCGGCCCGGCTGCGCGAGGCCGCCGCGGCCACCGGCCGGGCCGAACTCGCCGAAGCCCGCGCCACCGACGCCCGCAAGGCCGCCGCCCAGGCGCTCGCCACCGAGCAGCGCACCGCGGCCCTGCTCGCCACCGAGCCCCGGCTCGCCGACCTGCTCTCCCTCACCCCGTACCAGGAGGGCGCGGACGAGGCCTCCGGCTTCCTCACCCCCGCGGTCCTCGACCGCTCCGCCGAGACGCTCCGGGAACTGCTCGACGACGCGATCGCCACCGCCGAACGCACCCTGTTCGACCTGCGCACCGCGGCCGCCGACGACTCCCGCATCCTCGCCGCGCTCGGCGACGGCGGCCTGCTGCCGCCCGGCCCGGACGTGCTCGCCACCGTCGAGTACCTCGCCGAGCACGGCATCCCCGCGCTGCCCGGCTGGCGCTACCTGGCCCAGTCGGTCGACCCGGCGGACCACGAGGCGATCCTCGCCGCCCGGCCGGAGCTGGTCGACGGCGTGGTGATCACCGACCCCCACTCGCTGGACCGGGCCCGCGAGACGCTGCACTCCGCCGCGCTGCTGCCGCGCTCCACCGTCGCGGTCGGCGCCGCCGCCGCGCTGATCGCGCCCATCACCGGCGAGCCCGCCTTCTTCCTCGTCCCGCCGAACCCGGCCATGCACGACGAGACCGCCGCCGACGGCGAGCGCCGCGAGCTGCGCTCACGCGCCACCGCCCGCGAGGAGCACATCCGCGAGCTGGCCGCCCGGCTGGGCGGCGACCGCGCCCTCGCCGCCCGCCTCGCCTCCTGGCACGCCAGCTGCCCGCCCGGCACCCTCGCCGAGCTGGCCGCCGCCGCCGGAGCCGCCCACGAGCACGCCGAGCAGGCCGCCGCCGCACTGGCCACCCTGCGCGCCGACCACGACGAGGCCGAGAGCGACCACGCCGCCGCCGCGTTCGCGCACGAGGAGCAGCGCGAGGCCGCCCAGCAGGCCCGGCGCCGCGCCGACGCCCTCTCCGGCCTCGCCTTCCGCCTGCGCGAGCGCGCCGGCTGGACGCGGAGCCTGCGCGAACTCGCCGAGGACGCGACCGAGTGCGACCGCCGCCAGGCCCAGTGCGCCGAGCGCGCCCGCACCTGCGACGAGGACCGCCGCGCCGCCCAGCGCGCCGCCGACGACGCCCGCCGCACCGCCCGCACCCTGCGCGCCGAGCGCGCCGAGATCCCCGCCGCCGAGCAGGCCGACGAGCCCGCCGCCGCCCCCGTCGCCCTGCCCGCCCTGCGCGAGGCCTACCGCGCCGCGTCCCAGCTGTACGAGAAGGTCGGCGTCGGCGCCGACCTCCGCGCCGAACAGGCCCGGGCCGAGGGGGACGAGGCCGCCGCCGCGACCGAACTCGACCGGCTCACCAACAAGGTGCGCACCCGGGCGGAGGAGCTGCTGGGCAGCCCCGACGGCGCCGACGGCCCGGCCCGCCAGGCCGCCGCCGCCCGCGCGGAGGAGCTGGTCGCCACCATCGAGGCCCGCGCCGCCGCCGCCAGCGAGCAGCTCGGCCGGCTGCGCGGCGAGGCCGAACGCTCCGCGCCCGCCGACGGCGAGGCGCACACCGAGCTGCCCGAGGACCTCGTCCCCACCGACCCCGAGCACGCCCAGGTCCTGCTGCGCACCGCCACCACCCGGCTGGCCGAGCGCCGCGAGAGCGTCGACGCCGCCCGCACCGCCCACGCCGACCTGCAGCGGACCTTCGACGCCGCCCAGGCCGCCGCCGCCGACTTCGACGAGCACGCCGGGCAGCTGCGCGACGGCCTGCGCGAGCACCAGGACGAGGACGGCCGCCCGGTCGAGCCCTACCTGGGCTCGCTCGCCGACGCCCGGACGGCCGCCGCCGAGGCCCGGCGCGCCCTGCGCACCGCCGCCGGCGAACTCTCCGCCGCCGAACTCGCCGTCCGGGACGCCTCCGACGCCCTCGTCCGGCACGCCAACGCGGCGCGCTACGAGGCCGTCCGCACCCCGGCCCGCCAGCAGATCCGCGAACTGCCCGCCGCCGCCCTGCCCGACCACGCCGCCGCCTGGGCCACCGCCTTCGCGCCCCGGCTGCGGGTGCTGACCGACGAGCTCGCCCAGCTGGAGCGCAACCGCGGCTCGATCGTCGACCGGCTGCGCGGCCTGGTCGAGTCCTCGCTCACCACGCTGCGGGCCGCCCAGCGGCTCTCCCGGCTGCCCGAGGGCCTGGGGGAGTGGTCCGGCCAGGAGTTCCTGCGGATCCGCTTCGAGGACCCGGACCACGCCACCCTGGTGGAGCGGCTGGGCGAGGTGATCGACGAAGCCACCCGCGCCGCCGTCCGGAAGAACAGCGACCTGCGCCGCGACGGGATGTCCCTGCTGCTGCGCGGGGTCGCCGCCGCGATCGGGCCGCGCGGCGTCAGCGTGGAGATCCTCAAGCCGGACGCGGTGCTGCGGGCCGAGCGGGTCGGCGTCGGCCAGATGTCGGACGTCTTCTCCGGCGGCCAGCTGCTCACCGCGGCCATCGCGCTGTACTGCACGATGGCCGCGCTGCGGGCCAACGACCGGGGTCAGTCCCAGCTGCGGCACGCCGGCACGCTCTTCCTGGACAATCCGATCGGCCGCGCCAACGCCACCTACCTGCTGGAGCTCCAGCGGGCGGTCGCCGACGCGCTCGGCGTCCAGCTGATCTACACCACCGGCCTGTTCGACACCACCGCGCTGGCCGAGTTCCCGCTGGTTATCCGGCTGCGCAACGACGCCGACCTGCGGGCCGGCCTCAAGTACATCTCGGTGGAGGAGCACCTGCGCCCCGGCCTGCCCGCCCCGCAGGACCCGGACGGCCCGGCCATCCACGGCGAGATCACCGCGACCCGGATGTTCAAGCGCCCGGTGGAGGCCCCGGGCCAGGCCTGACCCCCGCTACCCCGGCGCCACCGGCCCGCCTACCGTGGGGGCATGCTGACGATCGCTCACTTCAGTGACATCCACCTCGGCCAGGAGTGGCGCCGGGACGGCGGCGCCCGCGCGTACCGGCGGGCCGAGCGGGTGATGGCGTACCTCAACGCCCTGCCGGGCCCGCTGGACGCCGTCCTGGTCACCGGCGACCTCGCGGACCACGGCCTGCCGGCGGAGTACGAGCAGGCCGCCAAGGTGCTGGTCTCCCGCCACCCGGTGCTCACCTGTCCCGGCAACCACGACCGGCGCGCGCCCTACCGGGAGGGACTGCTGGGGGAGGCGCCCGCCGACGGCCCGGTCAACCGGCGGCACGAACTGCCTGGCGCCGACCTGCTGCTGCTCGACTCGTCGATCCCCGGCCGCGACGACGGCCTGCTCGACGAGGGGACGCTGGCCTGGCTGGACGCCGAGCTGGCCGGGGGCCGTCCGGACCGGCCGGCGCTGGTGGCCTTCCACCACCCGCCGGTCGTCCTCCACCTCCCGGCCGTCGACCCGATCCGCCAGTTCGGGGAGGAGCGGCTCGCCGAGGTGCTGGCCCGCCACCCCCGGGTGGCCGCCCTGCTCTGCGGCCACTCCCACACCGGCGCGGCCACCGTGTTCGCCGGTCTGCCGGTGCTGGTCGCGCCGGGTGTGGTGTCGACCGTCACGCTGCCCTGCGAGGGCGGCCCCGGGATCAGCTTCGAGCAGCCGCCGATGCTCGCCTTCCACGTCCTGGACGACGACGGCCGGCTCACCACCCACTACCGGGCCGTCGTGCCGGCCTGACCACCCACCCGGGCACCCTGCGCGGTGGGCACCCACGGCTGGGGCGCCGTCCCGGTCGGGGGGCCCGCCGGGCGCGGCACCGGCCGGACCCCGGCGGGCGCCCGGCTGCCGGCCATCGGCGAGGCGGAGTTCGGCCCGCGCATCCGCTGGGCGGCGACCTGGCGCGAGATGAGGATCTCCAGCAGGCACCACATGGTGCCGAACACCCCGAGCCCCATGGCCATCAGCGCCGGCGTCATCAGCCAGCTGTCCGCGTACGAGCCCAGCGCCGCGACGACCAGGCCGACCAGGGTGAAGGACAGGCAGAGCACGGCCCGGACGGCGGCTGCGCGCACCTCGTCGGGCAGGCGACGGCGGCGACGGCGTGCGGATGGCATCGGGCGACCCCCAGGCGCGCTCACGACGGCGGGACGGGCGCGCCGGAACGCGCCCCTGCGCACCACTCTGCCCCGTGGTACCCGAACCATGCGCGGGATTCAGCCGAACTGCCGTCAAATCGTGTGATCTGCACCGGAAACCGCGCCCCCCGGGCGAATCACCCCAACTGCTGGTCGAGCTCCGCCAGCGCGCCCTCGGCGATCGTGCGCATCGCCCGCTCGGCATGGGCCGCGTCCCCCGCGCAGATCGCCTCCGCGACCTCGCGGTGCAACCGGATCGCGTACGGCTCGGGCTGATGAGGCATCAGATGGTACTCCGTGCGACCGGTGAGCACCGCACCGACGGTGTCCCCGAGATGGGCGAACATCTCGTTGCGGGAGGCCTTCAGGACGGTCGCGTGGAAGGCGATGTCGTGCCGGAGGAAGGTGGCCAGGTCGGCGGCCCGCGCCGTCATCGTCAACTCTCCGGCGAGGGAGAGCAGTTCGCGGCGCTCGTCGTCGCTGGCATGCCGGGCGGCGAGCGCGGCCGCGGCCGGCTCCACCGCGACCCGCAGCGAGCCGAGCGAGCGCAGCTGCGCGGGCCGGTCGGTCCCGGCCAGCCGCCAGCGGATCACCAGCGGGTCGAAGACGTCCCAGGCGGACTTCGGCTGGACGGTGCTGCCGACCCGCCGCCGGGAGGCGACCAGCCCCATCCCCTCCAGGATCCGCACGGCCTCGCGGACCACCGTCCGCGACACCCCGTACCGCTGCTCCAGCTCCTCGGCGCGCAGGACCGCCCCCTCGGGGATCTCACCGGAGGCGATGGCCGGTCCGAGGTCGGCGAGCAGTCGGCCGGGCAGCCCCTGGATCTCCATCCGGCCAGCCTAGAGGGCCCGGCCGGCCCGCTCGCCGGGCGGCCCCCGCAACGCGCAAAAGTATGACGATTTGGTTTCCGACCCTTGAATACGTCATATCTTTGGAGCGATAGTGGCGGCCTGGCAACGAAGGAGCACCACCCATGGCTCTCAGCGTCGAGAACCACGACACCCCCGCGTCGCCCCTCACCCTCGTGGTGATGGGCGTCTCCGGTGTCGGCAAGACCACCGTGGCCCGCCTGCTGGCCGACCGCCTCGACCTCCCCTACGCCGAGGCGGACGACTTCCACCCGCCCGCCAACATCGCCAAGATGTCGGCCGGCATTCCGCTGGACGACGCGGACCGCGCGCCCTGGCTGCGCGCCCTCGGCGGCTGGCTGGGGGAGCGGGCCGAGGCCGGCACCGGCGGCGTGGTCACCTGCTCGGCGCTGAAGCACCGCTACCGCGACACCCTGCGCGCGGCCTGCCCGGGCGCCTTCTTCCTGCACCTCAGCGGGGGGCACGAGCTGGTCGGGGACCGGCTCGCCCACCGCACCGGACACTTCATGCCGCCGTCGCTGCTCGACTCGCAGTACGCCGCCCTGGAGCCCCTCGGGGCGGACGAGCGCGGTGCGGTCCTGGACGTCGGCCCGACCCCCGAAGAACTCGTCGAGATGGCCGTGGCACTGCTGCGGCCCGTCAATGGAGACCTCGCGTGACCCCCACCCTGCTCGCGGCGGCCGCCCCACCGGCCCTGCCGCACACCGACAGCGACGCCCAGCTGCTGATCGCGGTCCTGCTCAGCATCGGCGCCATCGTGGTGCTGATCACCCGGCTGAAGCTCCACCCGTTCCTCGCCCTCACACTCGGCTCGGGCCTGCTGGCCGCCGTCGCGGGCGCCCCCTTCGACAAGCTGCTGGGCAGCTTCTCCACGGGGTTCGGCGCGACCGTCGCGGGCGTCGGCCTGCTGATCGGGCTCGGCGCGATGCTCGGCAGACTGCTCGCCGACTCCGGCGGGGCGAACATCATCGCCGACACCGTGCTCGCCCGCTCCGGGCCCAGGGCGCTGCCCTGGGCGATGGCGCTGATCGCGGCCGTCCTCGGCCTGCCGCTGTTCTTCGAGGTCGGGGTCGTCCTGCTGATCCCGATCGTGCTGCTGGTGGCCCGCCGCGGCAACGTCCCGCTGATGCGGATCGGCATCCCCGCGCTGGCCGGGCTCTCGGTGCTGCACGGCCTCGTCCCGCCGCACCCCGGTCCGCTGGTGGCCGTCGACGCGCTGAAGGCCGACCTCGGCATCACCCTGGCCCTCGGCCTGCTGATCGCCGTGCCGACGCTGGTCGTCGCCGGCCCGCTGTTCGCCCGGCTCGCCGAGCGCTGGGTCGGCCCGCTGGAGATCCCGCAGGCCACCGCGCCCGAGGAGACGGAGAAGCCCGCGCACACCCCGGGCTTCGGCGCGGTCCTCGCCACCATCCTGCTGCCGGTCGCCCTGATGCTCGGCAAGGCCCTGGTCGACGTCGTCGTCGACGACCCGAAGGCGATGCCGCAGCGGATCTTCGACTTCATCGGCTCGCCGCTGATCGCCCTGCTCGCCGCGACCCTGCTCGGCATGGTGACGCTCGGCCGGGCGGCCGGCTTCACCAAGGACCGGATCTCCGACACCGTCGGGAAGTCGCTCGGCCCGATCGCGGGCATCGTCTTCATCGTCGGCGCGGGCGGTGGCTTCAAGCAGACCCTGATCGACGTCGGGGTGGGCAACGCGGTCAGCGAGTGGTCCGCCAAGTGGCACATCTCGGCGCTGCTGCTCGGCTGGCTGATCGCCGTGCTGATCCGCCTGGCCACCGGCTCCGCCACAGTCGCCACGATCACCGCCGCGGGCATCCTCGCCCCGCTCGCCGCCGACATGTCCGCGACCCACGCGGCGCTGCTGGTGCTGGCCATCGGCGCCGGTTCGCTGTTCTTCTCGCACGTCAACGATGCCGGCTTCTGGCTGGTGAAGGAGTACTTCGGGATGAGCGTCGGCCAGACCCTCAAGTCCTGGTCGGTGATGGAGACCGTGATCTCGGTCGTCGCCATCGCCCTGATCATGCCGCTCAGCCTGATCATCTGACCGCGCCCCCGCGCCCCCGCGCCCCCGCGCCCCGGAGGGCGGTACCCGTCTCCACGGGTACCGCCCTCCGGCGTTGCCCGACGGCGGGTCGCACGGCCCGACCGCGGCCCGGCGGGCAGCCGAGCGGGTCCTGGGGACCGCCCTGGCAGCCGACCCGCAGGAGCCCGTGAGCCCGGCCGTGCGGACATGCCGAAGGGCGGGCACCCCCAGCCCGGGGTGCCCGCCCTTCGAGTCCTGTGCGCCGGCCCTACGGGGCCGAGCGCTTCACGGGACCGCCCTCACTCGGCCACGCGGTCACTTGGCGCGCTTCGCCAGGAAGGCGTCGACCTCGGAGCGGATCTCCGGCGTGTCCAGGCCGCGGACGGTCATCGTGGTGCGGCGGCGCAGCACGTCGTCCGTGGTGTACGCCCACTCGCTGTCGGCGGCGTAGGCGACCTGGGCCCAGACGTCCGGGCCGTCCTCGTGGATCGGCCGGCCGAGCTCCGGGTTCTCGTCGATCATGCGGGCGATCTCGAAGGAGAGCGTGCCGTAGTGGCTGGCCAGGTGCTTGGCGACCAGCGGCTCCATCCGGGAGCCGGGTTCACGGTCGATCAGCAGGCGGTGCGCGACGGCGTTCGGCGCGCCGACGCCGGGCAGCGGGACGGTCCGGGCGATGGTCGACATGTCCTCGCCGAGCGTGGTGCCGGGCACGTGGGCCAGCTTCTCCAGCACGGTCCGGCCGATGTGCCGGTAGGTGGTCCACTTGCCGCCGGCGACCGACAGCATGCCGCCCCGGCCCTCGGTGACGACCGTCTCGCGCTTGGCGGCGGCGGTGTCGCCGGGGCCGCCGGGCAGCACCCGCAGGCCGGCGAAGGCGTAGGTGATCAGGTCGCGGTCGATGTGCTCGTCACGGATGGCGTGCGCGGCCTCGCCCATGATCTGGTCGATGTCCGCCTCGGTGGCCCGGACGTCCTGCGGGTCGCCGGTGTACTCCTCGTCGGTGGTGCCGAGCAGGACGTGGTCCTCCCACGGGATGGCGAAGGAGACGCGGTACTTGTCGATCGGGATGGTCAGCGCGGCGCGCCACGGGGCACGGCGCTTGACCACGACGTGGGCGCCCTTGGAGAGGCGGATCGACGGCGCGGCGCCGGCGTCCTCCATGGTGCGCAGGTGGTCGACCCACGGGCCGGTGGCGTTGAGCACCAGGCGGGCGTTCACGCCGAACTCGGTGCCGTCCAGGCGGTCCTTGAGGTCGGCGCCGGTGACCCGGCCGCCGGTGAAGCGCAGGCCGGTGACCTCGGCGTGGTTGAGCACCACGGCGCCGGCGTCGACGGCGGCGCGCACCGTCATCACGGCGACGCGCGAGTCGTTCATCTGGTGGTCGCCGTAGACGGCCACCGAGCGCAGGCCCTCGGTGCGCAGCGCGGGCACCTGCTGGGCGGCGTGCGCGGCGGTGGAGACCCGGCCCATGCCGTCGCGGAAGGCGGAGAGCGCCGAGTAGAGGAACACACCGGCGCCGAGCTTGGGCGCGCTGTGCGGGCCGCCCTTGTAGACCGGCACGAAGAAGGTCAGCGGGTTGACCAGGTGCGGGGCCACGTCGGTGGCGAGCGCGCGGCGCTCCTTGTGGTTCTCGGCGACCAGCTTGACCGCCCCGGTCTGCAGGTAGCGCAGACCGCCGTGCACGAGCTTCGAGGAGGCACTGGAGGTGGCCCCGGCGAAGTCGCCGGCATCGACCATGGCGACCTTCAGGCCCGCCTGGGACGCGGTCCAGGCGACGGCCGTGCCGAGGATGCCGCCCCCGATCACCAGCAGGTCGTAGGTGGCCTTGCCCAGCAGCTCGCGGGTCTCGGCGCGGGAGGCGGTGCGGCCGGCGAAGCGCTCGGCGCCCAGGGTCGGGATGGTAGCCATGGTGTGTGTACGGCGGCGCGGGTCGGGCGGCGCCGTTACTCCTCTCGGTGTGCGGTGCGGCCCCTGCTGAGAGGCCGGTTCGGCCCGGTGCGGCGGGCCGGTGAAACGGGAGCGGGCCGGCCGGGGCCCGGGGGCCCCGACCGGCGTCCGCGGTCAGATCTGCTCGTCCTCCTCCACCCAGCCCATGGTGCGCTCCACGGCCTTGAGCCACTTCTTGTACTCGCGCTCCCGGGTGGCCTCGTCCATGCGCGGGGTCCACTCGGCGGCGCGGTGCCAGTTGGCCCGCAGGGTGTCCAGGTCGCTCCAGAAGCCGACCGCCAGGCCGGCCGCGTAGGCGGCGCCCAGCGCGGTGGTCTCGGCCACGTACGGGCGCTCGACCGGAGCGTCCAGCACGTCGGCGATGTTCTGCATGAGCAGGTTGTTGCTGGTCATGCCGCCGTCGACCTTGAGGGCGGTGAGCTCGACGCCGGAGTCCTTCTGCATGGCGTCGACGACCTCGCGGGTCTGCCAGGCGGTGGCCTCCAGCACGGCCCGGGCCAGGTGGCCCTTGGTGACGTACCGGGTCAGACCGGCGATCACACCGCGGGCGTCGGAGCGCCAGTACGGGGCGAACAGGCCGGAGAAGGCCGGGACGAAGTAGGCGCCGCCGTTGTCCTCGACGGTGTTGGCGAGGGTCTCGATCTCGGCGGCGGTGGAGATGATGCCGAGCTGGTCGCGCAGCCACTGGACGAGCGAGCCGGTGACGGCGATCGAGCCCTCCAGCGCGTACACCGGCTTCTGGTCGCCGATCCGGTAGCCGACGGTGGTCAGCAGCCCGTGGTACGAGTTGACGACCTCCTCGCCGGTGTTCAGCAGCAGGAAGGTCCCGGTGCCGTAGGTCGACTTGGCCTCGCCCTTGTCGAAGCAGGTCTGGCCGAACAGCGCGGCCTGCTGGTCGCCGAGGGCGGAGGCGACCGGCACGCCGGCCAGGTCGCCGACGGCCTCGCCGTAGACCTCGGCGGAGGAGCGGATCTCCGGCAGGACGGCCATCGGCACGCCCATCGACTCGGCGATCTTGTCGTCCCACTCCAGCGAGCGCAGGTTCATCAGCATGGTGCGGCTGGCGTTGGTGACGTCGGTGACGTGCTTGCCGCCGTTGACACCACCGGTGAGGTTCCAGATCACCCAGGTGTCCATGGTGCCGAACAGGATGTCGCCGGCCTCGGCGCGCTCGCGCAGGCCCTCGACGTTGTCCAGCAGCCAGCGGATCTTCGGGCCGGCGAAGTAGCTGGCCAGCGGGAGGCCGGTCTCGCGGCGGAAGCGGTCCTGGCCGACGTTGCGGCCCAGCTCGCGGCAGAGGCCCTCGGTGCGGGTGTCCTGCCACACCAGCGCGTTGTGCACCGGCTCGCCGGTGTTCTTGTCCCACAGGACGGTGGTCTCGCGCTGGTTGGTGATGCCGATCGCGCGGATGTCGTCCTTGGTCAGACCGGCCTTCTCCAGCGCGCCGCGGACCACCGACTGCACCCGGGTCCAGATCTCGGCGGCGTCGTGCTCGACGTAGCCGGGCTGGGGGAAGATCTGCCGGTGCTCCTGCTGGTCGACGGCGACGATCCGGCCGTCCTCGCCGAAGATGATGCAGCGGCTGGAGGTGGTGCCCTGGTCGATCGCGGCGATGTAGTTACCGGTGCCAATGGAGGTCATGAGGGTCCTCGGCTCAAGAAGGGGGTTGCGGGGTGGGTGGGTCCGACTCTCGGGTCAGTCCCCGTGCTCGGGTGGGGTGGAAACCCGAGGAGCGTCAGAAGGCGACGTGGTACAGGCCGCCGGCCAGCAGGCCGCCGATGACCGGGCCGGCCACCGGGATCCAGGCGTAGGACCAGTCGGAGCCGCCCTTGTTCGGGATCGGCAGGAGCGAGTGCACGATGCGCGGGCCCAGGTCGCGGACCGGGTTGATCGCGTAGCCGGTCGGGCCGCCGAGCGAGAGGCCGATGCCGACGACGGTGAGGGCGACGATCAGGATGCCGGTGCCGGAGAGGCCGAGGCCCTTGTTCAGGCCCTGGGTGAGGATGCCCAGGCAGAGGACCATGGTGCCGATGATCTCGGTGAGCAGGTTCTGGACCGGGTTCCGGATCTCGGGACCGGTCGAGAAGATGCCCAGGGTCGCCTCCTTGTTGGCCTGGAACTGGCCGAGGTAGGTGACCCAGACGAGGACGGCGCCGATCATCGCGCCGAGCAGCTGGGAGCCGAGGTAGACCGGCACCTTGCTCCAGTCGCCGCTGTCGACGGCGAGGGCCAGGGTGACGGCCGGGTTCAGGTGCGCGCCCGACTTGGGGGCCGACATGTAGGCGGCGATCATCACCGCGAAGCCCCAGCCGAAGGTGATCGCCAGCCAGCCGGCGTTGAGGGCCTTCGACTTCTTGAGCGTCACGGCGGCACAGACGCCGCCGCCGAGAAGTATCAGCGCGGCGGTGCCGAGGGTTTCGCCGACGAAGATGTCGCCGTTGGAGAACGCGGACACAAAGACTCCCTTGTCCATATGGCCCGGAGGTGCGGGTGGGGGCAGGTGGCTGAGCGATCGCTGTGCGGGTGAGCGCATTGTGGGAGTGATCTGCTCGGCCATCGTTCGACAATGTCGACCGTCATGCGGAAGCTTCCTCCCCAGGCCGCCTTCACGTCAAGGCCGGGTTACGCAGCTGTGACCCTTCACTCGAAGTTACCAATCGACTCACGTCAAATATGGACAAAACGCTAAGGCGCGGACAGGCATCCCGCCTGTCCGCGCCTCAGCGTGAACGTCAGATGTCCGCGGCCGCGGCCGCCGGCGCCGGGGTCAGAACCGTCCGGCGCCCAGGTCCCGGGAGATCGCCCGGGCCGCGCTGCGCACCGAGGCGACCAGCGAGGGCCGCACGAAGCCGTCCTCGCAGACCCGCTCCACCGGGCCGCTGACGCAGACCGCGCCGACCGGGTTGCGCCGCCGGTCCTGGATCAGCGCGCCGATCGAGGCCACGCCCTCCCAGGTCTCCTCGATCGAGTCGGTCCAGCCGCGCTCCCGGGTCAGCGCCGCCTCGGCGTCCACGTCCGCCAGGTCGGTCAGGGTCCGTGCGGTGTACGCCTCCAGCGGGCCCTCGCCCAGCTCCCCGCGGGCCACCGGGTCGTACGCCAGCAGAACCTTGCCGAGGGCGGTGCTGTGCAGCGGCTGCATCGAGCCGACCTCCAGCACCTGCCGGGTGTCGTCCGGACGGAAGACGTGATGCACGATCAGCACGCCCTGCTGGTGGAGCACCCCGAGGTAGACGGTCTCGCCGGCCGCCCTGGCCAGGTCGTCCGCCCAGACCAGGGCCCGGGCGCGCAGCTCGTGCACGTCCAGGTAGCTCTGGCCCAGCCGCAGCAGCTCCGCGCCCAGCTGGTACTTGCCGCTCTCCGGGTCCTGCTCGACGAACCCCTCCTGCTGGAGGGTGCGCAGGATCCCGTGGGCGGTGCCCTTGGCGAGGCCCAGGGCCGTCGCGACCTCGGACAGCCCCAGGCGGCGCTCGCCGCCGGCCAGCAGGCGCATGATCGCGGCGGCCCGGGAGAGCGACTGGATCGGGCCGGGCATTCGGTACCTCCGCGCTGACAGGCGGTCGACAATGTCGACCGCAGTGGTAACGGGACGAGTCTGCCAGGCCGCGCCCCGTCCGTGCACCTTCCCCCTCGGTAATCTCCGTCCGGCGCGGTCAGTCCCGCCCGCGCGCCACCTCGGCGGCCAGCGCCGCGATCTCCCGCGGGCCCACCCGGCAGCAGCCGCCCACCAGCCGGGCGCCGTCGGCCAGCCACCCCGCCACCCCAGCCCGGCCGCCGCCGGGAGCGGCCCCGGGCACGCCGAACGTCGCCGCACCGCGCCAGGCACGGGCCCCGGCGTCCCAGCGCTCGCCACTGTTCGGATAGACCACCACCGGCTTGCCGGTCACCCGGGCCGCCGTCGCCACCGCCCGGTCGGCGTCCTGCGGCGTGCAGCAGTTCACCCCCACCGCGACCACCTCGTCGGCGTCCGCGGCCAGCGCGAAGGCCTCCGCCAGCGGCTGCCCGGCCCTGGTCCGGTCGCCCGCCACGCTGAACGACAGCCAGGCCGGCACGCCCAGCCCGCGCACCGCCCGCAGCAGCGCCCGCGCCTCGTCCGCGTCGGGCACCGTCTCCAGCGCCAGCACGTCCGGCCCGGCGGCCGCCAGCACCTCCAGCCGCGGCCGGTGGAACGCCTCCAGCTCGGCGGTCGTCAGCCCGTACCGGCCCCGGTACTCCGAGCCGTCGGCCAGCGCGGCGCCGTACGGCCCCACCGACGCGGCGACCCACAGCGGCCGGTCCGCCCGGACCGGCGCCGCGGCGCGGCGCGCCAGCTCCACCCCGAGCGCCAGCAGCCGCTCCGCGTCCGCGCGGCCCAGCCCGCGCCGGGCGAACCCCTCGAAGCTCGCCTGGTAGGTCGCGGTGATCGCGACCTGCGCCCCGGCCTCGAAGTACGCCCGGTGGGCGGCGACCACCGCCTCCGGGGCGTCCGCCAGCAGCCGGGCCGACCACAGCGCGTCCGACAGGTCGTACCCGGCCGCCGCCAGCTGGTTGGACAGCCCGCCGTCCAGGACCAGCGGACCGGCGGCCAGCGCGGCGGCGAAGCCCGGCGGGGCAGGGGCGGGCATGACGGCCTCCTCGGGGGCAAAGCTCCTGGTCACAGAGTAGAAGACCGGACGCCCCCGGCCGGCCCGAAAACCATTTGCCGCCCGGCCCCCGGATCGCTACGTTGTGCTCACCCCGAGAACGACGGCAGGACGGCGGCCCGCCGGTCCTCCCGGTACCGCCGACCGCACGACACGCCCGCCACACCCGACGCGCCCGGCAGCGACCGTCGGCGACCGACCGGCCCGACGAAGCGCCAGCGGAGAGGAGCCCGCCATGACCGTGGAACGACCGCCCGCCCACGAGAACGACTGGCTCGCCGCCTACGACCCGCGCGCCTACACGCCCGTCGCCGTCACCGTCGACGTCGTCGCCCTGACGCTGCGCCACGGCAGCCTGCACGTCCTGCTGGTCGAGCGCGCCGCGCCGCCCTACCAGGGGTACTGGGCACTGCCCGGCGGCTTCCTGCGAGCCGGCGAGGAAGGGCTCGACGAGGCCGCCGCCCGCGAGCTCGCCGAGGAGACCGGCCTGGTCGGCACCGCCGACGCCGAGGCCGCCCTGAGCCGGATCCACCTCGAACAGCTCGGGACGTACGGCGCCCCCACCCGGGACCCGCGCATGCACGTGGTCTCCGTCGCCTACCTCGCCTTCGCCCCCGACCTGCCCGACCCGCAGGCCGGCTCGGACGCGGCCACCGCCGCCTGGCACGCCGTCACCGAGCTCGACCTCCGGCCGTCCACCGGCCGGTCCCCAGCCGCCGGTGTGCCCGCCGACACCCACGGGGGTGGCGTCGGCGGGCACACCGGCCACCAACCCGCGGCCGACGGCCCCGCCGGCACCACGACGCTCGCCTTCGACCACGCCCGGATCGTCGCCGACGGCCTCGACCGCGCCCGCGCGAAGATCGAGTACAGCCCGCTGGCCACCGCCTTCCTCCAGTACGACTTCACCATCCCCGAGCTGCGCGCCGTCTACGAGGCGGTCTGGGACGAGAAGCTCCACCCCGGCAACTTCCACCGCAAGGTGCTCTCGGTGCCCGGCTTCGTCGAGAGCACCGGGACGACCACCGAGCGCGGCGGCGCCCGCGGCGGCCCACGGGCCCGCACCTACCACGCCGGCGACGCCCACCTCCTGCACCCCGCACTGCTCCGGCCCACCCGGGAGGACGAGATCCGCTGACCGGCGCCACCGGTCGCGCCCACGCGCACTACCATCCGGCCATGACGACTCAAGAGGTGAGCAGGACGAGCAACCGGCCGAACTCCCACTGCCACTGGTGCGGCACGCCCTACCCGCCCGGCACCACGGCCTGGCCCCGCACCTGCCCCGGCTGCTCCGAGATCAGCTACCGCAACCCGTTGCCCGTCGTCGTCACCCTCCTCCCGGTCACCCAGGAGAGCGGTGCGCCCGGCCTCGTGGTCATCCGCCGCACCATCGAGCCCGGCTACGGCCAACTCGCCCTGCCCGGCGGCTACGTCGACTACGGGGAGAGCTGGCAGCAGGCCTGCGTCCGCGAGCTGCGCGAGGAGACCGGCATCCTGGCCGAGGCCGGGGACGTCACCCTGGTCGCCACCGACTCCGACACGCACGGCGGCTTCCTCTGCCTCTTCGGCCTGCTCCCCGCCCGCCCGCTCGCCGAGCTCCCGCCCTCGGTCCCCACCGAGGAGACGGAGGGCTGGCAGCTCGCCGACCCCACGACCGCCCTCGTCTTCGCCTTCCACACCCGGGTCTCCCAGGCCTGGTTCAACGGCGAGTACGCCCACCACTGACCGTGCCCGGGGACGGGGCTGACCAGGCTCGCACGGCCGCGGCAGACCCTGGCGTACCGCGCGATCACATGGCAGGGTCTGCTCCGACAGCCCCAACCGGACGGGCCCTGCCACAAGCACCCCCGTCCCATCCAACGGCCGGGAGACCACCACCGTGAGCACCCCATCCCAGGACCAGCCGCTCTGGCGCCCCAACCCCGCTCGCGCCGCAGCCACCGGCCTCGTGGCCTTCCAGGCCTGGGCCGCCGAACACCACGGCGCACCGGCCGCCCCGCTGGCCCCCGTCGACAGCGACGAGCAGGCCGCCCGGCGCTACGCCGACCTGCACAGCTGGTCCACCGAGGACCTCGACCGCTTCTGGACGGCCGTCACCCAGTGGTTCGGCGTCCGCTTCACCGAGGCCCCCGAAGCCGTCCTCGCCGAAGCCGCCATGCCCGGCGCCCGCTGGTTCCCCGGCGCCCGCCTCAACTACGCCGAGCACGCCCTGCGCGCCGCCGACGACGAGGCCAACGCCGACAAGCCGGCGATCCTCCACCTGGACGAGACCACCGAGCAGCCGACCGTCCTCACCTGGTCCGAGCTCCGCCGCCAGGTCGGCTCGCTCGCCGCCGCCCTCCGGGCCCGCGGCATCGGCCCCGGCGACCGCGTCAGCGCCTACCTGCCCAACATCCCGCAGGCCGCCGTCGCCCTCCTCGCCAGCGCCGCCGTCGGCGCGGTCTGGACCAGCTGCGCCCCCGACTTCGGCGCCCGCAGCGTCCTCGACCGCCTCCAGCAGATCGAGCCCGCCGTCCTCTTCGCCGTCGACGGCTACCACTACGGCGGCAAGGACCACGACCGCGCCGAGGTCGTCGCCGAACTCCGCCGCGAGCTCCCCAGCCTGCGCACCGTCGTCCACGTCCCGCTGCTCGGCGCGCCCGCCCCCGACGGCGCCCTGCACTGGGACGACCTGGTCGCCGACGACGTCGAGCCGGTCTTCGAGGCCGTCCCCTTCGACCACCCGCTCTGGGTCCTCTACTCCTCCGGGACCACCGGCCTGCCCAAGGCCATCGTCCAGAGCCAGGGCGGCATCCTGCTGGAGCACCTCAAGCAGGCCGGGCTCCACCTGGACCTCGGCCCCGAGGACCGCTTCCTCTGGTACACCTCCACCGGCTGGATGATGTGGAACTTCCTCCTCGCCGGCCTGCTCACCGGGTCCACGATCGTCACCTACGACGGCAGCCCCGGGCACCCGGACACCGGTGCCCTCTGGTCCGTCGCCGCCCGGACCGGCGCCACCGTCCTCGGCACCTCCGCGGCCTACGTCATCGCCAGCCGCAAGGCCGAGCTGCACCCCGGCCGCGACCTCGACCTCTCCGCCGTCCGCTGCATCGGCACCACCGGATCCCCGCTCCCGCCCGACGGCTTCCGCTGGATCTACGACGAGGTCAAGCAGGACGTCTGGCTCGCCTCCGTCAGCGGCGGCACCGACGTCTGCTCCTGCTTCGTCGGCGGCGTCCCGACCCTGCCGGTGTACCTCGGTGAGATCCAGGCCCCCTGCCTCGGCGCCGCCGTCGAGTCCTGGGACGTCCACGGCCGCCCGCTCACCGACGCGGTCGGCGAACTCGTCGTCACCAAGCCGATCCCGTCCATGCCCACCGGCTTCTGGAACGACCCCGACGGCGCCCGCTACCACGACAGCTACTTCGAGATGTACCCCGGCATCTGGCGCCACGGCGACTGGATCACCGTCACCTCCCGCGGCACCGTGGTCATCCACGGCCGCTCCGACTCGACGCTCAACCGCCAGGGCGTCCGGATGGGCTCCTCCGACATCTACGAGGTCGTCGAGCGCCTCCCCGAGATCGCCGAGTCCCTGGTCATCGGCCTGGAGGAGCCCGACGGCGGCTACTGGATGCCGCTCTTCGTCGTGCTCGCCCCCGGCGCGGTCCTCGACGACGGCCTGGTCGGCCGGATCCGCACCTCGCTGCGCACCGAGCTCTCACCGCGCCACGTCCCCGACGAGGTCATCGCCGTCCGCGGCCTGCCGCACACCCTCACCGGCAAGCGGATCGAGGTCCCGGTGAAGCGCCTGCTCTCCGGCACCCCGCTGGAGCAGGCAGTGAACCCGGGTTCGGTCGACGACATCGAGCACCTGCGCTACTTCGAGCAGCTCCGCCGCGACCGCCGGGCCTGACCTCGGACAGCACCCGGACAGCACGAACCCGGACAGCACGAAGGGGTGCCCCCATGACGGTGGGGGCACCCCTTCGCAGTCCTCGCTCCGGCCGCGTGCCGGGTGTCACTCGCCGGACAGCACCTGCTGGGCCGCGGCCCGCGCGTCCTCGGCGCTGTCCGCGGCCCGGGCGGCCTCGGCCGCCCGGCGGCACTGCGCCAGCGTGTACTTGGCCAGCGTGGCCCGCACATAGGGGATCGACGCCGCGCCCATGGAGAGGCTGGTGACGCCGAGCCCGGTCAGGACCACGGCGAGCAGCGGGTCGGAGGCAGCCTCGCCGCAGACGCCACAGCTCTTGCCGGTCGCCCGGGCGGCCTCGGCCGAGAAGGCGACCAGGTCCAGCAGCGCCGGCTGCCACGGGTCCTGCAGCCGCGCCAGCGCACCCACCTGGCGGTCGGCGGCGAAGGTGTACTGCGCGAGGTCGTTGGTCCCCAGCGAGAGGAACTCCACCTCCTGGAGGATCGACCGCGCCCGCAGCGCCGCCGACGGGATCTCCACCATCGCCCCGTACTTGGCGCTCAGCCCGGCCTGGCGACACGCGTCCGCGAAGTCCTTGGCGTCCTTGCGGTCGGCCACCATCGGGGCCATCACCTCAAGGTGCACCGGCAGCCCCTCGGCCGCCTTCGCCAGCGCGCGCAGCTGGGTCTGCATGACCTCGGGGTGCTCCAGCAGGGTCCGCAGACCGCGCACACCCAGCGCCGGGTTGGGCTCGTCGGCGGGGGTCAGGAAGTCCAGCGGCTTGTCCGCGCCCGCGTCAAGCGCCCGGACCACGACCCGGCCCTCCGGGAACGCCTCCAGCACCTTGCGGTACGCCTCGACCTGCTTCTCCTCGCTGGGAGCCTTGGCCGAGTCGTCCAGGAAGAGGAACTCCGTGCGGAACAGGCCGACGCCCTCCGCCCCGGCCTCCAGCGCGGCAGGCAGGTCCGCGGGACCGCCGACGTTGGCGAGCAGCGGCACCCGGTGCCCGTCCGAGGTCTGCCCCGGGCCGGACGAGGCGGCCAGCGCGGCCTTGCGCTCGGCGGCCGCGCGGCGCAGTTCGTCCTGCTTCTCCTGCGACGGCTCCAGCAGCACGTCGCCGGAGCTGCCGTCCACCGCGACCACGGTGCCCTCGGCGACATCGGTCGCCCCCGGCAGCGCGACGACGGCCGGCACGCCCAGGGCGCGGGCGAGGATGGCGCTGTGGCTGGTCGGCCCGCCCTCCTCGGTCACGAAGCCGAGCACCAGGGTCGGGTCCAGCAGCGCGGTGTCGGCCGGCGCCAGGTCACGGGCGAACAGCACGTACGGCTCGTCGCTGTCCGGAACGCCCGGCATCGGCACGCCCAGCAGCCGAGCCACGATGCGGTTGCGCACGTCGTCCAGGTCGGCGACCCGGCCGGCCAGGTACTCCCCGGCGGAGGCGAGCAGCGCGCGGTAGGCGGCGAAGGCGTCGTAGACGCCGCGCTCGGCGCTGCTGCCGACGGTGATCCGGCGGGCCACGTCGGCCATCAGCTCCGGGTCCTGCGCCATCAGCGCCTGGGCCTCCAGCACGGCCTGCGCCTCGCCGCCGGCCAGGTTGCCGCGGGCGATCAGGTCCGCGGCCACCGCCTCGACGGCAGCCTGGGCGCGGGCCTGCTCACGGGGGGCGTCCGCGGTCGGGATCTGGGTGGCCGACGGCTCCAGCACCGCCGTCCCCATGTGCCGCACCTGGCCGATCGCGACCCCGTGGCTGACACCCACGCCGCGCAGCGTCTTCTCCATGTCACCTGTCTCCGCTGAGAGAAGCGGCCCCGCCGGGTACCGCTGTGTGCCGGGCCGCCCCACCGAGTCCGGAGGGGCGGGTCTGCAGTAAAGAAAGAGGTCAGCTCCAGCTGAAGAGGGCGTCGCCCACGGCGACGTCCCCGTCCTCGCGAAGGTCGCCGAGCGAGTCGGGGGCGGCCTCCAGAGCGACGATCGGCGAGATCGGCGACTTGCCCGCGGCCTCGACGGCGGCCGGGTCCCACTTGATGACGGCCTGGCCGCAGGTCACCGTGTCGCCCTTGTTGACGAGGAGCTCGAAGCCCTCGCCGTTGAGCTGCACGGTGTCGATGCCGAGGTGCGTCAGCACGCCGTGTCCGTCCGCGTCCACGACGACGAACGCGTGGGGGTGCATGGAGACGACGACACCGTCCACCGGGGCCACGGCCTCGGTCGGCCGGCGCACCGGGTCGATCGCGGTGCCGGGGCCGACCATCGCGCCGGAGAAGACCGGGTCGGGCACGCCGGCGAGCCCGACGACACGGCCGGTCAGCGGCGACGTCACAGTGGTCATGGTTGAGCCTCCCAAGTGCGCAGTACAGAGAGCGGCCGCGAACTGCGGCAAGGACATCGACTGAAGCCTAAATCATGTCAACTTCGGACATCTGCTGACATTCCCGGGCGAACACTCACGCCCTGCCCGCCCTCACCGGCCGGCCATCTCACCGACCGCTAGTGGTCTAGTCCTCTTGGCCGATGCGCCGCACTCTACAGGCATCTTGGCGAATCGGGACCATTGCTGTATATGCTCGCGAGAGCAACAAATCATGCCTCCCAGCGGGTGAAGCTCGGCGTGCCCCGATTCGCGCTCCGGCCGACGACCCGCTATGGTTGGTCGAGTCGCCGCAAGTCGACGGTTAACAGCAGGTTTCAGAAGCGAAAAGCACCGGTAAACGGAGCGGAAAGCGTCTGGTAAGCTGGAAACACGAAAGAACGAAGCGCCCGGAGGGCCCGCTGGAAGGCGGTCCGAAGGAAGTGTCCGTTCCTTGAGAACTCAACAGCGTGCCAAAAGTCAACGCCAGATATGTTGACATCCCCGGCCTTGATCCTTGTGATCGGGGTTGGAGATTCCTTTATGTAGTAAACACTAGCGAGGACGCAGTGCGCGGGGCCGCCCTATTCCGGTGGTTGCCGTGCCGCTCGACGCGAGTGCAGCTCGCGCTCTTAATTGAGCACAGCCGAGCAGACATTCACGGAGAGTTTGATCCTGGCTCAGGACGAACGCTGGCGGCGTGCTTAACACATGCAAGTCGAACGGTGAAGCCCTTCGGGGTGGATC
>NZ_JBEXYC010000071.1:0-34122 GCF_040630835.1 Kitasatospora sp. NPDC005751
CAGCTTGCGGAGCTTCTGGTCGTCGTTCAGCAGCGCGGCCAGCTTCTGCCCGGCCGCCGTGCGCCCGACGATGGTGTGGTCGGAGGAGATGGTGGCCCAGGGCGGCGCGGGCGTCGACGAAGGCCGCCACCACGCGCTCGACGTCCTCGGTGGAGTGCGCGGCGGACAGCTGCACCCGGATCCGGGCCGCGCCGTGCGGCACGACCGGGAAGGAGAAGCCGATCACGTACACGCCGCGCTCCAGCAGCAGCTCGGCGAGCCGGCCGGCCTCGGCCGCGTCGCCGATCATGACCGGGGCGATCGGGTGGTCGCCGGGCAGGATCTCGAAGCCGGCCTCGGTCATCCGCGAGCGGAACAGCGCCGTGTTGGCGGCCAGCTTCTCGCGCAGCTCGGTCGAGCGCTCGACCAGGTCGAGCACCTTCAGCGAGGCGGCGGCGATCACCGGGGCGAGCGAGTTGGAGAACAGGTACGGCCGCGAGCGCTGGCGCAGCAGGGCGACGATCTCGCGGCGCGCCGCGACGTAGCCGCCGGAGGCGCCGCCGAGGGCCTTGCCGAGGGTGCCGGTGATGATGTCGACGCGGTCCATCACGCCGTGCAGCTCGGGGGTGCCGCGCCCGTTCGGGCCGACGAAGCCGACCGCGTGCGAGTCGTCGACCATGACCATGGCGTCGTAGCGCTCGGCCAGGTCGCAGATCTCGCGCAGCGGGGCGACGTAGCCGTCCATCGAGAAGACGCCGTCGGTGACGACCAGCCGGCGGCGGGCGCCCTGGGCCTCCTTGAGCTGCTGCTCCAGGTCGGCCAGGTCGCGGTTGGCGTAGCGCAGCCGGCGGGCCTTGCAGAGGCGGATGCCGTCGATGATGCTCGCGTGGTTCAGCGCGTCGGAGATGACGGCGTCGCGCTCGTCGAGCAGGGTCTCGAAGACGCCGCCGTTGGCGTCGAAGCAGGAGGAGTAGAGGATCGTGTCCTCCTGGCCGAGGAACCCGGAGAGGCGGTCCTCCAGCTCCTTGTGGACGTCCTGGGTGCCGCAGATGAACCGGACCGAGGCCATCCCGTAGCCCCAGCGGTCCAGGGCGTCCTTGGCGGCGGTGAGCACCTCGGGGTGGTCCGCGAGGCCGAGGTAGTTGTTGGCACAGAAGTTCAGTACCTCGCCGGGCTGCCCGCCGGCGGTGACGGTGACGGCGGCGCTCTGCGGGGTGCCGATCACCCGCTCCGGCTTGAACAGGCCGGCCTCGCGGATCTCGTCGAGGGTGGCGGCCAGGTCGTCGCGCACGTTGTCGAACACGGTGTCTCCCTAGAGGGGGTCAGACGGTCTCAGACGGTCCAGTCGAGGATGATCTTGCCGCAGCGGCCGCTCGCGGCCTCGTCGAAGGCGGCCTCGAAGTCGGCGGCGGCGTAGCGGCCGGTGATCACGGGGCTGAGGTCGAGCCCGCCCTCCAGCAGGACGGACATCGCGTACCAGGTCTCGAACATCTCGCGGCCGTAGATGCCCTTGATGGTGATCATCGAGGTGACGACCGAGGCCCAGTCGACCGGGAACTGCTCGGCGGGCAGGCCGAGCATGGCGATCTTCCCGCCGTGGGTCATGTTGGCGATCATCGACTGCATCGCCTCGGGGCGGCCGGACATCTCCAGGCCGACGTCGAAGCCCTCGCGCAGGCCGAGCTTCTGCTGGCCCTCCTCGATGGTGTGCTCGGCCACGTTCAGGGCCAGCGTGACACCGACCTCGCGGGCCAGGTCGAGGCGGTACGGCGAGACGTCGGTGATCATCACGTTGCGCGCGCCGGCGTGCTTGGCGACGGCGGCGGCCATGATGCCGATCGGACCGGCACCGGTGATCAGCACGTCCTCGCCGACCAGCGGGAAGGAGAGCGCGGTGTGCACGGCGTTGCCGAAGGGGTCGAAGATCGCCGCGACGTCGAGGTCCACCGGGACCCGGTGCACCCAGACGTTGGAGGCGGGCAGCGCGACGAACTCGGCGAAGGCACCGTCCCGGCCGACCCCGAGGCCGACGGTGTTGCGGCAGAGGTGACGTCGGCCGGCCAGGCAGTTGCGGCACTTGCCGCAGACCAGGTGGCCCTCGCCGCTGACCAGGTCGCCGACCGAGATGTCCGCGACGGCCGCGCCGATCTCGGCCACCTCGCCGACGAACTCGTGGCCGAGGACGAGCGGGGTCCGGATGGTCTGCTGGGCCCAGCCGTCCCACTTGCGGATGTGCAGGTCGGTGCCGCAGATCCCGGTGCGCAGCACCTTGATCAGCACCTCGCCGGGGCCGATGGCAGGCTTCGGGACGTCCATCAGCCAGAGTCCGGGCTCTGCCTTCTGCTTGACGAGTGCCTTCACTGCGGCGGCTCCTGACGCATGGTGGGGCGGCCTGGTGAGGGCAGGCCGACGGGGCCCGGCGGGGTGGCTGCTCCTGCCTCCTCGCACCGAACATGGAGCAATCTGCCTGGTGGGAGGGGGTGCGGTCCATCGAGGAATTCTTAAGGGGCGCCACAGCTGGGCTAAACGATCGTGCCCGAGCCGGGCCCGGCCACCGGCGCGGCGTGCCGGTGGCCACCCGTTCGGCGGAGCGCTGGGGGCGCTCGGCACGGGCGCGGCGGCCCGGCCGGGCGTGAACCGGGCCGGGATGACCGGGGGTTCGGCTGGTTCGGCGCGCCGGCGGTTCCGGGGTGACCGGGGGTGGGGCCGTTCGGGCCAGTGCGGCGGCGGCCCGCGCGCGGGCCGGTCGTGGCGCGCATACGGTGGCGATCGCTCCCCCATGGCCCCGTGGAGCGCCGCTCCGGGGCCGTTCGGTCCAGAGAGGCGCTCCGATCATGACGAAGACACGACGGCCGCTCGCCCCGCTCCCCCGCCGCTCCGTGCGGGCGGCCACCGCGGTACTGGCCCTGACCGGTCTGCTGGCCGCCGCGGGTTGCTCCGGCCGGACGGCGTCCGACCCCCCGCCCGCCGGCCCGGTCACGGCCGTCCCCGCCGCGCTCAGCCCCTCGGCAGGCCCGTCCGGCCCGTCGTCGGGTCCGTCGTCCGGCTCGTCCTCCGCCGCCTCCTCCGCCTCAGGCTCCGCTTCGGGCTCCGCTTCGGGCTCGCCGAGCGCGTCCGGCTCCTCGCCGACGGCCGGCGGCACCGTGGCCGCGCTCACCCCGGACGTCACCGCCCGGCTGGACTCGGCGGTGCAGAAGGTGCTGAGCGAGGCCTCCGTCCCCGGGGTGATGGTCGCTCTGACCACGCCCGACGGCAGCTACCTCAAGGCCTTCGGCGTCTCCGACAAGGTCGCCGGTACGCCGATGGTCACCGGGCTGAACATGCGGATCGGCAGCGAGACCAAGACCTTCACCGTCACCGGGCTGCTCCGGCTGGTCGACCAGGGCAAGGCCGGTCTGGACGACCCGGTCGGCAAGTACGTCGCGGGCGTGCCCGGCGGGGACACGATCACCCTGCGCCAGCTCGCCGACATGCGCAGCGGCCTCTTCAACTACAGCGCGGACCCGGACTTCCAGCAGGCCGTGGTCAACGACCCGAACCGCGTCTTCACCCCGCAGCAGCTGCTCTCCTACGCCTTCGACCACCCCGCGGACTTCGCCCCGGGCAGCGCCTTCGAGTACAGCAACACCAACACCGTGCTGATCGGCCTGGTGGTGGAGAAGCTGAGCGGGCAGCCGCTCGACGTCTTCCTGAAGCAGCAGGTGTTCGACCCGGCCGGGCTGGGCCGGACGGTCTTCCCGACCGACGCGGCGTTCCCCCAGCCGCACGCCCGCGGGTACACCGACCAGACGCCGGACGGCTCGATCGCGGACGCCACCGACTGGAACCCGTCCTGGGCCTGGGCGGCGGGCGCGGTCATCTCCGACCTGGCCGACATGCAGAAGTGGGCGAAGGTGCTGGCCACCGGCACGCTGCTCAAGCCGGCCACCCAGGCGGAGCGGCTGGTGACGCCGCCCACCCCGCTGCCGGACGTCGGCTACGGGCTCGGGCTGTTCGTCAACCACGGCTGGGTCGGGCACAACGGCTCGCTGCCCGGCTACCAGAGCGCCGTGGTCTACCTGCCGTCGGCGCAGGCCACCCTGGCGGTGCTGCTGAACACGGACATCTCGTCCCAGGGCGAGGAGCCGTCGACGCTCTTCGCCAAGGCGATCACCGAGATCGTCTCGCCGGGGAACGTCTACTCGTTCCCGCCCGCGACGGCGAGTTCGTCGCCGTCCGCCTCGGTGACCTGAGCGGTCCCCCCGGTGGCCCGGGGAGCCGACCGGCCGGCGGCCCCGTCGGCCGGTCAGCTCCCGAGGACCCGGGCCAGGTCGTAGGAGACCGGCTCCTCCAGCTGCGCGTAGGTGCAGCTCTCCGGGGTGCGGTCCGGGCGCCAGCGGCGGAACTGGGCGGTGTGCCGGAACCGGGTGCCCTCCATGTGGTCGTAGGCCACCTCGACCACCCGCTCGGGGCGCAGCGCCACCCAGGAGAGGTCCTTGCCGCCGGTCCAGCGGCTGACCGCGCCGGGCAGCCGGGCATCGGCGTGGGCGGCCTCGTCCGCCCAGCCGCCCCACGGGTGGGCGGAGACGTCCTTCATCCGCAACGGCGCCAGTTCCTCGACGAGTTCACGTCGGCGGGCCATCGAGAAGGCGGCGCAGACGCCGACGTGCTGCAGGCGGCCCTCGGCGTCGTTGATGCCGAGCAGCAGCGAGCCGACCACCGGTCCGCTCTTGTGCTCGCGGTAGCCGGCCACCACGCAGTCGGCGGTGCGCTCGTGCTTGATCTTGAACATGGTCCGCTCCCCCGGCCGGTAGGGCTGGTCCAGCGGCTTGGCCACCACGCCGTCCAGTCCGGCCCCCTCGAACTCGGCGAACCAGCTCTGCGCCAGCTCGCGGTCGGTGGACGCGGGAGCGGTGAAGACCGGGTCGGCGGCCCCGCCGAGCGCCGCCTCCAGGGCCGGGCGGCGCGCCGAGAGCGGCTCGTCGAGCAGCGAGACGTCGCCGAGCGCGAGCAGGTCGAAGGCGACGAAGGAGGCGGGGGTGCGCTCGGCCAGCAGCCGCACCCGGCTGGCCGCCGGGTGGATCCGCTCCAGCAGCTCCTCGAACCGCAGCCGGCCGTCCCGGGCGATCACCACCTCGCCGTCCAGCACGCAGCGCGGCGGCAGCTCCCGCTTCAGGGCCTCCACCAGTTCGGGGAAGTACCTGGTGAGCGTCTTTCCGGTGCGGCTGCCGAGCTCGACCTCGTCGCCGTCGCGGAAGACGACGGTGCGGAAGCCGTCCCACTTGGCCTCGTACTGCATTCCCGGCGGGATCTTGGCGACCGACTTGGCGAGCATCGGCGCCACCGGCGGCATCACGGGCAGGTCCATGGCTCCGATCCTCGCGCCAACCGTTCCGGGGCGCGCGCCGGGCGGAGCGCGTCTAGCGTGAGAGGCATGGGCGCAGCCGTGGAACTGGATGTCGCCGGGCGCAGCGTACGGCTGTCGAATCCGGACAAGGTGTACTACCCCGAGCGCGGCTTCACCAAGCTGGACGTCGCGCAGTACTACCTGGCCGTCGCGGACGGGGTGCTGCGCGGGCTGCGGGACCGGCCGACCACGCTGCAGCGGTTCCCGGACGGCGTCACGGGCGAGTTCTTCTACCAGAAGCGGGCGCCGAAGGGCCTGCCGGAGTGGCTGCCGACGGCCCGGATCGGCTTCCCGAGCGGGCGGTCCGCCGACGAGATCTGCCCCACCGAGCCGGCCGCCGTGCTCTGGGCCGCCAACCTGGGCTGTCTGACCTTCCACCCGTGGCCGGTGCGGCGGACCGACACCGACCACATCGACGAGCTGCGGATCGACCTCGACCCGCAGCCGGGCACCGACTTCCACGACGCCGCCCTGGCCGCCCACGAACTCCGCGCCGTGCTGGAGGAGCACGGACTGCGCGGCTGGCCCAAGACCTCCGGCGGACGCGGGGTGCACGTGTACGTGCCGCTGGAGCCGCGGTGGACGTTCACCGACGGCCGGCACGCGGTGATCGCGCTCGGCCGGGTGCTGGAGCAGCGGATGCCGGGCCGGGTGACCACCGCGTGGTGGAAGGAGGAGCGCGGCGAGCGGATCTTCGTGGACTACAACCAGATGGCCCGGGACCGGACCATCGCCTCCGCCTACTCGCTGCGCGCCCGCCCCCGGGCGACCGCCTCGACGCCGCTGCGCTGGGAGGAGCTGGACGACGCCGTACCGGAGGACTTCGACCTGCGGACGCTGCCGCCGCGGTTCGCCGAACTCGGCGACCTCCAGGCGGAGATGGACGACAAGGCGTACCGGCTGGACGGGCTGCTGGAGCTGTACGAGCGCCAGCTGCGGGACGAGGGGCTGGGCGAGCTGCCGTACCCGCCCGACCATCCGAAGGCCCCCGGCGAGCCGAGCCGGGTGCAGCCGAGCCGGGCCCGGAAGACCTGACGGGGCGGCGGGCACCGCGCGGTGGTCGCATAGGCTGACGCTCTTCGAACGGTGGAACGGGGGGCGTCGGGGTGGGCGGGCGCGGACTGCGGGAGATCATGGCCGACGCGGCGGGCGGACTGTTCCCGCCGCCGGACGGCTCGGTGACGGTGGTGCCGCAGCCGTCGGCGCGCGAGGCCGGGGTGCTGGCGTTCTCCGCGCACGCCGTGGTGTTCACCGACGAGGACCCGGCCTGGGTGCGGACCGCGCTGGCCGCCGTGCCGAGCGACCCGCTGGCCGCACCGCTCTCCCCGCCCTTCCTGACCGCGCTCGCCGAGCGGACCGGCCGGGTGGCCGGCACCATCGACCTGCTGACCGTGGCCGGCCGGCTGCCCGGTGCTCCCCCGCTGGCGCCGGCCGAGGTCCGGGACCGGGCGCACCCCCGGGTGGTGCGCGCGCTGCGCTACCGCGAGGACGTCCGGGTCTTCATGGTCGACGGTGGGGTCCTGGTGCTCGGGCGCGGGGTGGCCGGACGGTGGGAGTGCGCGATCGAGGTGGACCCACAGGCGCGCGGCCGGGGCCTGGGGCGCGCGCTGGCGGCGAGCGCCCGGCATCTGCTCCCGGAGGGCGAGTGGATCTGGTCGCAGCAGGCGCCGGGCAACGCCACCAGCGTGCGGGCGTTCCAGGCGGCCGGCTACCGCCCGGTGGGCGCGGAGGCGCTGCTGGTGGTGGGGCAGCCGTGAACGGGGGCGGGGCGGTTCCGGGCGAGGTGGCTCCGGGCGGGGCGGTTCCGGGCGAGGTGGCTCCGGGCGGGGCGGTTCCGGGCGAGGTGGCTCCGGGCGGGGCGGTTCCGGGCGAGGTGGTTCCGGGTGACCTGGTGACGGTGCCGGCCGAGGTCCGGGACCGGCTGACGGTCCGTTTCGGCCCGGCGGCCGAGGCCTGGTGCGCGGCCCTCCCGGCGGTGGTCGAGGAGCTGGCCCGGCGCTGGAGCCTGGAGCTGCGCGCGGCCGGCGGCGGCGGGACGTCCCGGGTGTTCCGCTGCGAGCGCGGTGACGGCACCGCGGTCTGGCTGAAGCTGACGCCCGATCCCGAGGTGGCCGCGCAGGAGGCGGTGGCCCTGCGGGCCTGGTCGGGGCTGCCGTCCGTGGTGCGGCTCCTGGCGACGGACACGGCGGCGAACGCCCTGCTGCTGGCGGACGTGGAGCCCGGGGCGCCGCTGCGGCAGCGGGCCTGGCGGCCGGCGGAGGTGGCGCCGCTGCTCGGCGCCCTGCGCTCGGTGCCGGTGGACGGGCTGGCCCTGCGGCCGCTGGGCGACCGGGTGGAGTTCCTCTTCGACCTCACCGAACGGCGCGCGCCCGGCGCGGTGCCGCCCGGGGCGCGTGCCTTCGCCCGGGAGCTGGCAGCCGGCGGGCCGCTCGCGCTCGTCCACGGGGACCTGCACCCGGCCAACGTCCTGGACGGCCCGGCCGGACCGGTCGCGATCGACCCGCGCCCGTCCCTCGGGGACCCGGACTTCGACCTGGTGGACTGGGTGCTCGACGGCGTCACCGACCGGCCCGCCCTGGACCGGGCGATCGCCGACCTGAGCGCCCGCGTCCCCGGGGCCGATCCGGCCCGCGTCCTGGCCTGGTGCCGCGCCCTCGCGGTGACCGTCGCCGCCCCCCGCGCGGCAGCGGGCCGGCACGACGCGGAGACGGCGTTCCTGCTGGAGCTGGCGGGGTTCTGAGGCCGTGGCGCGGCACCGGACGGCGGCGGGGTCCTGAGGCCGCCGTGTCCGCACAGGAAGTCGGCGGGTCCGACGTCCTGTGCGAGCGCCGAGGGCGGGGCTTCAGCCTGCGGCGAGGCCGCCCAGGAGGAAGGCGAAGGCGCCGGTGAGGAGGGCGCCGGTGGTGATCGCCAGGGCGGTGACCAGCCACTTCCAGGGGATCAGCGACTTCAGCAGCCGGGCGGCAAGGCAGGCGCCGAGGGTGATCGCCGCGAGGGCGAACAGGAAGAGGCTCAGCCACTTGAACAGCCCGGCCGTGCCCGCCAGGCGGCACTCGCCGTCCTCGCAGGAGACCCGGACCCGGTTGTGGGTGTCGACCTTCCAGTCGATCCGGGCGTACTCGTTCGGCAGGCCGCCGCCGTCGGGGTAGAAGGTGCCCCGGCAGTCGCCGGTCTCGGTCGGGACGGCCTCGGCGGAGTCGGTCCGCAGGCACCGGTCCGCCACCAGCACCCCGGGGGTGCCGGAGAGGCCGGTCGCGTACCCGAGCCCCTCCCCCGCCGTCACCGCGCCCCAGCCGCCCACCCCGAGCAGCGCCAGCACGGCGGCGGCGATCGTCAGCGCCTTCACCAGTGCCCGCCGAATGTCCGGATCCATCGCCACCCCTGTTCCGTCGCCCCCGGTTGCAGGGACGCACCGACCGGCCGCCCGGTTCGGCTCCGTTGGCCGGCGGTCGGGAAGGGCGGCGGCCAGGAGTGCTCCGCGGCCTCGCCGGAGACGAGCGCCGTAGCTCCGCCGCAATTCGCTCCGCCCCCCGGCGGAGCGCACTGCCCCCGGGAGGGGACGCGGTCCGACCGGTGCGTGGTTGCGGGGGGGCGGCGCGGTCAGGCGGAGTGCGCGCCGGCCGGGGCGAGGGAGGCGATGATCCGGACCGCGTCGGCGATCTGGCCGTCCGTGAGGTCCCCCCGGGCGGTGAGGCGCAGCCGGGAGACGTCGTCCGGGACGGACGGCGGACGGAAGCAGCCGACCGCGAGACCGGCCCGGCGGCAGCCGGCGGCCCAGGCCACGGCGGCCTCCGGGCCGGGGGCGCGGACGGAGACGACCGCCGCGTCCGGGGTGGAGGCCCGCAGGCCGGCGGCGGTGAGCCGGGCGGCGAGGATGCGGGCGACCTCGCGGGCCCGCTCGGCGCGGTGCGGCTCGGCCCGCAGCAGGCGCAGCGCGCCGAGGGCGGCGCCGGCGGCGGCCGGGGCCAGGCCGGTGTCGAAGATGAAGGTGCGCGCCGTCTCGGTGAGGTGGCGGATCACCCGGCGCGGGCCGAGCACCGCGCCGCCCTGCGAGCCGAGCGACTTGGACAGCGTGACGGTGGCGACGGTGGCGGGCTCGCCGGCCAGGCCCGCGGCGGCCAGCGCACCGGCGCCGCCGGGGCCGAGCACGCCCAGGCCGTGCGCGTCGTCCACCAGCAGGGCGGCGCCGTGGGCGCGGGCGGCGGCGGAGAGTCCGGGCAGCGGGGCGGCGTTGCCGTCGACGGAGAAGACCGAGTCGGTGACCACCAGCGCCCGCCGGTGGGTGCGTTCGGCGAGCGCGGCACGGACGGCGTCCGGGTCGCTGTGCGGGGCGCGGTGGACGTCGCCGCGGGCGAGCCGGCAGCCGTCGATCAGCGAGGCGTGGTTGTAGGCGTCGGAGACGATCAGGGTGTCCGGGTCGGTGAGCGCGGTCAGCGCGGCCAGGTTCGCGGTGTAGCCGGAGGAGAACACCAGGGCCGCCTCCACCCCGCAGAACTCGGCCAGCTCGCCCTCCAGTTCGGTGTGCAGGGCGGTGGTTCCGGTGACCAGCCGGGAGCCGGTGGCGCCACCGCCCCAGCGCAGCGCCGCGTCGGCGGCGGCCCGGGTGACGGCGGGGTGCCGGGTCAGCCCGAGGTAGTCGTTGCCCGCGAGGTCGAGCACCGGGTCCTCGGCCGGGCGGCTGCGCAGCGTCCGGGTGAGGCCTGCCCGGGCCCGCAGCTCGGCCGTCTCGTCGAGCCAGTCGAAGACGGCGGCGGGGGCGGGGACGGCGTCCGCCGGAGTGCGGACGGGCGGTTCGGACGCGGTGCGGTGGGCCATGCCCGGCACTCTGGCACGGCGGGCGCGACCCGGGCAATGTGCGAAGCGGCACACGCCCGGGCGGCCGTTCCGACGCCGTCCACCGGCGGATCGAGGCCGGTGGGGGCCTCGGGCTGCCGGCGCTCTCGGACCGGAAGCGGGCCCGGGCGTTCGTCGACCTCGCGCACCGGGCCGCCGGGGAGGCCGTCCGGCAGGAGGGGTGCGGCGGGGCGCGCCCCGCCGAGCGGGCGCCCGCGACTCCGGGGAGGAGCTGAGCCCCGGGCTTTGCCCGGGGTGTGCGCGAGCAGGCAAGATAGCCGGGTGACCCTCCTTGATCTGATGCCGAAGCCCGCTACCCCCGACGCGCTGTACGAGACGTTCGCCGCCTGGGCGGAGGAGCGCGGGATCACGCTGTACCCGGCGCAGGAGGAGGCCCTGATCGAGCTGGTGTCGGGGAACAACGTCATCCTCGCGACGCCGACCGGGTCGGGGAAGAGCCTGGTGGCGGCCGGTGCGCACTTCGCCGCGCTGGCGGAGGGCAAGCGGACCTTCTACACCGCGCCGATCAAGGCACTGGTCTCGGAGAAGTTCTTCGACCTCTGCAAGATGTTCGGCACCGAGCAGGTCGGCATGATGACCGGCGACGCGAGCGTCAACCCGACCGCGCCGATCATCTGCTGCACCGCCGAGGTGCTGGCGCAGATCGCGCTGCGGGACGGCGCCCGGGCCGACGTCGGCCAGGTCGTCATGGACGAGTTCCACTTCTACGCGGAGCCGGACCGCGGCTGGGCCTGGCAGATCCCGATCCTGGAACTCCCGCAGGTGCAGTTCCTGCTGATGTCCGCGACGCTCGGCGACGTCCGTCGTTTCGAGGAGGACCTGACCCGCCGCACCGGCCGGCCGACCACCGTGGTCCGCTCGGCGACCCGGCCCGTCCCGCTGTTCTACGAGTACCGCCGCACCACCATGCACGACACCCTGGAGGAGCTGCTGAAGACCGGTCAGGCCCCGGTCTACGTCGTGCACTTCACCCAGAAGGAAGCCGTCGAGCGGGCGCAGTCGCTGATGAGCATCAACATGTGCTCGAAGGCGGAGAAGGACGCCATCGCCGCCCTCATCGGCAACTTCCGCTTCACCACCAAGTTCGGCCGCAACCTGTCCCGCTTCGTGCGGCACGGGATCGGCGTGCACCACGCGGGCATGCTGCCCAAGTACCGCCGGCTGGTCGAACGGCTCGCCCAGGCGGGGCTGTTGAAGGTGATCTGCGGTACCGACACGCTCGGCGTGGGTGTCAACGTGCCGATCCGTACGGTGCTGTTCACCGCGCTGTCCAAGTACGACGGCGTGCGCGTGCGGGTGCTGCGGGCCCGGGAGTTCCACCAGATCGCCGGACGGGCCGGGCGGGCCGGGTTCGACACCGTCGGGCAGGTCGTCGCGCAGGCGCCCGAGCACGTGATCGAGAACGACAAGGCCGTCGCCAAGGCGGGCGACGACCCGAAGAAGAAGCGCAAGATCGTCCGCAAGAAGGCGCCGGAGGGCTTCGTCGGGTGGTCCGAGGAGACCTTCGAGCGGCTGATCGGGGCCGACCCGGAGCAGCTGGTCTCCCGGTTCAAGGTGAGCCACGCGATGCTGCTGTCGGTGATCGGCCGGCCCGGCAACGCCTTCGAGGCGATGCGCAAGCTCCTCACCGACAACCACGAGGAGCGCGGCGCGCAACGCCGGCACATCCGCACCACGATCGCCATCTACCGCTCGCTGCTGGAGGGCGGCGTGGTCGAGCGGCTCCCGGAGCCGGACGCGGAGGGCCGGATCGTCCGGCTGACCCTCGACCTCCAGGAGAACTTCGCCCTCAACCAGCCGCTCTCCACCTTCGCGCTGGCCGCCTTCGAGCTGCTCGACCCGGCCTCGCCCTCGTACGCGATGGACGTCGTCTCGGTGGTCGAGGCCACCCTCGACGACCCGCGCCAGATCCTCGCCTCGCAGCAGAACAAGGCCCGCGGCGAGGCCATCGGCGAGATGAAGCGCGACGGCATCGAGTACGAGGAGCGGATGGAGCGGCTCCAGGAGATCACCTACCCGAAGCCGCTGGAGGAGCTGCTCACCCACGCCTACGAGGTGTACCGGCGGGCGCACCCGTGGATCGGCGACCACGAGCTGCGGCCGAAGTCCGTGGTCCGCGACCTGTACGAGCGGGCGATGACCTTCTCGGACTACGTGGGCCACTACGACCTGGCGCGCACCGAGGGCATCGTGCTGCGCTACCTGGCCGGCGCCTTCAAGGCGCTGGAGCAGACCGTGCCCGACGACCTCAAGACCGACGACCTCAAGGACGTCATCGCCTGGCTCGGCGAGCTGGTCCGCCAGGTCGACTCCAGCCTGCTGGACGAGTGGGAGCAGCTGGCCAACCCGACCGATCCGCAGGCCCCCGAGGTCGCGCTGGACGACAAGCCGGCGCCGGTGACGGCCAACGCGCGGGCGTTCCGGGTGCTGGTGCGCAACGAGCTGTTCCGCCGGGTCGAGCTGGCCGCGCTGGAGAACTACCACGCCCTCGGCGAGCTGGACGGCGAGTACGGCTGGAACGCGGACCGCTGGGCGGAGGCGATGGACGGGTACTGGGACGAGCACGACGACCTCGGGACCGGACCGAACGCGCGTGGCCCGAAGATGCTGCTGATCGAGGAGGAGGACTCCTCCTGGAAGGTCCGGCAGATCTTCGACGACCCGGCCGGTGACCACGACTGGGGCATCAGCGCCGAGGTCGACCTGTACGGCTCCGACGAGGAGGGCCGGGCGGTCCTGCGGGTCACCTCGGTGGACCGGCTCGACGGCTGACCACCCGACGGCGGCGGGGTCCACCACGGGTGGGCCCCGCCGCCGCGTCACATCCAGACGAAGGGCGCGCCCGCCGAGTAGGAGACCGCCCGGGTGGCCTCGTCGAGCGCCTGCTCGCCGCCGGCCGGGGCGGTGGACGGGGCGCCGACCGGGGTGGGCGGGCCGGAGGGGGCGGGCGCGGTGCCGTGCGGCTCGACGGGCCGCGAGCTGGTGACCGTCACGTACTGGCCGACCGCCGCGACGCGCTGCTCCGAGCCGGGCTTGGCGCTGCCGGCGGGCTGGGCGGGGGCGGTGGAGGCGTCCGGGAGGATGAAGGTGAGCGCGCCCGGCTTGGCCCGCAGGGTCTCGGCGGCCCTGGCGGCGGCGGCGTGGTCGGCGAAGCGCAGCAGGGTGACGCTGCTGAGCACCGGCTGGGCCTGGCCGGCGAAACTGACGGCGAGGTAGGCCTGGCAGCCGCTGTCGCGCAGCAGGTCCTCGGCGCGGTCCTGGAGGGTCTCGGCGCAGCTCTCGCCCTGCCGGACACCGGAGCGCTTGCCCCGGTAGGCGCCGACCTCGATCACCCGCTGGGCGGGGAAGAGGGTGTCGACGTTGAGGCCCTCGGGGTCGGTCGCGGCGCGCGGCGGCGGACTGCCGACCACCCGCGGGGTGCTGGAGGCGTCCTTGCTGGCCGGGCCCAGGCCGGGTATCCAGTCGCCGGGCGCCGGGCGGGTGATGATCCAGCCGCCGGCCGCCACCACGCCGACCACCACGACCCAGCCCACGACCCGGCGGGCGCCGAATCTCCCGGGCGGCTGTCGATGGGCCTCGGCCGGCCGGGCGGCTCCGTGCTGTTCCTGGTCACCCGATGGCGGGGTCCGCTCCCCCTGCGTGGTCATGGCGCAGATTCTAAGCAGTGCGCGGGTGGTGGAGATCACGGGGGCGGGCCGTTGACGATCACCCGTACTACCGGTCGGTAACCCCGGCCCCCGGGGGACGTGACCTGCACCACTACCGTGAGCTGTGACACTGTGACAACTCGCACATCCTCCCGGAGATCTTCTGGTGGGTTCCCTCTGGCGTCGCCCGACGGCCAGCAGGCAGGATCAGCCTCATGGATCTGCTCGATACCCTCACCGCCAAGGGCCTGCGCGGGGAAATCCCCACCCGCGAGGAGGCCCTGGCCGTCCTCGCCACCACCGACGACGAGCTGCTGGACGTGGTCGCGGCCGCCGGGCGGGTGCGCCGGCAGTGGTTCGGCCGCCGGGTCAAGCTCAACTACCTGGTGAACCTCAAGAGCGGGCTCTGCCCGGAGGACTGCTCGTACTGTTCGCAGCGGCTGGGCTCCAAGGCCGAGATCCTCAAGTACACCTGGCTGAAGCCGGACCAGGCCGCCGAGGCGGCGAAGGCGGGCGTCGCCGGCGGCGCCAAGCGGGTCTGCCTGGTGGCCAGCGGCCGCGGCCCGACGGACCGTGACATCGACCGGGTGGCCGACACCATCTCGGCCATCAAGGACGCCGACCCGGCCGTCGAGATCTGCGCCTGCCTCGGCCTGCTCTCCGACAACCAGGCCGAGCGGCTGCGGGCGGCCGGCGCCGACGCGTACAACCACAACCTCAACACCTCCGAGGGCACCTACGGGGACATCACCACCACCCACACCTACGCGGACCGGGTGGACACCGTGCAGAAGGCGCACGGCGCGGGCCTGTCCGCCTGCTCCGGCCTGATCGCGGGCATGGGCGAGAGCGACGGCGACCTGGTCGACGTGGTCTTCGCGCTGCGCGAGCTGGGCTCCGACTCGGTACCGGTCAACTTCCTCATCCCGTTCGAGGGCACCCCGCTGGCCAGGGAGTGGAACCTCACCCCGCAGCGCTGCCTGCGGATCCTGGCGATGGTCCGCTTCGTCTGCCCCGACGTCGAGGTGCGGATCGCGGGCGGACGCGAGGTCCACCTGCGCTCGCTGCAGCCGCTGGGCCTGCACATCGCCAACTCGATCTTCCTGGGCGACTACCTGACCAGTGAGGGCCAGGCCGGCCAGGCCGACCTCGACATGATCAAGGACGCGGGCTTCGAGGTGGAGGGCGCCGGCGAGGCCACCCTGCCCCGGCACCGGGCCGACATCGCGGCCGCCGCCGAGGGCGGCGCGTGCGGGACGGGCGGCGGCTGCGGGCCGTGCGGCGGGCACGCCGCGCCGGCCGAACAGCCGACCGCGGAGCAGGCCGGGGGCTGCGGGCCCTGCGGCGGGCACACTGCGCCGCCCGTCGAGGCGGACACCGCCGAGGCCGCCGGGACCGCCGGGGCCGGGACGGCCGCCGTCGCTGGGGCGAACACCGGCGACGGGCTGCGCAGCGACCTCGTCCGGGTCCGCCGGCGCGGTGCCGGTACCGAGCTGGCCCCCAACGCCTGACCGTCCGCAGGGAAAGACTCACCATGGCTCAGCTGACCACCGACACCCTCCTCGCCCTCGACCGGGCGCACGTCTGGCACCCGTACGGTCCGATGCCCGGCACCGCCACCCCTTACGTCGTCGAATCGGCGTCCGGGGTGCGGCTGCGGCTCGCCGAGCCCGTCGCGGGCCGCCGCGAGCTGGTCGACGGCATGTCGTCCTGGTGGGCGGCGATCCACGGCTACGGGCACCCGGTGCTGGACGAGGCGGTGCGCGACCAGCTGGGCCGGATGAGCCACGTGATGTTCGGCGGGCTCACCCACGAGCCCGCCGTACGGCTCGCCGCCCGGCTGGTCGAGATCACCCCGGAACCGCTGCGGCACGTCTTCCTGGGCGACTCCGGCTCGGTGGCGGTCGAGGTGGCGATGAAGATGTGCCTGCAGTACTGGCAGTCCGTCGGGCGGCCGGAGAAGCGGCGGCTGCTCACCTGGCGCGGCGGCTACCACGGGGACACCTTCCACCCGATGTCGGTCTGCGACCCGCAGGGCGGCATGCACCACCTCTGGGGCGGGGTGCTGCCCGACCAGCTCTTCGCACCCCAGCCGCCGGCCGGCTTCGACGCCCCGCCGGACGCCGGGTACGCGGCGGAGTTCGAGTCTCTGATGGAGCGGCACGCGGGCGAACTGGCCGCCGTGATCGTCGAGCCGGTGGTGCAGGGCGCGGGCGGGATGCGGTTCCACTCCCCGGCCTACCTGCGGATGCTGCGCGAACTCTGCGACCGGCACGGGGTGCTGCTCGTCTTCGACGAGATCGCCACCGGGTTCGGCCGCAGCGGCGCGCTGTTCGCGGCCGACCACGCCGGCGTCTCGCCGGACGTGATGTGCCTGGGCAAGGCGATGACCGGCGGCTACCTGACCATGGCGGCCACGCTCTGCACCGCCGAGGTCGCGGACGGGATCAGCCGGGGCGAGATGCCGGTGCTGGCGCACGGGCCGACGTTCATGGGCAACCCGCTGGCCGCGGCGGTCGCCAACGCCTCGATCGACCTGCTGCTGGGCCAGGACTGGCAGGTCGAGGTGAAGCGGATCGAGGACGGTCTGCGGGACGGTCTGGCGGACGCCGCCGAGCTGCCCGGGGTCCGGGACGTACGGGTGCAGGGGGCCATCGGGGTGGTGCAGCTCGACCACCCGGTGGACGTGGCGGCGGCGACCGAGGCAGCCGCCCGGGAGGGCGTCTGGCTGCGGCCGTTCCGCGACCTCCTCTACACGATGCCGCCGTACGTGACGCGGGACGAGGACGTGGCGCGGATCGCCGCGGCCGTGACGGCGGCGGCGGTGGCCGGATGAGCGCGCGGATCCTGTTCGTCACGGGGACCAACACCGAGGTCGGAAAGACCGTCGCCACCGCCGCGGTCGCCTCGGCGGCGCTGCGGGGCGGCGCGCGGGTCGCGGTGCTGAAGCCCGGCCAGACCGGTCTGGCCGCCGGCGAGCCGGGCGACGTGGACGACGTCCGCCGCCTCGCCGCCGACCCGGCCTCGGGTGCGCCGGCCGGCCGGCTGACCACGCGCGAGCTGGCCCGGTACCCGGAGCCGCTGGCCCCGAACACGGCGGCGCGGCGCGCCGGACTGCCCCCGGTGTCGCCCGACGAGGTGGCGGCGGAGGTGGCGGCGCTGGCCTCGTCGCACGAGCTGGTCCTGGTCGAGGGCGCCGGCGGACTGCTGGTGCACTACGACGACGAGGGCCGGACGCTGGCCGACCAGGCGCGCGCGGTGCGGCGGGCCGGTCTCGCGGCCGAGGTGCTGCTGGTGGCCTCGGCGGGGCTGGGCACGCTCAACATCGTCGCGCTCACGGCGGAGGCCCTGCGGGCGCGCGAGCTGCCGCTGGCCGGCGTCGTCGTCGGCTCCTGGCCGCAGCGCCCCGGGCTCGCCGAGCGCTGCAACCTCGCCGACCTGCCCCGGTCGGCGGACGCTCCGCTGCTCGGCGCCCTCCCGGCGCACGCGGGCGGCGCGCCGGACTTCGCCGCGCTGGCCGTCGCCTCCCTGGCGCCCGAGCTGGGCGGCGACTGGGACGCCGCGGCCTTCGCCCGGACGCACCGGCCGTACGCGCTGTAGGACGCGCGGGTGCCCGCCCGGGCCCGTAGGGGCGGGCGGGCACCGGGCGGGCACCGCGCTCAGGCGGGCGCCGGGCCGTGCAGCAGTACCGGTTTGACGGCCGCTCCGGCGACCGAGTCCGCGACCGCGCGGTTGATGTCGGCCAGCGGGTACGACCGGACGAGCCGGTCCAGCGGGAAGCGGCCCGCCAGGAAGAAGTCCAGCAGCTGCGGGATCAGCAGCTGCGGGACGCTGTCGCCCTGGAGGATGCCCTTCACCGTGCGGCCGAGCAGCTGGACCAGTCCGACCGAGAGGTCCTGCCCGGTGCCCGCCGACCCGACGATGCCGGCCGTTCCGCCGACCGCCAGCGACTCCACGGCGGCCCGGGCGGTCCGCGGCAGGCCCACCGCGTCGAGCGCGAAGTCGACACCGCCCCGGCTGAGCCGGACCACGGCGGCCGCCACGCCGTCCTGGGCGCCGTCGAGCACGTCGGTGGCACCGAGTTCGAGCGCGAGGTCCAGCCGGGCGCGGTTCAGGTCGACGGCGATGATCCGTGAGCAGCCGGCGATCCTGGCCGCCATCACCGCCGCCAGCCCCACCGGCCCGGCGCCGAACACCACGAGACTGCTCCCGGGCGGTGCCGCGAACACCCCGAGCACCGCGCCCGCGCCGGTCTGCAGCCCGCAGCCCAGCGGGCCGAGCAGTTCGAGCGGGGCGTCCTCACGGACCTTCACGACACTGCGCCAGTGGGCGACGACGTGGTCCCCGAAGGACGACTGGCCGAAGAAGTGCCCGTTGATCTCGGTGCCGTCCGCGTCCCGGTAGGCGGTCGAGCCGTCCGCCCGCCGGCCGCGCAGGTTGAGCGGCAGGAACGACGCGCAGTGCATCGGGTGGCCGGTGAGGCAGGGACGGCAGGAGCCGCAGCTCATCGGGGCCAGCACCACCGGGTCGCCGGGGGCGACCGAGGTCACCCCCGCGCCGACGGCCGCGACCACACCGCTGCCCTCGTGCCCGAGGACGGCGGGCAGGCCCGGCGGGAGGATCTGGTCCAGCGCCAGCAGGTCGGTGTGGCACAGTCCGGTGGCGACGAGCCGGACCAGCACCTCGTCGGCCCGGGGCGGCTCCAGCAGGACGTCCTCGACCGTGAACGGCCCGCCCTTGCCTCGGGCGACGGCGGCCTTGATGGACAGCATTCGGGTCCTCTCTCATGACGGTGGGCAGGGGCCGGCCCCGGGTCACCGACCCGGGGCCGGCGGGGCGGCGGGGGCCGCCGCCGGGTCGCCGGGGCGGGCGCCGGGCGCGTCGCCCGGCGCGTCGTGGCCGCCGTCGTCGTGCGGACCGGCGGTGGTGCTGGTCACCCGGCCGTCGGCGAAGCGCAGCCGGCCCTCCCCGGCGACGACCAGGTCGGCGAACTCGAAGCGGGTGATGCCGGTGTCCGCCGCGACGACCCACGCCTGCCCGGTGCGCCCGTCCCGCACGGCGACGGCCATCGCGTCCACCACGAGGTCCGGGGCGGCCACCGCCACCCCGGCGGACCGCCAGGCGGCGAGGCGCCCGGCGATCAGCGGCGTCTCGACCGCGCCCGGGCAGAGCACGTTGAGGGTGACGCCGTCGCCCGCGAGCGCCGGCGCCAGCGACCGGACCAGCCCCACCACGGCGTGCTTGGAGGCGGCGTAGAACACGTCGGGCGAGGGACGCAGCCCGGTGGTACTGGCGGTGACCGTGATCGAGCCTCCGCCACGGGCCCGCAGCGCCGGGAGCGCGGCCTGCACCCCGTAGACCACCGAGTCGACGTTGACCGCGAGCAGCCGCCGGTAGGCCTCGGGATCGAACCCGTCGCCGATCGCGCTCCCGGCCAGGACACCGGAGTTGAGCCAGACGGCGTCCAGGCCGCCGAACCGGTCGACCGCGGCCCGCACCAGCCGCTCGTTGTCGGCCAGTTCGGCGGTGTCGGCCCGGACGAACAGGGCGCCGGTCTCCCGGGCGACCGCCTCGCCGCGAGCCCGGTCGATGTCGGCCAGCACGACGTGACCGCCCTGGGCGGTGAACCGCCGGGCGGCGGCGGAACCGATTCCGCCGCCCCCGCCGGTGATCAGTACGACCTTGCCCGCGAAGCCCGCGAGGTCCGCGGACCTCGCGGGGCCCGCGGGGCCGGCCGTGTCCCGAGTCGTGTCCATGCGTCCGGGTCAGGACAGCAGGGTCGAGAAGAAGACCAGCTTGGCCTCGGCGACCTTGCCGGGGTCGACCGGGCGCCACTGGCGGACCCCGGTGCGCCCGGCGTAGCTGCCGCTCACGCCGACCACCGGGCAGTAGAGCCACTCGCCGGAGATCAGGTTGCTGAACCGCGCCCAGGCCTCGACGTGCACGTCGCCGTCGGCGAGCGCGATCTTCTCGGTGATGCAGGTCATCAGCTCGTCGTCGCTCTCGCGGCGCGTGACGATCTTGTAGAAGCCGTCGACCGTACCGATCGCGGCACCCGACGGGTCGCGCAGCTCCGCCACGTAGGTGCCGCTCTGTCCGACCTTCGGGTCCTCGAAGTCGATGTCGTTGGCGAAGGTGACCAGGTGCTCACTGAGGTTCTCGAACATTGTCCATCGTTCCTTCGGTAGGGGTGCCGGGTGCTCCCGGCGGTCATGACGGGTGGGGTCGGGTGCCCTGGGACGGTCGGGTACCGGGGCGGTCGGGTACCGGGGATGTCAGGCCTTGCGGAACACGTCCTTGACGAGGATCAGGCCGTCCTTGAGCGTGAAGAGGTCCACGCCCCGGTCCAGCACCCGGCCGGTGGCGTCGCGCAGGGTGAACTCGATGATCTGCCGGTCCCCCACCACCACGGCCGGCTCGAAGACCAGGGCGATCCCCTGGTCGCCGAACTCCTCGCGCTTCTTGACCAGGTCCACCAGGTAGGCCCGGATCTCGTCGCGCCGGTAGGTGGTGCCGGGCTCGGGCCCCTCGGCCACGCTCCAGACGCCGTCCTCGGCGAAGCAGGCGACCGCCTCGTCGAAGGCGTCCCGGGCGCACGCGTCGAAGAAGGCCGCGACCTTGCCCTCGCCCACCGCCGTGCCGGCTACCGCGTTGTCGGTCATCGTGATCTCGTCTCTCTCGGGTCGGAATCTGTCGGTCGGAATCTGTCGGTCGGAATCTGTTGCCCGGGTGTGTCGGTCGGGGTGTGTCGGCCACGCTCGGTCGTACGGAACGGGCCGGGCGGGCCGGGCGGGTGCCGGTCAGGACAGCAGGACGGGCAGGCTCTCCAGCCCGCGGAACTGGAGGCTGTGCCGCCAGACCAGCCGGTCGGCCGGCACCGCGAGCTCCCAGCGGGGGAAGCGGCTCAGCAGGCGGCCGAACAGCACCTCGCCCTCCAGCCGGGCCAGCGGGGCGCCGATGCAGTGGTGGATGCCGTGGCCGAAGGACAGGTGCTGGTTCCTGGTGCGGCCCACGTCCAGCCGGTGGGGGTCCGCGAAGACCGCCGGGTCCCGGTTGGCGGCGCAGAGCGAGACGAAGACGATCTCGTCCGCGGGGATGGTCACCTCGCCCACCTGGACCGGCTTGGTGGTCCAGCGGATGGTGGCGAGGTTCAACGGGCTCTCGTAGCGCAGGAATTCCTCGACCGCACCGGCCAACAGGGTGGGGTCGGCCCGGAGCCGGCCCAGCTGGTCGGGGTGCTGGATCAGCGCCAGCACACCACTGCTGATCATGTTCGCGGTCGTCTCGTAGCCGGCGTTCATCAGCAGGAACAGGCTGGAGATCAGCTCGCCGCCGTCCAGCCGGTTGCCGTCGTCCTCGGCGTCGATGAGCGCGCTCACCAGGTCGTCGGCGGGCTCCTCGCGCTTGGCCTCGACCACCGCCGCCAGGTGGCCGTACGCCAGCCCGACCGCCTCCCGCTTCTCGGCGGCGGTGGACCGGACGCTGGTGAGCACGCCGTTCCAGCGGCGCAGATCGGCGAAGTCGGACACCGGCACGCCCAGCAGGGCGCCGATCACGTAGATCGGGAAGGCCAGGGCGATCTGCTCGACCAGGTCGAACTCCGCGCCCGGCACGATGTCGTCGACCAGGTCGTCGGCCAACTCCTCGATCCACGGCCGCATCTGCTCGACCCGGCGCATGGTGAAGGCCTTGGAGACGATCCGCCGCAGCCGGGTGTGGTCCGGGGGGTCGCTGAAGAGCATGCTGCGCGGGTTGCTGCCCGCCGAACCGTCGGGGTGCAGGGCGTGCCGCTCGATGATCCGGGGCAGGCCGAGCGCGTCCTTGGACAGCGACTGGTCGGCCAGCAGCGCCCGGACGTCCTCGTGCCGGGTCACCACCCAGGCATTGACCTCCGACGCGAGCGTCTTCACCACGTGCCGGCCGACCGGCGCCTCGGTGCGCAGGACGTCGTAGGAGGGGTAGGGGTTCTGCATGAACGTCGGACCGAACACGGTGTCGGCCTCCGGGGCCGGTGCGGGCGGGGTGGATTCGGTGGTCATCGCGGTGCTTCTTCCTCCGGTACCGATCCGGACAGCCACGACTCGACAGCACGGCCGGTCGAGGGTCCGAAATCTCCGATGATGGTCAGGTGATCTGCCGGCACGTCGACCGTCGTGTGCCGGGTGGGCCAGGACGCCGCGGGGACCGGTCGGTCGGCCGCGGTGCCGGGGAGGGACTCGGTCGCCCGGACGAGCAGGATCGGGCTCGTCACCGGCGCCGGCCGCCAGTCGCGGAACAGGTCGAAGTGACGGCCCATCGCGCTCAGTCCGGCGTCCGTGGTCGCCTCCACCAGCTCGGCGCGGTCCGCCAGGGCGGGGAACAGCGTCGACTCCAGGGCGGTGAGACCCGGGCTGCCCGGCAGGTGACTGTCGAGCAGGACCACGGCGGCCGGGGCCGCTCCCTCCTGCGCCAGCGCTCCGGCCACGGCGTGCGCGACCCAGCCGCCCGACGAGTAGCCCACCAGGACGACGGGCCGGTCGCCGTGCTCCGCGCGGACGGCGGCCGCCTGGCTGCCGACGAACTCCGCCAGGGTGCGAGGCAGTGCCTCACCGGCCGCGTACCCGGACGGCGCGAGCACGGTCAGGCCCCGGCGGCCCCGGAACGCGGTCGCGAACCGGGCGTACTGGTAGGCGTGCGCGGGTGCCACCAGCGAGGGAAAGCAGACCAGGGGCGGTCCGGCCGGTCCCTCGGCGAAGCGGGCGCTCCGTGGTGCGGGCGGCCCCGACGCCGGGGCGTCCGGTCCGTCCGGGCGGTCCGGGCCGTCCGGTTCGTCGCGCAGGTGGGCGGCGGCGGCGAGCAGGCGCAGCCCCTGGCCGGCCCGGCCGGCCAGGCTGGCCTGCCGGAACAGCGCCACCAGCGGGGTCTCGGGTCCGTTCGGGGCCGGAGCCTGAGCCTGAGTCGGAGTCGGAGTCGGAGTCGGAGCATGAGTGGGAGTCGGAGCCTGAGCGGGAGCCTGAGTGGGAGTCGGAGTCGGGTCCACCGGGGGCGCGTCGACGATCCGCTCGGTCAGCAGGGCGGCCAGCGCCGCGCCCGTCGGGCACTCGACGATCGCCGACGGGGCCAGCCGGACCCCGGTCGCCTCGTGCAGCCGGGTGCGCAGCTCCGCCGCGCCCAGGGAGTTGAGTCCGAGCTCGGTGAAGGTGTCGGCCGGCCCGGCGGGCGCGTCCGGATCGCCGAGCACGGCGGCGACCTGATCCAGCACCACCTCGGTCAGCAGCGCGGTCCGGGACGCGGGCGGCGCTTCGCGGAGCCGTCGGCGCAGCGTCTCGCTCCCAGACTCGGCCTCGTCCGGCTTCGACCCCGGCTGCACATACGTGTGCGGACTCGTGTACGGGCTGCCGGCCGGCTCCTGCCCGGCGAAGGTCTCCCGGCCGGTGCCGTTCCCGGCCCCGGGCCGGCCGGTCATGGCGGTGGAGCGGGTCGCGGACAGCCAGTGGCCGCGGCCCTGGAACGGGTAGACCGGCAGGTCCACCCGGCGGCCGCCGCCCGGGGCGGTCAGGTCCACCGGCAGTCCCCGTACGTGGAGGCGGGCGAACGCGGCCGTCAGCGCGGCGCGGTCCGGGCGGTCGGCCCGCAGCAGCGGGACGGCCGCGGCGGCCCCGGGATCGGTGAGGCAGTCCTGGACCATCGCGGTGAGCACGGCGTCCGGCCCGAGTTCGACGAAGGTGCGCACCCCGCGCCCTTCCAGCGTCCGGACGCCGTCGGCGAACCGGACCGGCTCCCGCACGTGCCGCACCCAGTAGTCGGCGCCGGCCACCTCGGCCGGACCGACCACCGCACCGGTCAGGTGGGAGACCAGCGGGATCACCGGCGGGTGGTAGGCGATCCGCTCGGCCTCGGCGCGGAACGCGGCCAGCATGCCCGCCATGTGCGGGGAGTGGAAGGCGTGACTGACCCGCAGCCGCTTGGTCCGCCGGCCCCTGGCGGCCAGCACGGCGGCGACCTCCCGGACGGCGTCCTCGTCGCCGGAGAGCACGGTGGCGGCGGGGCCGTTGACCGCGGCCACCGCGAGCCGGTCGGCACGCTCGGCGACGAGCTCCGCCACCTCGTCCGGCCCGGCCTCGACGGCCGTCATCGCGCCGCCGGGCGGCAGCTCCTCCATCAGCCGCGCCCGGGCCGCGACCAGTGCGGTGGCGTCCGCGAGGTCGAACACACCGGCCACATGGGCGGCGGCGAGCTCCCCGATCGAGTGCCCGGCCACCACGTCCGGCACCAGGCCCCGGCTCTCCACGAGCCGGAAGAGGGCGACCTCCAGCGCGAACAGCGCCGCCTGGGCGTGCCCGGTCCGGTCCAGCAGGGCGGCCCCGGTGGAGCCGGGGCCGGCTTGCAGCACGCCCCGGACGGAGTGGCCGAGCCGCTCTTCGAGCCCGTCGCAGGCCTCGTCGAACGCCGCCCGGAAGACCGGGAACGCCTCGTACAACTCCCTTCCCATTCCCGGGCGCTGGCTGCCCTGCCCGGTGAAGAGGAAGGCCACCGCGCCGTCCGCGGCCACCCGGCCGGTGATTACCCCGGGCACCTGGCGGTCCGCCGCGAGTGCGGCGAGGCCGGCGTCGAAGCCGGCCCGGTCCTCGGCGAGGACGACCGCCCGGTGGGTCAGCGCGGCCCGGCCGGTGGCGAGGGACCAGCCGAGGTCGGCGAGCGTCTGGTCGGGGTGGGTGCCGAGGTGGGCGCGGAGCGAGCGGGCCTGGGCGCGCAGCGCGTCCGCGCCCCGGGCGGACACCGGCAGCGCGAGGACGCCGGCGGCCGCGGGGGCGGTCCCGGTGGCGGCGACGGCGCCGGTCGCGAGGTCCGCCGCGGGGGCGGGGGCCGGCCCGGGCTCCGGCTCGGGGGCCTCTTCGATGATCGCGTGCGCGTTGGTGCCGCTGACACCGAAGGAGGACACGCCGGCGCGGCGCGGCCGGCCGGTCCGCGGCCACGCCACCGGCTCGGTCACCAGTGACACCGCGCCGGACGACCAGTCCACGTGCGGGGACGGCGCGTCCACGTGCAGCGTCCGGGGCAGCACCCCGTGCCGCATCGCCAGCACCATCTTGATCAGCCCGGCGAGGCCGGCGGCGGCCTGGGTGTGCCCGATGTTCGACTTCACCGAGCCCAGGTACAGCGGCCGGTCGGCCGGTCGGTCCTGCCCGTAGGCGGCCAGCAGGGCCAGCGCCTCGATCGGGTCGCCCAGCCGGGTGCCGGTGCCGTGCGCCTCCACCGCGTCGACCTCGGCCGGCGTCAGACCGGCGTCGGCCAGCGCCTCGCCGATCACCCGCTGCTGGGCGGGCCCGTTCGGCGCGGTCAGCCCGTTGCTGGCGCCGTCCTGGTTCACCGCGCTGCCGCGCAGCACCGCGAGCACCGGGTGCCCGTTGCGGCGCGCGTCGGAGAGCCGCTCCAGCACCAGGACGCCCGCGCCCTCACCCCACCCGGTGCCGTCGGCCCCCGCGGCGAACGCCTTGCAGCGGCCGTCCTCGGCGAGTCCGCGCTGGCGGCTGAAGTCGACGAACACTCCGGGGCCGGACATCACCGTCGCCCCGCCGACGAGCGCCAGCGAGCACTCGCCCTGGCGCAGCGACCGGGCGGCGAGGTGCAGCGCCACCAGCGAGGACGAGCACGCGGTGTCCACGGTGAGCGCCGGACCGCGCAGGCCCAGGGTGTAGGCGAGCCGGCCGGAGAGCACGCTGGCCGCGTTGCCGGTGCCCAGGTAGCCGTCCAGGCCGTCCGGGATCTCCCGGACGAACGACAGGTAGTCCTGCCCGTTGGTGCCGATGAACACCCCGGTGCGGCTCTCCCGCAGACCGAGCGGGTCCAGGCCCGCGCGTTCCACCGCCCGCCAGGCGATCTCCAGCAGCAGCCGCTGCTGCGGGTCCATCGCCGCCGCCTCGCGCTCGCCGATCCCGAAGAACGCCGCGTCGAAGCGGTCGGGCCGGTCCAGGAAGGCGCCGTGGCGGGTGTAGCTGGTGCCGGACCGCTCCGGGTCCGGGTCGTACAGGGTGGCGAGGTCCCACCCGCGGTCGCTCGGGAACTCGGACACCGCGTCGCGCCCGGTGCGCAGCAGCTCCCAGAAGTCCTCCGGCCCGGCGACCCCGCCGGGGAACCGGCAGTCCATCGAGACGATCGCGACGAGGTCCTCCGCGGGATCGGCGCCGGCCGCGGACCGGCCGGCCCGCTGTTCGGTGTCGTCCCGCAGCCGGGTGCGCAGATGGGCGGCGAGCGCCTGCGGGTTCGGGTGGTCGAACGCGAGGGTCGGGGGCAGGGTGACGCCGAGGGCGGTGCCCAGCGCGTTGCGCAGTTCGACCGCGGTGAGCGAGTCCAGGCCGAGTTCCCGGAACGGCTTGTCGGCGACGACCGCCGTGGCGTCCCGGTGGCCCAGCACCCGGGCCGTGGTGGCCGCCACCAAGTCGCGCAGGGCCCGGTCGAGTTGGGCGGGCGGCAGGGCGGCGAGCCCGGTCGTGGCGCTGCCCGCGCCGGCCGTCGCGCCGCTCGGGGCGGGCTCCGGCCGGGCTTCGGGCAGGTCGGCGAGCATCGGCGGCAGCGGCGCTCCCCCGGCGGCCAGCCGCGCCCAGCGGACGTCGGCGACCATGGTGGTGGCGGCGCCGGCGTCCACCGCCGTGCGCAGCGCCGCGAGGGCGGGCCCGGCCGCCATCGGCTCGACCGCGAGCCGGGCCAGCTTCTGCCGGGCGCCGTCGCCCGCCGCCATCCCGGCGCCGGCCCACGGCCCCCACGCGATCGAGGTGGCCGGCAGGCCGTCCCGTACCCGGCGCTCGGCCAGCGCGTCGAGGAACGCGTTGGCCGCCGCGTAGTTGCCCTGGCCGGCGCTGCCCAGCGTGCCGGCCACGGAGGAGAAGAGGACGAACGCCGACAGCTCGGTACCGAGGGTCAGTTCGTGCAGGTTCAGCGCGGCGGCGGCCTTCGCCCGGGCCACTTCGGCGAGCCGCCCGGGCGTCAGCGCGGTCAGCACGCCGTCGTCGAGCACCCCGGCGGCGTGCACCACGGCCGTGACCGGGGCCGGGAGCCCGGCCAGCAGGGCGGCGAGCGCGGCGCGGTCCGCCACGTCGCACGCCTCGATGCTCACCTCGGCGCCCAGCGCGGCCAGTTCGGCGGCCAGCTCCTCGGCGCCCGGTGCGTCGGCGCCCCGGCGGCCGGTGAGCACCAGGTGCCCGGCGCCCTCCCGGGCGAGCCAGCGGGCCACTTCGGCGCCCAGCGCGCCCGTGCCGCCGGTCACCAGGACGGTGCCGGACGGCCGCCAGCGCGGCGGCGTCGGGCCGGGCCGGGCGCGCACCAGCCGGCGGGCGAACACCGCGTCGCCGCGGATCGCGGCCTGGTCCTCGCCCGTCGCCCCGGTGAGGAGGCCGGCGAGCCGGGCGCCGGTCCGCCCGTCCGGCGCGGCCGGGAGGTCCACCAGACCGCCCCAGGTCAGCGGCTGTTCCAGCCGGGCGACCTGGCCGAGCCCCCAGAGCGGGGCCTGGGCGTAGCCGCCGAGGCCGTCCTGCGGGGTCGCCGGGACGGCGTCCCTGGTCGCCGTCCAGAGCGGGACGTCGAGGCCGAGGTCGGTGACGGCCTGCTGGACCGCGAGGGCGCCGGCGAGGCCGCGGGTGATCTCGGGGTGGTCCGGCTCGGGCCGCTCGTCGACGCCCGCCAGGCAGAGCACGCCGCGCAGGGCGGGGGCGTCGGCGGGGGCGGCGTCGGCGGCGGCGCGGGCCGGGGTGTCGGCGAGGGCGGCGCGGATCCGGTCGGCGAGTTCCGCGCGAGCGGCCACCGGCACGATCACCGACTCGACGCGCCCGCGCAGGCTCGCGACCACCGCCGCCGCCCACCGCCGGTCGCCCTCCCCCTCCGGGACGACGACCAGCCAGCGGCCGGGCGCGCCGGCGGGGTCGGTCAGGTCGGTCAGGGCAGCCAGGCCGGCCAGGTCGGCCTTGGGCAGCCGCTGCCAGCGTGTGCGGTACTGCCAGTCGGCCGCCTGCTCGCCGGCCTGCCGCGAGCGGTGCCAGGACGACAGCGCGGGCAGCGCCCGGCTCAGTGGCACGTCGCCCGTCAACTCCAGGGCGGCGGTGAGCCCTTCGAGGTCGCCCTGGTCCACCAGCCGCCAGAACTCCGGGTCGGTCCGCCCGGACGGGGCGGCCGGGTCGGCGCCCTCCTCGTGGGACAGCCAGTACCGGTCGGACCGGAACGTGTACGTCGGCAGGTCCACCCGCCGGGGGCTGCCGTCGGCCCCGGCCGAGACCACCCCGGCCCAGTCGACCGGGACGCCGGCCGTGAACAGGGCCGCGGCGGCGGTCAGCGCGGCGCCGCGCTCCGGGCGGTCCCGGCGCAGCATCGGGACGGCCAGCGGGGCGCCCGGCAGCTCGCCCACCGGGCCGGCCTCGGCGGGCCGCCCCGCCGAGGCGGACTCCGCGACCAGCGCCGACAGCACCCCGTCCGGGCCGGCCTCCAGGCAGGTGTCGAACCCGTCCGCGAGCAGGGTGGCCGTCACGTCCGCGAAGCGCACCGGCGCGCAGACCTGGTCCACCCAGTAGGCCGCCGAGCCCCAGGACGCCCCGTCACTCCACCGGCCGGTCACCGCGGCGACCCCGGGCAGCTCGGGCGAGCGGGTGGTCACCCCCGCCAGCACCTCGCCGAACGCGTCGAGCATCGGCCGCATCAGCGGCGAGTGGAAGGCATGGCTCACCGTGAGCGCCTTGACCCGGCAGCCCGCCGCGCGGGCCACCCGGCCGACCCCCTCGACCGCGTCCGCCCGGCCGGAGACCACCACCGACGTCGGGCCGTTGACCGCGGCGACCGCCAGCTGCCCCGGGGTCCGGGCCTCCTGCTCGGCCACCCAGCCGAGCACCCGGTCCGGCTCGGCCTGCACCGCGAGCATCGCGCCACCGGTCGGCAGCGCCTGCATCAGCCGGCCGCGGGCCGCCACCACCGCGCAGGCGTCGGGGAGCGACCAGACGCCCGCGACGTACGCGGCCGTCAGCTCGCCGATCGAGTGGCCGGCCACGGCCGCCGGCCGGATGCCCCACGACCGCGCGAGCCGGACCAGCGCGACCTGGAGGGCGAACAGCGCGGGCTGGGCCAGATCGGTCCGGTCCAGCGACCGGCCGTCGGCGGCGACCCCGGTGGCCATCGCCTCCCGCAGCGGGACGCCCAGCAGCGGGTCGAACGCGGCGCACACCTCGTCGAGCGCCGCCGCGAACACCGGGAACGCCTCGGCCGCCCCGGTGCCCATCCCGGCCCGCTGGGCGCCCTGGCCGGTGAACAGGAACGCCACGCCGCGGCCCGTCCCGGCCGCGCCCTCGGCCCGCACGACGGCGGGGTGGGCCGTGCCGGCCGCGACGGCCCGCAGGCCGTCGAGCAACTCCTGCGGGCTGTCGCCCAGCACCACGGCCCGGTCCTCCAGCGCCGGGCGGGTGGTGGCCAGCGACCACGCGACGTCGACCGGTCCGGGCGCGGATCCGGGGGCGGACCCGGCGGTCAGGAAGTCGGCGAGCCGGGCCGCCTGGGTGCGCAGCGCCTCGGGACCGCGCCCGGACACCACCCACGGCAGCGTGCCGCGCGCCACCGCCCCGTCGGCCGGCTCCTCGGTCGGTTCCCCGGTCGGCTCCTCGACCGCCGGGGCCTGCTCCAGCACCAGGTGCGCGTTGGTGCCGCTGATCCCGAACGCCGACACCGCCGCCCGGCGCGGCCGCCCGGTCTCCGGCCACGCCACCGGCTCGGCCAGCAGCGACACCGCGCCGGAGGCCCAGTCCACGTGCGGGGACGGCGCGTCCACGTGCAGCGTCCGGGGCAGCACCCCGTGCCGCATCGCCATGACCGCCTTGATCACCCCGGCGACCCCGGCGGCGGCCTGGGTGTGCCCGATGTTCGACTTCACCGAGCCCAGGTACAGCGGCGGGCCGTCCGGGCGGTCCCGGCCGTAGGTGTCCAGCAGGGCCTCCGCCTCGATCGGGTCGCCGAGCCGGGTGCCGGTGCCGTGCGCCTCCACCACGTCCACGTCCTGCGTGGTCAGCCGCGCGTCGGCCAGGGCCCGGCGGATCACCCGGCGCTGGGACGGCCCGTTCGGCGCGGTCAGCCCGTTGCTGGCGCCGTCCTGGTTCACCGCGCTGCCGCGCAGCACCGCGAGCACCCGGTGGCCGTTGCGCCGTGCCTCGGACAGCCGCTCCAGCAGCACCAGGCCGACGCCCTCGGACCAGCCCGTCCCGTCGGCGGCCGCCGCGAACGACTTGCAGCGGCCGTCGGCGGACAGCCCGCGCTGGCGGGAGAACTCCATGAACAGCGTCGGCGTCGACATCACCGTCACGCCGCCCGCCATGGCCAGCGAGCACTCACCGGCCCGCAGGGCCCGGGCGGCCAGGTGGATCGCCACCAGCGACGAGGAGCACGCCGTGTCGACGGTGACCGCCGGGCCCACCAGCCCCATCGCGTAGGAGATCCGGCCGGAGACGACGCTGTCGGCGCTGCCGCTGATCAGGTAGCCCGCCACCTCCTCGGGCACCGTGCTCTGCCGCAGCGCGTAGTTCTGGTACATCGCCCCGACGAACACCCCGGTGTCGCTGCCGCGCAGGGTCAGCGGGTCGATCCCGGCGCCCTCCGCGACGGTCCACGCGGTCTCCAGCAGCTGCCGCTGCTGGGGGTCCATGGCGAGCGCCTCGCGCGGCGAGATGTCGAAGAACCCGGCGTCGAACTCCGGTGCGCCGTAGAGGAATCCGCCCGCCCGCGCATAGGTGGTGCCCGGGTGGTCCGGGTCCGGGTGGTAGAGGTCGGCCGGCCAGCCCCGGTCGGTCGGGAACTCCGACATCGCGTCGCGCCCGTCCTCCACCAGCCGCCAGAGGTCCTCCGGCGACCGGACCCCGCCGGGGTAGCGGCAGGCCATGCCGACGATCGCGATCGGCTCGTGCTCGCGGTCCTCCAGCTCGCGCACCCGCTGGCGCGACCGCTTGAGGTCAGCGGTCACCCGTCGCAGATACTCGACGACCTTGTCCTGCTCCGACACCTGTCGTTCCCTTCCGTGCTGCGTCGTGTGCGGGTCGTTCCCCGGGCCGGCGACCGGCCCGGCGCCCGGGACGGTCACTGGTCCGGTCACCGCTTCGGCCGTTGGTCCGATCACCGGAGCGGTCACCGGTCCCGTCACCGGTCCCGTCACTGGTCCGGTCACCGGTCCCGTCACTGGTCCGGTCACTGGGGGTCGAGTTCGGCGTCGATGATGTCGAAGAGCTCGTCCACCGAGACGCTGGCGATCCGCTCCGAATCCGCCGCCTCCTCGGGGCGGGCCATCGCGTCCCGCCACCGGGCGAGCAGCGTCTCCAGCCTGGTCGCGACCGCCCGGCCGTCCAGGTCCGTCACCGAGGTGGCGGCCAGTGCCGCCTCCAGCCGGTCCAGCTCCTCGCCGACGCTCGCCACCGGGTGGTCCTCCCGCGTACCGGGCAGCACCAGGCGCTCGGCCAGGTGGGCGGCGATCGCCGCGGCCGTCGGGTGGTCGAAGACCAGCGCCGTGGGCAGCCGCAGCCCGGTCAGCAGGCCGAGCCGGTTGCGCAGTTCGACCGCGGTCAGCGAGTCGAACCCCAGCTCCGAGAGGACCCGGTCCGGCTGGACGCGCTGGGTGCCGTCGTGGCCGAGCACGGTCGCGATCGCCTCCCGCACGGCGTCCAGCAGGATCCGGTCGCGCTCCGCTCCGCCGACCGCGGCGAGCCGGTCCAGCAGCGCCCCGGAGCGGCCGGCCGAGGCCTGCCGACGGCCGGACGGGCCCCGGACCAGACCGTGCAGCACCGACGGCAGGGCCGACCCCTGCGCACGCAGCGCGCCCACGTCCCAGCGGACCGCCGCCAGCAGCGGCTCACCGGTGCCGACGGCCTCGTCGAACAGCGCCATGCCGTCCCGCGCGGTCAGCGGCACCAGCCCGCCCCGGGCCAGCCGGCGCAGGTCCAGCTCCGAGAGGTGCCCGGTCATCGCGCTGGCGTCGGCCCACAGGCCCCACGCCAGCGAGGTCGCGGGCAGGCCGAGCCCGGCCCGGTGGGCGGCGAGCGCGTCCAGGAAGGCGTTGGCCGCCGCGTAGTTGGCCTGGCCGACGCCGCCCAGCACACCGCTGGCCGAGGAGTAGAGCACGAAGGCCGAGAGGTCCAGCCCGCGGGTCAGCTCGTGCAGGTGCCAGGCCGCGTCCACCTTCGGGCGCAGCACCCCGGCCGCCTGCTCGGCGGTCATCGACGTGATCAGGCTGTCGTCCAGCACACCCGCCGTGTGGACGACGGCCGTGAGCGGGTGCGCCGCCGGGATCGCGGCCAGCAGCCCGGCCAGCGCGTCACGGTCGGCGGCGTCGCAGGCCGTGAGGGCGACCTCCGCCCCCAGCCCGGTCAGCTCGGCCCGCAGCTCCTCGGCGCCCTCGGCCCGCGGACCGCTCCGGCTGATCAGCAGCAGTCGGCGGGCCCCGTGGGCCGTCACCAGATGACGGGCCACCAGGCGGCCCAGCACGCCGGTGGCGCCGGTGACCAGCACCGTGCCCGCCGGGTCCAGGGCCGGGAACGCCCGGTCCGGGGCCTGTTCGGCCGGGACCGCCCGGACCACCGGGGCCAGCCGGGGCACCAGCGGCGCGCCGTCCCGGACGGCCACCTCCGTCTCCGCCCCGAGCGGGACCGCGGCCAGTGCGGCCGCGTCCGCCGCCCGGTCCAGGTCCGCGTCCAGCAGCCCGAACCGGCCCGGGTGCTCCGACCGCGCGGAGCGGACCAGCCCCCAGACGGCGGCAGCCACCGGATCGCCGCCGTCGGTCGCCCCGGCGCAGACGAACACCAGCCGGGACTCGGCGAACCGCTCGTCGGCCAGCCACTCCTGGACGAGCGCCAGCGCCTCCCGGACCGCCGTGTGGGTGGCGGCCGGTACGTCCCCGGCGGGCGCCGCCACCCGGACCAGCACCACCGGCGGCACTGCCGTGCCGGTGTCGACCTCGGCGGCCAGCGCACCGAGGCCGGCGAACGCGCGGATGCCCTCCGGGCCGCCGGGCCGGTCGCCGAGGACCGCCCAGTCGGCACGGTCCACCGGCGCCGCGGTGGCGGCCGGCTGCCACTCCAGCCGGAACAGGGCGTCCGGCTCGCCGCGCCGCCCGGCGGACGGCGCCGGCGCGAGCCGCACCGAACCGGCCGAGGCGACCACCACGCCGTCGTGGTCCGTCAGGACCACGGAGACGGTGTCCGCGTCCGTGTCCTGGTCCGACTCCGTCGCCCCCGTCGCCTCCGCGCGGCCGATCACGGCCCGGACGGCGGTGGCCCCGGCGGCGTGCACCTGCACCTCCGTCCAGGACACCGGCACCAGCGGCCCCGACGCGTCCCGGGCGGCGGTCCACGCCCGGACCGCCGCGTCGAACAGCGCCGGGTGCAGGACGAACGCCCCCGGTTCGGCCAGTTCGACCTCGGCCCACACCCGGGCCCCCTCCTGCCAGACCCGCCGCGGCCCCGGGAACGCCGGTCCGTACGCGATGCCCTGGTCGGCGATCCGCTCCGCCACCGTGTCGGCGGCGAGCTCCGTGCCCGGCCGCCAGACCACCGGACCGGCCGGCTCCCGCTCGGCACCGACGGCGGCCGTCAGATGGACGGTCCACTCCTCGCCGTCGCCCGCCTCGGGGCACGACCGCACGACGACCGACCGCAGGCCGGCGCCGTCCGCCGCCCCGACGACCACCTGGACCCGGATCGCGCCCTGCTCCGGCAGGGCGAGCGGCACCGTCGCCGTCGCCTCCGCCACCCGGGGCGCGCCTGCCCGGTCACCGGCGGCGATCACCAGGTCGAGCAGCAGCGAACCGGGGAGCACGGCCACCCCGTCGATCGCGTGGTCGGCCAACCAGGGGTGGGTGGCGAGGGAGATCCGCCCGGTCAGCAGCGCTCCGCCGTCCGGGAGTTCGACCGAGGCGGCGAGCAGCGGGTGCCCGGTGTCGGACAGCCCCGCCGAGGACACATCGCCCCCGGCCGCCGGCTCCAGCCAGTAGCGGTCGCGCTGGAAGGCGTACGTCGGCAGCTCGACCAGACGCGGGTCATGCCCCGCGAACAGCGCCGGCCAGTCGACGTCCGTACCGTGGACGAAGGCATGCCCGAGAGCCGTCACCGCCTGGCGGCCCTCCGACCGGTCCCCGCGCAGCGCGGGCGCGGCAGCCTCGACGAGGGCGGAGAGCACACCGTCCGGGCCGAGTTCGACCCAGGCGCCCACACCCGCCGCCTCGACCGCGTCCGCGAAGCGGACCGTGCGGGACACGTGGTCCACCCAGTAGGC
>NZ_JBEXYC010000072.1:0-31734 GCF_040630835.1 Kitasatospora sp. NPDC005751
CGCGGCGTCTGCGCGACCCTCGACGCCGGCACCGCCCACGGCCGGATCCACAACACCCTCCAGAACACCACCGGCACCGACGCCGCACTCACCATCCGCGCCACCACCTCCCACGGCGACATCACCGCCCGCAGCCTCTGAACCGCCCGCAGCCTCTGAACCGCCCGCAGCCCGGTCATCAGGCCGGCGGTCGTGACGTCCCATCAGGTGAATTTCGCGGCGGCCGACCCCCGCCGACTCTTCGCAAGGGAACGAATCGACGCAATCGAGGCCGTACCGCCCGCCTCACGCTGTCGAGGGAGCACCCCCGTGTCGCGTTTCCCGCACGCCAAGAAGTTCGCCGCCGTGCTGTGCGGCTCGCTGATGCCGGCCGGCGGGTGCTTCGTCGGGAGCTCCAGCGGGGTGGGGGACAGGCTCGGGGTGGCGTTCCCGGCCACCCGGGACTGACGCCCGTCGGCCCCGGCGCCCTGCGTCCGCCCGGGTGGGGCCGTCCACGGTCCCGCCCGCGAGGACCGAGGGTCTCGCCCGCCACCTCCGCCCCCCCGCACGACACCCGCTCCGGCGTCCGGCTCTGAGCCGGGCGGCCTCCTCGGCAGCCTCGGGGACCACCGATCCAGGATCAGAAGAGAGAGCAGCACCTTGCCCAGTCCCTTCCGTCCGAGTTCGTTCCTCCCCCCGCTGGCCCTGGGCGCGGCTCTGCTGCTCGTCGCACCGGCCCATGCGACCGCCATGCCGGGCCTCGCCGTCGGCTCCCTGCCTCTCGGTACCCCGGCGGTCGGCGGTCACCCTGTCGCTACCCCCGCCGTCGGAGCTGCGCCGCCCGGTGCCACGCCCCCGGATGCCACGGCTGCCGGCCCCCCGCCCCCGGCTCCCGTGCCGCTCGGTGTCGTGCCCGCGAGCGCCGTCTCCCGCGGCTCCACGGGCCCGGTGCGGCCGCCGATCCACCACCGCCCCGGGTTCCCGGCCCACTTCACCGCCCCCTACCTGGAGACCTGGAACTCGCCCGACGCACTCGCCGAGGTCCGCAGGAACACCGGTCTGAGCTACTTCACCCTCGCCTTCGTCGTCAGCGACGGCGGGTGCAACGGCGCCTTCGACGGCACCATCCCCGTCGACGACCCGGAGTGGCTGTCGGCCCTGCGGGGTCTGCGGACGGCGGGCGGCGACGCGATCATCTCCTTCGGCGGGGCCGGCGGGCGTGAACTCGCCCAGGCCTGCGACACGGTGAGCGCCCTGAAGGCCGCCTACCGGCGCGTGGTGAACACCCTGGGCGTCACCAGGATCGACCTCGACATCGAGGGCGCGGCGCTGGACGACCAGCAGTCCGACGACCGCCGCAACCAGGCGCTCGCCGAACTGCAGCAGGAGTACCGCCTGCTCGGCCGCCCGCTCGACGTGGACTACACCCTGCCGGTCAACCCCTGGGGTCTGTCCGACAACGGGGTGTGGCTGCTGACCAACGCGCGGCAGCACGGACTGGACGTGGACGTGGTCAACGTCATGACGATGGACTACGGGCCCGACCTCGACATGGGCGCCGCCGCGATCGGGGCCGCGACCGGACTGCACGAGCAACTCGGGCGGCTCTGGCCGGAGAAGAGCCCCGAGCAGCTGTGGGCGATGCAGGGCAACACCCCGATGATCGGGGTCAACGACGCCGTCAACGAGGTCTTCTCCACCGAGGACGCCGCCCGCCTGGCGAGGTTCGCGGCCGAGAAGGGCATCCGGCTGCTCGCCTTCTGGTCGGTCGGGCGGGACCGGCCCTGCGCGGTGGCGGGCACCCTCTCGGAGCGGTGCAGCGGCACCGCCCAGGATCCCGCCCACTTCTCCCGCATCCTCGACCCGTTCCCGCGCACGCACTCCCGGCCGTGGACCGCCCGCACCCCGGACGCCTTCCGGAAGACCCCCCGGTGACGGTGACGGTGGCGGCGGGCCGTTACTCCCGGCCCGCCGCAGCGATCACCGGGCGGAGCAGGTCGAGCACCCGGGTCCAGTCGTACGCGGCGCCGGCCCCCTCGGCCTTGGGCTGGTGGGGGGTGGAGTCACCGATCAGGACGCCCATCGACCGGAGTCGGGTCAGGCTCTCCGCGTAGGCGGGGTGGGCGGCCTGGGCGGCGTTGAGGTAGGGCTGGACGGCCACCGGGATGCCCAGGCCGTACGCCTCGCAGAGGATGCCGAGGGCGAGGGTGTCGGAGATGCCGGCGGCCCACTTGTTGATGGTGTTGAACGTGGCGGGCGCCACCGCGATGGCGTCCGCCGGGGGCAGCGGCCGGGGGTCGCCCGGCGTGCGCCAGGCGGAGCGGATCGGGTAGCCGGTCCGGGCTTCGACGGCCGTCCGGTCGATGAACCCGAGTCCGTTCGGGGTGGCGATCACGCCGACTCCCCAGCCCTCGGCCCGGGCGGCGGTGATCAGCTCGTCCACCCCGCCGGCGATGCCCGACGCGCAGACGACGATGTAGAGGAACGGCTCGCGATGTGCGCTCACACCTGAACTCCCGACTCTCCCGGCCACCATGGCGAAGCCCCAGGGCGGCGCTCCTGCGGCCAGTCTGCCCGGCCGGTGGGGCCAGTACAGTTGGGTGAGGCATACCTTACGAACATCCGACCGGATCGTCTACGACCATGTAGTCGGCCGTGGTGAGGGCGCAGGCGTCGCCGGGTTCGCTGTACGTCTGCCCGGCGGCGCGGCCGTGGACGGGAGACATGGTGGACGACAGTCGGGACACGAGGCGGCCGCACGGCGAGCTGGTCGCGGACGTGCTGGCCGTGCTGTGGGCGGCCGAGCGGCCGCTGACGGCGCAGGAGGTCAACGAGGCGCTCGACCGGGGGCTGGCCCGGACGACGGTGGCGACGGTGCTGGGCCGGCTGCACGAGAACGGGACGCTGCAGCGCAGCCGCCCGGGGCGGGGCTTCGCGTACGCGCCGGTCGCCGACGCCGCCGGTCTGGTGGCCGGGCGGATGCGCCGTGAACTGGAGAGCGACCCGCACCGTGAGCTGGTGCTGAAGCGGTTCGTGTCGTCGCTGTCCGAGGGGGACGAGGAGGTGCTGCGGCGCCTCCTGCTGGAGGCCCCGGACGGAGAGGGCCGCGCATGACCCTGGCCCTCGCCCTGGTCGCGCTGACGCTGCTGGCTCCGTGGGGCGCGGCGCCCGCCGCCCGCCGGCTGGCCGCGCTCCTGCCGCCGCGCGAGGCGTCCGTGGCGCTGACGGGTGCGGCCGTACTGCTGGCGGGCGGCACCGCGGCGGCGCTGGTCGCGCTGTTCCACGTGCCGTTCCTCGCCTCGATGGAGCGGGTCCCGCCGGCGCGCGTGCTGGAGCGGTGGCCGGCCGTCGTGCCGGTCTCCGGTGCGGCCGGGGTGGTGCTGGCGGTCCAGGCCGTGCTGCTGGCGCGCCGCTGGCTCGCCCATCGCGCGCTGCTCGCGAAGGCCTGGGCGTCCACCGGTGACGGGGTGGCCGACGGCGACGTGCTGGTGGTGCCGGGCGGCGACGCGGAGGCCTTCGCCCTGCCCGGCTTCCGCGGGCGCCCCGGGCGCGTCGTGGTGACTTCGGGCATGGTGCGCGAACTCGGTCCGGCGGAGCGCGAGGTGCTGCTCGCGCACGAGCGGGCCCACCTGGCGGGGCGCCACCACGTGCTGTCCGTCGTCACGGACCTCGCGGCGGCGGTGCACCCGGCGCTGCGGGGCCTGCGGGAGGCGCTGGGCTTCCACCTGGAACGGTGGGCCGACGAGGCCGCGGCCGGGTCGGTGGGGGACCGCCGGCTGGCGGCGACGGCGATCGCGCGGGCGGCGCTGGCCGGGTCCGCCGCCACCCGGGCGGGCGGGAGCCGGAACCCGCTGCTGTCGGTGGGCGCCGGTCCGGTGCCGCGGCGGGTCGAGGCGCTACTGGGGTCGGTGCCGGTCCTGCCGCGCGGTCGCGCGATGCGGGTGGGCGTGGCCTGGCTGGTGGCGGTGGTGGCGGTGTCGGTGCTGGTCCCGGTGCTGGCGTACGGGCTGCACGAGTACGTGGAGTACGCCGCGCGGGCCGTGTCGGGCCGGTGACGGGGCCGTTGTCGGCGCCGGCCGCCGGCGGCGGGGGAGTGGGTGTCGCGGACGACATCGATGTAGACCGATCGGCGCGGCGCGGCTATCGTTGGCCTCGGTGCGCCGTGCGGCGCGATGCGGCGCCGTGCCCGGCGCGGCGCGCGAGCGGGTTTCGCGGCCCTTCGGTGATCGGCGTTCGGCAGCGTGGCGTGGCGTCGGTGGTCCCGTGACCCCCGCCGGAGGTGGTGCAGCCCTCCACCAGCGATTGGATGCGACGTGTACGACAGGGGGAAGGGATCGTCGAGTCCCTTCGAGCAGACCGTCCACCTCCTGTCGGCGGCCGGCCGGGCGGCGGACGCCCTGCTCGCGGCGCGCCTGGAGTTCCGGGGGATGAGCCCGGCGCACCTGTCCGTCCTCTCCACGCTGGCCCGGCTGGGCCCGCACGCCCGGCCCGATCTGGTCGCCGGGATCGACGGGGGTGCGGTCGACACCGCGCAGACCCTCGACGATCTCGTCGCGGCGGGCCTGGTGCAGTCCCTGTTCGTCCAGGTCGGCGGTCGGCACGAGGTGCTGACGCTCACCTCCTCGGGGCAGCTCGCGCTGGAGATCCTGCACAGCGACGAGTCGGCCGTGCAGGACGACCTGCTGGTGTCCCTGACGCGCGGTGAGCGCACCCAGTTGAACTCCCTGCTGCGGCGGGTGTGCGCCGCCGCCGCCCGTAGCGGCTCGGCGGGTTCGGCTCCGCGCCGGGCCGCCGACTGGGTCCTGACCCGCGAACGCCGTACGGAGTGGGCCGTCGAGCGCGAGGGCGCCGGCGGGGCAGCCGGGGCGCCCGGGGTGGCCGGCGAGCGGTCCGAGGACGTGGCCGACCGGGACGACGGCGGGGCCCCGGCCGGTTCGTAGCCGTCCCGCCTCACCAGGTGAAACGGGCGCCGCGCGCTACTGATCGGTCACCCCGGCCGCCCCGGTCACCCCGGCCGCCTCGGCGACGGGGCCGGCCTGCTCCGGGCCGAGACGTGGCGCCGCTTCAGTCCGGTCGCGAGGATCTGCGTCGGCGCGGTCACCGTCGCCGGCCTCCGGCTCGGCCGGAAGCCGTCAGCTCCCGGAGCGGCGGAGGAGGTAGGTGTCCATGATCCAGCCCTTGCGTTCGCGGGCCTCGTCGCGGAGCGCGCGGATCCGGGGGGCGGTTTCGGCGAGGGGGCCGGCGACGAGGATCTCGTCCGGTGTGCCCAGGTAGGCGCCGTAGAAGATCTCCAGCCCCTCGGGGTCGATCCCGGTGAACGCGGCCCGCCCGTCCAGCATCACCACCACGTCGTCCACCTGCTCGGGGAAGCCCTCGGCGAGACGGCGGCCGGTGGTGATCTGCAGCGGGCGGCCGACCCGGGTCAGGGTGGTGCGGTGCCGGGCGGCGAGCGCCGAGACGCTGCTGATGCCCGGGACCACCTCGTACCCGAAGGTGGCGCCGCCGCGGGCCAGGACCTCGTCGATCACGGCGATGACGCTGTCGTAGAGGCTCGGGTCGCCCCAGACCAGGAACGCGCCGGTCTCCTCCGGGCCGAGGTGTTCGGCGACCAGCCGCTCGACCAGGTCGGCCCGGCGGGTGCGCCAGTCGTCCACGGCCGCGGTGTACGCCGGGGTGGCGCGGTCCCGCTCGGCGTCCGCGACCTCGATGACGCGGTGGCCCGGGCGGCCGTGCTCGGTCAGCAGCTGCCGGCGCAGCCGGATGAGGTCCTGCCGTTCCTCGTTCTTGTCGAGGATGAAGAAGACGTCGGTGCGGGCGAGGGCCTTGACCGCCTGCAGGGTGAGGTGGTCGGGATCGCCCGCCCCGATGCCGATGAGGAAGATGTGCCGCATGACAGTGATTGTGCCGTGCGGCTGCCCGTCCGCCGGGCGCGGCCGGTCCCGGGCGAACCGCCGGGTGGGCCGCGGAGGACCGGCCCGGCGGCGCTGTGACGTCATGCACGCGCCGTCGACCCGGCCTCTCGGGGGTCGGCGGTGAGCCCGAGTACCCGGCGGCGGAGAGGCGTCCACTCCTCCCGTCGTGGTCCGCGGGACTGCTCGGGTTGCCGGGGTGCTCGGGCGGTGCGGACCGCCGGAGCCGTCCCACGCCGCCATCCGCGATCCGGACAATCACTGACGCGCCGTCGGTGATGGGCCTAGGGTGGGTGGTGCAGTCGGTTCGCCGTGTCCTCCAGCCACGGCGTCGCAAGAGGGAACCCGGTGGGAATCCGGGACTGCCCCGCAGCGGTGAGTGGGAACGACCGCCGTCACATGCACTGGGCCCAGCCGGGCCCGGGAAGCGACGGCCAGTAGGTGTCCGGCCTGGGAGCCAGGCGGACGTGCCCGCGAGTCCGAAGACCTGCCACTGCCCGCGTGCACCCCGCACGCGGTGATCTCGGTGACCTCGAGGGCGGGTCGGCGGAGCGGGCGGGCCCACCCCGGTGCCGTGCCCCCACTGCCGTACCTCCACGCCGTCGTGCTCTCCCGGGATCGCAGCGCGACTCGCGAAGGAGAGTTCCGTGTCACCGAGTTCCACCACCCCGCAGGCCACCGTGTACGGCTACCCGAGGCAGGGCGCCGACCGGGAGCTGAAGAAGGCCGTCGAGGGGTACTGGGCGGGCCGCGTCGACGCCGCCGCCCTGCACGCCACCGCCGCCATCCTGCGCCGCGCCAACTGGCGGCAGCTGGCGGACGCGGGCATCGCCGAAATCCCCACCGGCGACTTCTCGCTCTACGACCACGTCCTGGACACCACGGTCGCGGTCGGCGCGATCCCGGCCCGCCACCGCGCCGCCGTCGACACCGACCCGCTGGACGGCTACTTCGCCATGGCGCGCGGCACCCAGGATGTCGCACCGCTGGAGATGACCAAGTGGTTCGACACCAACTACCACTACCTCGTACCGGAGTTGGGTCCGGACACGGTCTTCGCCGCGAACTCCGCCAAGCCGGTCTCCGAACTGCGTGAGGCGCTCGGCCTCGGCCACCGCCCCCGGCCCGTGCTGGTCGGACCGCTGACCTACCTGCTGCTCGCCAAGCCCGCCCCCGGCGTGGCCGCCGACTTCCGGCCGGTCACCCTGCTGGACCGGCTGCTGCCCGTCTACGCGGAACTCCTCGCCGACCTGCGGGCCGCCGGCGCCGACTGGGTCCAGCTGGACGAGCCCGCGCTCGTCCAGGACCGCACCCCGGCCGAACTGAACGCCGCCACCCGCGTCTACCGCGAGCTCGGTGCGCTCACCGACCGCCCGCAACTGCTGGTCACCAGCTACTTCGACCGGCTCGGCGAGGCCCTGCCCGTCCTGGCCAAGGCCCCGATCGAGGGCATCGGCCTGGACTTCACCGGCCCCGGCGCCGCCAACCTCGACGACCTCGCCGCCGTCGGCGGAGTGCCCGGCAAGCGCCTGGTCGCGGGCGTGGTGGACGGCCGCAACATCTGGATCAACAACCTGGAGAAGTCCCTCGCCACCCTCGGCACGCTGCTCGGTCTGGCGGACCGGGTCGACGTCGCACCGTCCTGCTCGCTGCTGCACGTCCCGCTCGACGCCGACCTCGAGCGCGACCTCGACCCGCAGGTCGCCCGCTGGCTCGCCTTCGCCCGTCAGAAGACCACCGAGGTCGCCACCCTGGCCCGCGGCCTGGCCCACGGCACCGACACCATCGCGGCCCAACTGGCCGCCAACCGGGCCGACCTGGCCTCCCGTGCCGGCTCGGCGCTGACCCGCGACCCGGCCGTCCGGGCCCGGGTCGCCGCCACCGCCCCCGAGGACGCCCGCCGCGCCCCGGCCTACCCCGAGCGCGCCGAGGCGCAGCGGGCCCGGCTCGGCCTGCCGCTGCTGCCGACCACCACCATCGGCTCCTTCCCGCAGACCACCGACCTGCGCACCGCCCGCGCCGACCTGCGCGCCGGCCGCATCGACGACGGCACCTACCGGGACCGGATGCGGGCCGAGGTCCGCGAGGTGATCGGCTACCAGGAGAAGGCCGGCCTCGACGTGCTCGTCCACGGCGAGCCCGAACGCAACGACATGGTGCAGTACTTCGCCGAGCAGCTGACCGGCTACCTGGCCACCCGGCACGGCTGGGTGCAGTCCTACGGCACCCGCTACGTCCGGCCGCCGGTGCTGGCCGGGGACATCTCCCGCCCGCACCCGATGACCGTGGACTGGTACCGCTACGCGGCCGATCTGACGGACCGTCCGGTCAAGGGCATGCTCACCGGACCGGTGACCATGCTCGCCTGGTCCTTCGTCCGGGACGACCAGCCGACCGGCGACACCGCCCGGCAGGTCGCGCTCGCCCTGCGCGACGAGGTCACCGACCTGGAGGCCGCCGGCGCCGCCGTCATCCAGGTCGACGAGCCGGCGCTGCGCGAGACCCTGCCGCTGCGGTCCGCCGACCGGGCGGCCTACCTGGAGTGGGCCACCGAGTCCTTCCGGCTCTCCACCTCCGGGGTCCGCGCCGACACCCAGATCCACACCCACATGTGCTACGCCGAGTTCGGCGCGATCATGACCGCCATCGACCAGCTCGACGCCGACGTGATCTCCCTGGAGGCGGCCCGCTCGCACATGGAGGTCGCCCACGAGCTGGCCGGGGCAGGCTACCCGCGCGAGGTCGGCCCCGGCGTCTACGACATCCACTCGCCCCGGGTGCCGAGCACCGAGGAGGTGGCCTCGCTGCTCCGCGCCGGGCTGGCCGCGATCCCGGCCGAGCGGCTCTGGGTCAACCCCGACTGCGGCCTGAAGACCCGCGGTTGGACGGAGACCCGGGCCTCGCTGGAGCACCTGGTCGAGGCGGCCAGGCTGGTCCGCGCCGAACTGGGCGGCTGACACCGTGCCGGGGTGGGCGGCGGTCCGGCCCCCGGCCCGCCGTCCGCTCCGGTCCGTCCGCGGTGGTGAGGTCCATGTGGAGCGGAAGGACGTCGGTCGTGCGGCCGAGCGCGGTGAGGTCCTCGGTCACGGTCCGGGAGGCGGCCGGCACGCTGACGCCCTCGGCGGCGAGGACCCGGGTGACGGCGAGGCCGATGCCTTTGCCCGCCCCGGTCACCACGGCGGCCTCGCCCGACAGGTGCAGGTCCATCGTCGACTCCTCCAGCGCGCTGCCGGCCGCCGTCCGCCCGGCCGGATGCGGCCCAGGCTGGAACCATCGCAGCTCTGCCCCGGGCCGCATCCGGGCCTCGGGGGCGGGTCAGACCCGGTCGGAGGCCAGGTCGGCCGGGGTGGTCCACTCCTCGGCGAGCAGGCCGAGCACGACCTCGTCGCGGTGGGCGCCGTAGGCCCAGGCGGAGCGGCGCAGGGTGCCTTCGAGGGTGAAGCCGGCGCGGGTCGCGGCGGCGATCATCGGCAGGTTCTCGGCGAGGGTGTCGATCTGGAGGCGGTGCAGGCCGCGGACGGTGAAGCCGTAGTGGCACAGCAGCGCGACGACCTCGCGGGCCAGGCCCCGGCCGCGGAGGGCGGGGCGCAGGGCGAGGCCGAGATGGGCGGTGCGGTTGTGGGTGTCGATGCCCCAGAGGAGGGCCTCGCCGGCGAGGTCGCCCGAGGGGAGGGTGGTGACGGAGAAGCAGGCGGCCTCGTCCGAGGGGGCGGCGACCGCGTACGGGGACCCGGCGGCGCCCGGGGAAACGGGCTGCCAGGGCCGGGAGTCGGCCCGGGAGCGGGTGGCGACGTCGTCGTACAGCTCGGCCTGCAGGACGGGGACGTCGGCGTCGTGTCTGGCCCGGAGGGCGACTTTGGAGTTGTGTAGCATGTCACATTGCTATCAGGGTCGGTGCTGCCCGCACCAGCGAATTCCCGCGCACCGGGCGGGTGATGGAGTTCCCGCCGGGGCCTGCAGGCGGCCCGCCGGGGCCTGCGAGGCGCCCGCCGGGTCGCACCGCTCCGCCCGGTGCGGCCGGAGCGGTGCGACCCGGCGCCGGATTCACCCCCGGTCGGTCGGCCAGCCGTCCACGGTGGTGAGGGAGCGGTGGTACGGGCCGTCGGGCCCGGTGCTGCGGTAGTCCTCGACGGAGCCGCCGGTGCGGACGGTGCTGTCGCCGTCGTGCCGGTGGGCGGTCGGGCGCAGGGTGTGGTCGACGCCGGAACGCTCGGTGGTCCGGCCGCCGACGGTGCCGGTGGTGTCCCGGTGGTAGCCGAGGTTCATGGTGGTGACCTGGTCGCTCGCGCCGGCCGTGTCGTGGGTGACGCGGTAGTCGACGTCCAGCGGCTCTCCCTCGTGCACGGTGGTGGTGCGCCGCGGCCCGTCGCCCCAGGTGCTGGTGGTGCGGGTCAGGTCGGTGCGGTTGCGCAGCGTCAGGTCGTTGCCGCTGTCCCGGAACCCCTGGGTGGAGCCGAAGACGAGGGTGTCGCGGACCTCGGTGGTGACCCGGCCGTGCGAGGTCTGTACCCAGCCGCGGGCCCGGTCGTGCCGGCCCGCGGTGACGGACCAGTCGCCGCTGCCGCCGCCGTGGTCGGTCAGCGCGGTGGAGACGGCGGCCTCCGGGGCGACCGCGTGGTCGGTGAGCGCCCCGGTGGTGCGGGCGGCGCCGTGGTCGACCTCGGCGAACAGGTTGACCTGGCCCGTCCAGGCGTCGTTGCCCTGGGCCTCGGCCGCGTTGACGGTGATGCCGACGGCGTGCGGGCGGCCGTCCAGCAACAGGCCGACGTATGGGGTGAGGTCGAGCCGGTAGGCGGGCAGGTCGAAGGCGAAGATGCCGGGGGTGGGCCGCCAGAGCAGCGGGTCCCAGCCGCCGGTGTAGATCACGGGGTACGGCCAGACCGCGCCGGCCACCCGGCCGTCCACGGTCAGCCGCAGCTCGCGGAACGGGCCCTTGCCGCAGGCGCCCAGCCCGGGGTTCGCGCCGACGAACGCGTCGGGCGCGGAGGCGTACGCGAACTCCTCGCAGGCGCCGCCGCCCCGGGCGTACACCTCGGCGGTCAGGCGTTCCAGGTTCGGCGGGAAGGCGAGGTCGCGGGTGGCGGCCGGGGCGGCCTGGGTGAGCCCGAACGGCCCGGTGGTGAGCAGCCGGTCGGCGGTGCGGGCGGCGGGCCACCGGGCGGAGGTGGTGTAGAAGGTGAGCTCGGCGGTGATCCGGAAGACGCCGGTGTAGGTGGCGTCGGTGACGTTGGCGAGGTCGAAGGCGAACGGCTGCGGGCCGCCGGCGAACAGTGGCGCGTACCGGGTGACGTCCCGTTCGACCGTCCATCCGATGCCGTCGGCGGAGGGCTCGGGGGTGGAGGAGAGCAGGACCTCCACGCCGCCGATCCGGACGGTGAACAGCCGGTCGAACTGCCGCCCGGCGACCTGCCCGTGCAGGGTCAGCACGACCGCCGACCAGGGTCCGGCGCAGGCGGCGGGCGGGGTGACGGTGGCGGTGTACGGGGTGTCGGGCGGGTTGCCGTAGCCGTCCCGGAACGGCTGGTCGTGCATCGCCTCGACGGTGCAGGCGCGGGTGTCCGGCCGGGTGAGCGGCTTCGCGGCGGTGAGCGGGTCGTGGTAGTCGGTGCCGAAGTCGGCGTGCGCGGGGCCGGCGGCGGTCAGCGCGCCGGTGAGGGCGAGGACGACGGCGCCGAGCAGGCGGGCGGCCCGGCGGGCCGGGCCGCCGGGCCTCGGCCCGCGGCGGATCAGCGGGGGTACGGCCAAGGGTCTTCCTCTCCTCGGCCCGGACGGGCGGTCCGGGCGGCGCCCCCGACAATGGCATGTCATCGTCAATCGGTGAAGAGGGGGCGGCCGGCGGGACGGTCCGGCACGGCGGCGCCGCCGGGCGGGTGATCACCCGGCGGCGCCGGTCCGCCGGCGGCCCTCCCGCTCCGCCGGAACGGGAGGGCCGACCGCTCAGCCGGCCGGCCGGGCCCGGATCGCGGCGACCAGTTCGCCGACGCCCCGCTCCCTGAGCACGCCGTAGTGGTCGCCGCTCAGTTCGACGACGACCGGCGGCGCGGCCGAGTACCCCGAACTCCCCTCGATGAAGGAGTAGTCGTCACCGGCGGCCTTGACGATGGTCACCGGCGCGTCCAGCCGCCGCTGCGCGAGTTCGCCGAAGCTGTAGTCGAACTCGTAGGTCTCCCCGACGATCCGGGCGATCCGGCGGATCAACTCCTCGCCCAGCTCCGGCAGCAGGCGGTGCACGAAGGCCGTGAAGCCGTCCTCGTCGTGCGCCTCGGCCAGGCAGGCCTCCAGGTCGGGCCCGCGGACCGAGCCGGCGAACACCGAGTAGAGGATCGCCACGTAGGCCGGGTCGCGGTACGAGGCCTCGCGTCCGTGCCGCTCGCCGCCGCCGCGCCGCAGCTCCGGATTGCCGGGGCAGATCAGCAGCAGGTCCGCGACCCGCTCGCCGGCCTGCTCCAGCTGCCAGGCCGTCTCGAAGGCGACCCGGGCGCCGAAGGAGTAGCCCCACAGGGTGTAGGGGCCCTCCGGCCGCACCCGGCGGATCTCGGCGAGGTCGGCCGCGGCCATCTCCCGGATCGTCGGGTACGGCGTCTCACCGGCGTTGATGCCGTGCGCCTGGATGCCGTAGAACGGGCGGCCCACGGTGCTCCCGAGCAGCCGCAGGTTCATCGGGTAGCCGCCGAGCCCCGGCCAGCAGAACACCGGGTCGCCGGTGCCCGCGCGGTGCAGCGGCACCAGCCGCGAGCCGGGCTCACCGGTGTCCTCGTCGATCCGGGCGGCCAGGTCGGCCAGCCTCGGGCTCTCGAAGAGGACCTGCAGCGGCAGCCGGGTGCCGAACTCCCGGTTCAGCCGGTTGATCAGCGCCACGGCGATCAGCGAGTTGCCGCCGGCGGCGAAGAAGTCGTCCCGCACCGAGACCTCCTGGTACCTCAGCGCCCCGCCCCAGGCGGCCGCGAGCCGGTGCTCGGTCGGCGTCGACGGCGCGACCTTCGGCCCGCCCGCGTCCGCCGTCCGGACCGCCGCACCGGCGGCCAGCGCCTTCGCGTCGACCTTGCCGTTGGCGGTCAGCGGCAGCTCGTCCAGGACGAGCACCCGGTTGGGGAGCATGTAGTCGGGCAGGACGGCGGCCAGTTCGTCCCGGACGATCTCGGCCGGACCCTTCATGTGGACGGCGTCCTCGATCATGCCCTCGCTGCGGATCTGCTCCTCGCTCACCCTCCCGCCGAGGAAGAAGTACGACGGGCCCGGCGCGATCCCGCAGGAGGCCAGCACCGCGTCGATCCGCCGGGCGGACGGCAGCGGGTGCCCGGTCTTCGAGCTGTAGCCGGAGGACATGAACCCGAGGCCGAGGGCGAGGCCGCCCCGCTGGAGCCGGTGCAGGGCGGTGCCGAGACCGAGGTACTCCAGCCACGGCTCCTCGGCCCGGCCGACGGCGGTGATGCCGAAGCCGGCCCGCTCGTACACCTGCTGGTTGATCGCGATCACGTCCCGCGACCGCACCAGCTCGTCCGAGATCCGGGCCAACCCGCCGTCCGTCCAGCGGTACTGGCCGGCGGCCAGGCCCTCGACGCCACCGGGGTGGGCCTGGACGTAGTACTCGGTGCGGTCCGCCGCCGGCCGGCCGTCGGCGGGCACGATCGCGAAGGTGCCGAGGTAGTGGTCCTCCTCGGCCACGTCCAGCCCGGCCCGGACGGACGGCAGCAGGCCGACCGGCCGGACGGCCAGCCCGTGGGCGGGCAGCACCTCCTCGAACACGCCCAGCATGTGACCCGCCTCGAACTCCAGCACCTCCAGGATGTTGTTCCGGTAGACGGGCGCGATCGCGCGCCGCTTGCCGAGGAAGTGGACGGTGAGGCCCGGGCCGCCGGTACCCTCGCCGACCCGGACCAGGGTGTGCTCGACCGGGTGGTAGTAGTACACGCCGGCGTCGAGGCCGCCGGTCCCGCCGGTCTCCAGGTACAGCTGGGTGGCGTACAGCGCGCCCGGGGAGGCGTACGCGTACTTCGGCAGCAGCCGCTCCGCGCTGTGGAACTGGCCGAACCACCGCAGGATCACGCCCAGTTCGGCGAGGTCCGGCTCGCCGTTGCGCGGCGCGACGGGGCCCGCCGGGGCGGCCGGCGGTGCGAGCAGCGCCAGCAGGTCGTCGCGGGTGACCCGGCCGCCCTCGTAGAAGCGGTAGGTCTTGCGGGCGAAGGTCTCGCGCCGCTGCCGCTCGCTCTCCCGCCCGCCGGGCAGCGCCACCACCGGCCGGCCGGCCAGTTCGGCGGCGTCCCGCACCCCGGGGTCGGACAGCTGCGCCCGGACCTGGAGCCGGCTCGCCTTGGACCGGTGGTGCCCGCCGTGGCTGCCCTGGTCCATCAGGGCCGCCTCCTTGGGGTTCAGTTCGACGCAGGCCACCAGGTTCCGGTGGCCCGTCCGGGGGTCGTCGGTGACGATCGCCGCCGCCCGGCGGACCCAGGTGTGCTCCTCGACGGCGAGCGCGATCTCGTCCAGCTCGACCCGGTAGCCCCGCAGCTTGACCTGGTTGTCCACCCGGCCGGCGCACTGGAGCGTGCCGTCCGGGTTCCCGTGGGCGAGGTCCCCCGTCCGGTACAGCCGCTCGCCCGGGAGGTGGGGCGAGGCGACGAAGCGCTCCGCCGTCAGGTCGGGCCGGTTCAGGTAGCCGCGGGCGAGCTGGACACCGCTCAGGTAGAGCTCGCCGGTGGCGCCGGGCTCCACCGGCGCCAGGTTCCCGTCGAGCACGAAGCAGTGGGTGCGGTCGACCGGCACGCCGATCGGCACCGACCCGGCGTCCTCACCCACGGTGGCGGGGTCGACGAGGTGGGCGGTCGCGTTGATGGTGCACTCGGTCGGCCCGTAGAGGTTGACCAGCGCGGCCTGCGGCAGCTCGGCGGTGAGCGCCCGGGCGAGCCGGCGCGAGAGCGCCTCGCCGCCCGAGTACAGCCGCCGCAGCGTGCCGCAGTCGCCCAGCCGCTCGGTGTCCAGCAGCGCCTGGAGCAGGGTGGGCACGCACTGCAGCGTGGTCACCCCGTACTCCCGGACGGTGTCGATCAGGGCTTCCGGGTCCCGGTAGACGCCGGGGGCGCCGAGCACGACCCGCGCGCCGCCGGCCGGTGCCAGGATCTCCCACTGCGCCGCGTCGAAGCTCATCGGCGTCTTCTGCAGCACGGCGGCGTCCGGCCCGAGGTGGCCGCCGGCGACCAGCCAGCGCAGCTGGGACACGATGCTCCGGTGCTCGATCATCACGCCCTTGGGGCGGCCGGTACTGCCGGAGGTGTAGATGACGTAGGCGAGCGACTCCGGCCGGGGGCTCGCCGGGCCCCGGCTCTGGTGCGGGAACGGGGGCGCGCCGTCGGCTCCGGCCGCGCCGGGTGTCCCGTGCGCCGGGTCGGAGCCGGCGGGGACGAGGATCCGGGTGCCCGGCGGGACGAGTCCGGCCAGCCGGGTGCGCAGGTGCTCCTGGGTGACGATCACCCCGGTCCGGCTGTCCTCGATCATGTAGCGGATCCGGTCCTCGGGGTACTCCGGGGACAGCGGCAGATAGGCGGCGCCGGCGTAGAGGATGCCCCAGGCGCCCACCATCAGCTCCGGCGAGGGGTCGACGTAGAGGCCGACGCAGTCGTCGGCCGCCACGCCGAGCTGGTGCAGGTGGGCGCCCAGGCCGCCGGCGGCGGCGCGGAGGTCCCGGAAGCTGAGGTGTGCGCCGCGGCCCGTCACGGCGACGGCGTCCGGCCGGTCGGCCACCTGCCGGTCGAGCAGGTCGGGCAGGCAGCGGGCGCGGCGGGTGTCGTGGAGGGTGAGCTGCGCGGACTGTGCGGACATGTGCGTTCCCCATCGGGTGGCGAGGACGGATGACGTCGCCCGTCGGGGCGGGCGTGTCATCCAAGCTCCGCCACCCGGTGTCCCGGCCGCCTGGGGCACCGGCCGTCTCTTCCGCCCGGCCGCCGTCCGGCCGCGCCCGGGCCATGTCCCGGGCGTCGCGCCCCGGCCCGGGACCGGCGGCCCGCCGGCGGGTGCTCCGTCAGCCCGGTCCGTCGCCGTGGCCCACCGGGTCCGGTACCGCGTCCAGCAGGGCGGCGCCGTTGTTGCGGACGCTGTTGACGGTGGTGGAGACCGCCCGGACCGCGAGTTCGTCCCCGGCCGGGGTGTGCAGGAGCCGCCGGAGCTCCACCGGGTCGTCGTGCTCCGGGTCGAGCCAGGCGTCCAGGTCGGCCGGGCCGATGGTGAGCGGCATCCGGTCGTGGACGCGGCCGGCCGCGTCGGTGGCGTCGGTGGTGATGATCGTGGCGGTGGTGAGCCAGGCCGCCGGGTCGTCCTCGGGCAGCGAGCGGTCCCGCCAGAACTCGTACAGCCCGGCCATCACCAGCGGGCCGCCGGCGCGGGGGTGGAGGTAGTAGGGCTGCTTGTAGGCCTTGCGGCCCTCGGCGGCGGGCACCCGCACCCACTCGTAGTAGCCGTCGGCGGGCAGGACGCAGCGGCGCTTGGCGAAGGCGGAGCGGAAGGCGGGCTTCTCGTGCACCGTCTCGGCCCGGGCGTTGATCAGCCTGGCGCCCGTGGCCGGGTCCTTGGACCAGGAGGGGACCAGGCCCCACCGCACCGGGCGGAGCCGGCGGGCGAGTTCGCCGGTCTCGCGGTCGACCCGTTCCAGCACCGTCCACACCGGGTCCGTGGGGGCGACGTTCCAGCTCGGCGCGAGGGTCTCGGCCGGGTTCCAGCCGGTCACCCCGAGCAGGCCGAGCAGGTCCTGGGGCGTGGTGGTGGAGACGAATCGGCCGCACATGGGCGCCACTCTGCCACCACCGGGCCGCCGGGGCCACAGGCGCGGGCCCGGCCGGAGGCGGTGTCAACCCGGGGCCGGCGCCCGGGCGCAGGGCCGTCCGGGCGTCCGGCGGGCCCGGTCCCGGCGACGGCGCCGCCCGCGCCGGGTGCGGGCGGGTGGGCGCCGCGCCGGGTGGCGGCTCAGTGGCGGGCCGGGCGCCACATGGTGGAGACGGTGTGGCCGGACGGGACGGTGATCCGGTCGAGTTCGGTGAAGCCCGCCCGGGCGTAGCGCTCGTTGTTGGCGGGGTTGCAGGACTCCAGGTAGGCGGCCGCGCCGAGGGCGTCGATCCGGGCCAGGTTCTCGGCGAGCAGGCCCATGCCGAGGCCGTGGCCGCGGTGGTCGCCGTGGGTGGCCAGCAGGCTCAGGAAGAAGTGCGGTTCGCTTCTCGGGTGGGCCGCTTCGAGGTCCGCGAGGATCGCGAGCAGGCCGTCGGCGGTGGCCCGGTCGGTGATGCCGACCAGGAAGTCCTCCAGGCCCTCCTCCTCGTCGGGGCTGAGGTCGTTGCCGCCGGGCGGGATCCACAGCGCGGCGGACTCCACGTTCGGCGTCACCAGGGTCCAGGGGTAGCGCAGGGCGGAGGTGGCGAACAGGCGCCACATCGCGGAGGCCTGGGCCGCCCGTCGCTCGCGGTCGGGGAACGCCGGGCCCCAGAGCGGGTCGTCGAAGAACGCGGAGGTCAGGGTGGCGACGATCGCGTCGATGTCGGCGGAGGTCGCGGTGCGGGCGGTCACGGGTGCGGTCGGTCGGTTCAAGACGCCACCTTCGGGAGGCCGGGAGAGGGTGATCGTCAGCGTACGACGGTGCCGGGGGCGCCGGGCGGGACGGGACGCGCGGACGGGCGCCGTCCCCCCGCACGGTGCGGGGGGACGGCGCCCGGGGGGCCGGTGCGGGCTCAGCCGAGCCGGCGGGTGAGCGGCGCGTCGGCGCGGGTGAACAGGACGGCCAGCAGTCCGGCGAACAGCGGGACGGCGACGGTGGTGAGCCCGATGTTCGCCCAGGGCACCACGATCGTGCTGCTGCCCGCCTGGTTGGCGACGTCACGGGCCATCAGCAGGGCGACCGCCGGGACGAAGCCGTTGATCGTGCCGAGGGCCGCGCCCAGGACGGCGATCAGCGCGCACTGGATGCCGGAGAGGGTCCGGCGGATCCCCGGCGGCGCGCCGACCGCGGCGAGGGTCGCCTGGTCGCGCCGGGAGTCGGCGGCGGCGAGGCCGGTGGCGATGCACGCGGCGCCGAGCACGACCAGGGCGGCGAAGCCGGTGAGGGCGATGGTCGGTACGTCGCTCTTCGGCTCGAACCCGCGCTCCACGTCGAGCAGGGCGCTCGGCAGGATGCGGTCGGCGGTGGCCGCGGCCCGCTGCGTCGCCTTGCGGTCCGGCGCGGTGGACGGCAGCCAGACCGAGCCGCTGGGCTTCGTCGTGAGACCCAGTCCGGTGATCGTCCGGGTGCCGATGACGCCGGCCCCGTACCGGGCGGCGGTCGGGTTCTCGACCACGACGGCGTCGACGGGGATCTCCCGGATCTCCTGCGCCGGGGCGGCACCCGGCTGCGGCGGGGCGGTGAAGCCACCCGTCAGCTGGAGCACGAGCTTGTCGCCGCTGAGCAGGGAGCGGTCGAAGACCACGGCCTTGCCGGCGGCCAGCGCCTGCTCGGCGGCCGGGTCGCGGACGGCGAAGGCGTTGTGCAGGACGGTCGCGTCGCCGACGACGAGGGCCCGGGAGCCGAAGCCGACCCCGCCCTTGACGGTGACGTTGCTGGAGCACTCCGCGCACCACGAGTAGACCGCGGTGCCGAGATCGGCGCGTTCCCCGAGCTCGGGCAGGTCCTGCTCGATGGCCGCACGTACCTGGGGGAGCAGCGGGCTGTCGGTGAGCACGCCGAGCGAGACGGAGTTGACCGGGCTGTGCGGCCGGTAGGAGGCGGCGTCCATGACGTCGCTGCTCGCGGTGTAGAGGCCGATCGCCACCGAGCCGGCGACGGCGGCCATCACGGCCGCGATGGCCGGGGCGGTGCGGCCGCGGTGGCGGGCCGAGTCGCGCAGGGCGAGCCGGCCGCCGAGCGGCAGGAACCGGGCGAGCCGGCCGCAGAGGGCGATCAGTACCGGGGTGAGGGCGAGCAGGCCGAGTTCGGCGGTGGCCGAACCCGCGAGCACCATCAGGGTCATCTTGTCCAGGCCGGCGAAGACCGGGATGCCCCGGCCGGTGCCGTCGTTGGTCCCGACGGCGAGCAGCGCGACGGCCGCGCCGGAGACGAAGAGCACGATGCCGGCGGCGGTGGTCCAGCGGCTCGGCGGCTTGACGGTGTCACGGCCGGTGAGGCCGGCGGTGACGCTCTGCCGGGCGGCCTGGAGGGCGGGCAGCGCGGCCGCGAGCAGCGCGGTGACCACGCCGACGACCGCGATGGCGAGCAGGTCGGGCGCCTGGACGCCGAAGTGGCCGAACCGGCTGCCACCGGTCTCCTCGATCCACGACCGGGTCAGGGCCACCAGGCCGGTCCCGAGCACCACACCGGTGACCGCGCCGACCGCGCCGAGCACCAGGCCCGAGCCGAGGACGACGGAGGCGATGTGGCCGCGGTCGCCGCCGCTCGCGCCGATCAGGGCGAGCTGCCGGCGCGACCTCCGGGCGCCGACGGCGAAGGCGGGCCCGGCGAGCAGGGCGACCTCCAGCAGGGCCATGCCCGCGACGGTGCCGACCACCACGGTCTTGTCGGAGCGCAGCGGGCTGCTGGAGCCGAACTCCAGCCGCTGGTAGGTGATCTGGGACTCGGACGGCGGGTCGAGCGCCACCGCGCGGGAGGTCGCGGTGAAGCCGTACCGGTTCAGCTTCTTGACGCCCTCCCAGTCGAGGGTCGCCCCGGCGGGCAGCTTCAGCAGCCAGGCCGGTTTGCCCGGGGTCGAGCGGTCGCCCGCCCCGGTCGGGGGCTTGGCGGCGGCCGGCGCGGCCGCGGCCAGCGGGGCGAGGACCTCGCCGGGGCGGCCGACGAACTCGACCTTGGCGAGGTCGTCGGGGTGCTCCACGACGCCGGTCAGGGTGAACGGCGTCTTCTCCAGCCCCTTGAGGGTGGTGGTCTGACCGAGGCGCAGGCCGGACTCGGCGAGGAACTCCCGGGTGACGGCCGCCTCGTGCGCGGCGTTCGGGGTGCGGCCCTCGACCAGGTCGAGCCGGCCCTTCCAGACCGGATCGGTGAGGTCGGCCTCGGCGGTCTCGGTCCGGACCAGGCCGTTGGGCGAGCCGGCGCTGGCGTTGAGACCGGCGGCGGCCGGCAGCAGGGTCGAGCCGGGCAGCAGCTCCTTCAGCAGCGCGGCCGGGTCGGCGCCGGCGCTGCGGGTCTGCTCCGGGGTCGGTCCCTGGTTGGCCCGGACGCCGATCGCGAGCGCGCCGTCCTCGGCGAACGGGCGCTGCTGGACGGTGCTGCCGAGCTCGTAGGCGGTGACGAGCGCGTCGGCCCCGCCGGCCAGCCGTTCGACCCGCTCCACCGGGGCGAGCTGGCCGCTGCGGTAGACGATGTCGGCGCCGGCCACGCCGAGCACGGGCAGCGAGATCATGGCGATGACGAGGGCGCTGCGGCCCTTGGCGCGCAGGGCGTCGCGGCGGGCGATCCGCAGCGCGACCTTCAGCGGTCCGAGCTTCATCCGGTGGCCTCGATCCGGTTCCCGTGGCGGGCGGCCATGGTCTGCAGGCCCTCGACGCTGCGGCCGAAGCCCTCGTCGACGATCAGCCCGTCGCGGAGGAAGACGACGCGGTCGGCCCAGCTGGCGTGCCGGGGTTCGTGGGTGACCATCATCGCGGCGGCGCCGGCGTCGCAGCGGGCCCGCAGGACGCCCAGGACGGCTTCGCCGTTGGCGGAGTCGAGGGCGCCGGTGGGCTCGTCGGCGAGGACGAGGCGGCGCTCGCCGACCAGGGCGCGGGCGATGGCGACGCGCTGCTGCTGGCCGCCGGACATGTCGTCGGGGTAGCGGCCGGCCAGCTCGGGGATGCCGAGTTCCTCCAGTGCGGCCAGTGCCTCACGGCGCGTCACCCGGCCGGAGACGCCGTCGAGTTCGCGCGGCAGCGCGATGTTCTCGGCGGCGGTGAGGGCCGGGATCAGGTTGTAGTCCTGGAACACGTAGCCGATCGAGCGCCGCCGGGCCGCGGCGAGCTTCTTGCGGCTCAGGCCGCCGAGTGCGACGCCCTCGACCAGGACCTGGCCGGTGGTGGGGGTGTCCAGGCCGCCGGCGAGGGTGAGCAGGGTCGACTTGCCGGAGCCGGACGGGCCCATCACGGCGACGAACTCGCCGGCCTGCACCTTGAGGTCCACGCCGCGCAGCGCGTGCACCTCGGCCGCGCCGCGGCCGTGCACCCGGGTGACGTTGTCCAGGTGCAGCACCGGGGCGGCGCCGTTCCTGGACGGACTGGTTTCGAACATGGGTCCCCCTTTGAGACAGGGCATCAGGAAGCCTTCGGCGGGTGGGGCGGGGCGCCTCCGGCCGGACCGGCTTTGCATACCCCGTATGTATATCGCACCTGCCGAGCAAAAGTATATGCAGGTTGCCGACATATCTTGTCCGCTGGACGGTCACGATTCTGTCCGGGCCCGGTCCGACCGCCGGCGGGGCGTCCGCGACCGCCCCGCCGGACCGCCCCGCCGGACCGGGCGGGACGGCTCGCGCCGTCGGGGGAGCGAGGCGGCAGGAGGAGGCAGCAGGAGCAGGAGGGGCAGCCACCATTCGGGCCGGCGGTCGTCAAGGTGCCGTCAAGGAAGGCCTGTTGTGCGTACGCCCCGCGTCAAGGCCGGCCCCGGCCGGGGTGGACGGGGCTCCACTGGAGCTGCGGGCCCGCACCCCGGCGGCCCGCCGGTACTTCGGAAGGAACGTCCACCGTGAGCGACACCCAGATCCTCTTCGGCCACCCCGGCGCCACCGCGGGCACCGCCGTGCGGCGCCCGCTCGCCGTCGTCGAACGCGACGCCGTGCCGCCGCGCCGCCGCGGCCTCGCCCCCGCGCCCGACGTCCTGGCCGGGGCGGACGGGGAGGGCGACGAGCCGTCCGGGGCGGCCGTCCGGCAGTGGCGCGGCCGGGCGGCGCACTGCCGGATCGCCCTGCAGTACCTCGACTGACGCCGCCCGCGCCGGGCGGGACACCGCCGGCGCCCCGCCCGCCCCGCCCCGCCCGCAGGAGCCGCCGCCATGACCGTCCTTCCCGCCCCCGCCCCCGCCCCCGCTCCCGCCCCTGTCCCCGCTGCCGTCCCCGCGCCGGAGGCGGCGGCGCCCGTACCGGCGGGGGCCGCCGAGCCGCTCGGCGGCCCGTGGCCGGCCTCGGCGCACGCCGCCCCCGATGGGGACCTGCTGGTCGGCGGGGTCGGCCTGGCCGAGGCCGCCGACCGGTTCGGCACCCCGCTGTACGTCCTGGACGAGGACGAGGTGCGGGCCCGCGCCCGCGCCTACCGGCAGGCCCTGCCGCACGCCGACGTGCTCTACGCGGCCAAGGCCTTCCTGTGCGGCGCGATGGCCGACTGGGTCGGCGAGGAGGGCCTCGGCCTGGACGTCTGCTCCTCCGGGGAGCTCTCGCTGGCCGCCGCGGCCGGGTTCCCGGCGCAGCGGATCCTGCTGCACGGCAACGCCAAGACGCCGGAGGAGCTCCGGCTCGCCCGGCGGCTGAGGGTCGGCCGCATCGTCATCGACGGACCGGGGGAGATCGCCCGGCTGGCGGCCCTGGTGGCCGCGGACACCCCGCAGCGGGTGCTGGTCCGGGTGGTTCCGGGCATCGCCGCCGGCCACCACGAGGCGGTGCGCACGGGCGTCGGCGGCCAGAAGTTCGGCCTCCCGATCGAGGGCGGGGACGCGGCCGACGCGATCGCCCGGGTGCTGGCCCAGCCCGGCCTCGACCTGGTCGGCCTGCACTGCCACCTGGGCTCCCAGATCACCGGGGTCGAGCCCTACCTCGCCGCCCTGGACACGGTGGTGGCCTTCCTGGCGGAGCTGCGCGAGCGGCACGGCGTCGAGCTGCCCGAACTGGACCTCGGCGGCGGCCACGGCATCCGCTACCTGCCGGGGGACGACGCCTTCGACCTCGCCGACTTCGCCGCCCGGGTGCCGCGCCGGCTCGCCGAGCGCTGCGCCGGGGCCGGGCTCGCGGTGCCGCGCCTGGTGATCGAGCCCGGCCGGGCCGTCGCCGGGCCGGCCGGGGTGGCGCTCTACCGGGTGCTGTCGGTCAAGCACGGCGCGGACGGCCGGGTCTTCGCCGCCGTCGACGGCGGCATGAGCGACAACCCGCGGCCCGCGCTCTACGGCTCCCCGTACACCGCGCGGCTGGTCGGCCGGCGCTCCGACGCCCCGGCGGCCCGCGTGGACGTGGTCGGGCGGCACTGCGAGGCCGGCGACGTGCTGGTGCGGGGCGCCGGCCTGCCGGCCGACCTGCGGGCGGGGGACCTGCTGGCCGTCCCGGCGGCCGGCGCCTACCAGTTCTCGATGGCCTCCGGCTACAACCTGGTCGGGCGCCCGGCCGTCGCCGCCGTCCGGGACGGCCGGGCCCGCCTGCTGATCCGCCGTGAGACGGTCGAGGACTTCCGGGCCCGCGAGGTCGGCCGCTGACCGGCACCGCCCGGGGCGGGCGCGAACTCCCCCTAGGCCCGGTGCACGACCTCCCCGCCGACGACGCTCAGCTCGACGCGCGCCTCCGGGATCGCCTTCGGGTCGACGGCGAACAGGTCCTCGGAGAGCAGGACGAGGTCGGCGAGCTTGCCGGGGGTGAGCGAGCCGAGGCGGTCGTCCAGGAAGTTGGCGTAGGCACTGCCGAGGGTGTAGCCGCGCAGCGCGGTGGCCAGCGAGACGGTCTCGCCCTCCATCCACGGTTCCCCGCCGGCCAGGCCCCGGCGGGTGACGGCGGTGTAGAGGCCGACCAGCGGGTCCATCTCGGCGACGTTCCAGTCGCTGGAGAAGGCGAGCGTCGCCCCGGCCTCCTGGAGGCTGCGCATCGGCCAGGCCTTGGACCAGCGGCCCTCGCCCACCGCCTCGGCCCAGTCCTTGCCGGGGCCGGCGATGTCGGGGGAGCAGTGCCGGGGCTGCATGCAGGCGACCACGCCCAGCTCGGCGAAGCGGGAGACGTCGGCCGGGTCGAGGCACTCGACGTGGACCACCTGGTGGCGGGCGTCGCGCGGCCCGTTGACCCGGCGGGCGTGCTCGACGGCGTCCAGCACGGTACGGATGCCGCGGTCCCCGGTCGCGTGCACGAAGGCCTGGAAGCCGGCCGCGTCGAGCGAGGTCAGGAGCTCGGCGAACTCCTCGGCGGGGTAGAAGGTCTCGCCCCGGTGGCTGTGGTGGCCCGCGTAGGGCTCCAGCAGCGCGGCGGTGTGCGGCTCGACCACGTCGTCGATGTACAGCTTCAGCGGGCCGACCCGGAAGCGGTCGCCGGTGTGGCGGCGGGCGGCCGCCGCGAACTCGGCGAGCTCCGCCCCGGTGGTGCCGCGCGGGTGGAACAGCGCGGCGACCAGGCGCGAGCGCAGCCGGCCCTCGGCGATGGCCCGCTCGAAGAGGGCGAGGTCGTCGAGCGAGTTCTGCGGTTCGACGACGGTGGTGATGCCGTAGCGGGCGGCCAGGTCGAGGCTGGCGGTGAGCCGCCCGTACTGCCGCTCGGGGTCGGCCCACGGCACCCCGGCGGCGCGCAGCGCGCGGTGCCCGTCGCGGGAGAGGCCGCGCACCGCGAAGTCGGTGAGGAACCCGGTGGGCTCGCCGGTCGCCGGATCCTTCCGGACGGTGCCGAAGGCGAGTTCCCGGGTCTCGGCGGTGATGCCCAGGCGGCGCAGCGCGGCGGTGTTGAGCCAGGCGGTGTGCACGTCGTAGCTGAGGACCAGGGCCGGGTGGTCGCCGGTGTAGGGGTCGAGGTCGGCCGCGGTGGGCATCCGGCCGCCGGGGACGGCGGTGTAGTCGAAGGCCTCGGCCTCGATCCAGTCGGCGCCGGGGTTCCGCTCCAGCCACCGGCCGATCCGGCGGCCGATCTCGGGCAGGTCGGTGGCGCCGGCGAGTTGGACGCAGGCGGCGTCGGAGCCGAGCCGGACGTGGTTGTGGCTGTCGACGAAGCCGGGCACCAGCAGGCGCCCCCGGCCGTCGACGACCTCGGTGCCGGGCCCGGCCAGGGCCCGCCAGTCGTCGCCGTCGCCGACGTGGACGATCCGGCCGTCGCGGACGGCGACCGCCTCGGCGCGCGGCCGGCGGTCGTCCACGGTGTGGACGTGGGCGTTGTGGACGATCAGGTCGGCGGGGCGGTTCACGAGAACTCCGGAGCGGTGGCGGGAGCGGAAGCGGGGGTGCAGTCGGTGGCCGAGAGGCCGGCGGCGGCGCCGCGCGGGGCCTCGGCCTGGTCGGCCGGGAGGCTGAGCACCCAGTGGGTCGCGCTGCGCGGGCGCAGGTAGAGGAACCAGTAGAGGACCCCGACGAGCAGCACGGCGAGGGTGATCAGCAGGTCCCGGCCGGCCTGTTGGGTGAGCGCGTAGCCGAGCACCACGGTGGTGAGCACGGGCGCCACGGGCCAGAGCGGCATCCGCCAGGCGGGCGCGCCCCGGTGCCGGCCGCGCCGGGCGAGCAGCGCGGCGACGCCGAGCAGCAGGTAGATGACGGCGACCACGACCCCGGTGAAGCCGAGCAGCGCGTCGATCGGCACGGTCAGGGCGAGCACGGCGCCGGGCGCGCCGATCGCGAGGGTGGCGACCCACGGCGAGCCCCAGCGCGGGTGCAGGGTGCCGAGTGCCCGGTTGACCGGGTCGGGCCAGGTGCGGTCGCGGGCGGAGGCGTACAGCACCCGGCCGTTCTGGATCACCATGACGATGACGGCGTTGAGGATCGCGGCGGCGATGCAGAGGCTGACGAAGGTGCCCACCGTGCTGCCGGCCCAGGAGTCGACGATGGCGACCAGGTCACCGGCGGCCAACTGGTCGGGCGACGCGACCCCGAGGCAGATCGCCACCACCGGGACGGTGATCACCACGACCCCGGCCAGCAGCGACCAGAGCACCGTGCGGGCGACCGTGCGGCGCGGGTCGCGCAGGTCCTCCGAGAGGTAGACGGCGGTGCCGAAGCCGTTGTACGTGAACATCGCCACGGCCAGCCCGGACACCAGCAGTCCGAGGGTGAACGGTCCGGTGCCGCCCTGCCCGTCAGGGACGACGGCGTGCACCAGTGAGGAGACCGGCTGGTGGACGTGGGTGAAGCCGAGCACCGCGACGATGCCGGCGGCGAGCACTTCGAGTCCGAGGAAGATGCCGGTGATCAGCGCGTTGGACTTGATGTCCAGCACGCCGACCGCGACGGCCAGCGCCATCACGGCGGCGCCGGCGACCGCCGGGTCCAGCGAGAGCACCGAGCCGAGGTAGTCGGCGGTGCCGAGCGCGATGATCGGCGGGATGACCAGCAGCGAGACGATCGAGATCATGAAGACCAGCCAGCCGGCCAGTCGCCCGAGCACCTGGCCGACGATCGAGTACTCGCCGCCGGCGCTGGGCACCAGGGTGCCGAGTTCGGCGTAGCAGAGGCCGACGCCCAGCGAGAGCACGGCGGCGATCAGCAGGCTGATCACGGCGCCGCTGCCCTGCGACATCAGCAGCGGGGGCACCACGATGAAGAGCGACGAGGCCGGGGTGACGCAGGACAGGGTGAGCAGGACCCCGCCGAAGACGCCCAGGGAGCGGGGGAGCGCCTCGACCGCGGGCCGGGGGGAGCCGGCGGGCTGCGGGGAACCGGCGGGCCGGGGGCCGTCGGCGGTCTGTGGGGGAGGGGAAGAGGCCATCGGGGGACCGGACTCTCTCACGGGGAAGGTGTCCGACCATTGAAAGGGTGGTGAAAAGAAAGCGTCAAGGGCTCACGGCTGTCATTTCGCCCAGAGAATCGGCCTCATTCTGCGAATCATTTGCCGATCATCATTCAGCGCTGTCGAATGCCGGTCCGATGGGCAGATCGTAGGTGTAGGACTCCTTGACGATGTCGAGGTGCACCCAGGACTCCGAGCGCGTCACGCCGGGCAGTCCGCGGAGCGCCTCCAGACCGTGCAGCAGGGCCGGGCGGTCCGGGGCGTCCAGCCCGCAGACGAGGTCGAAGCGGCCGTAGCCCGAGGCCACGTAGTTGACGCCGGGCAGCGCGGCGGCGGCCTCCGCGACCTCGCGTGCCGGTCCGAGCACCCCGAGCCCCACCCCGGCGGCCTCCCGGACGCCGAGCGCCCGCGACTCCACCAGGCCGGTGACGTGCACCGCGCCGACCTCCAGCAGGCGCAGCACCCGGGCCCGGGTGGCCGGCTGGGAGAGGCCGATCCGGTCCGCCAGCGCCGCGAAGCTGGCCCGCCCGTCGGCCTGGAGGAGTCCGAGCAGCCGCCGGTCGGTCCCGTCCAGGGCGGGCAGCGCGCCGGTCCGCAGGTCCGGGCCGGACGGCGCGTACGCGTCCCGGACCAGCTCGGTGCAGCGGAACACCTCGACGCCGCGTACCCCGGGCACCGCCCGCAGTGCGGCGAACTCGCGCTCCAGCGCCGCGTCGTCGGCCACCCGGAGCTCGGCGATCACACTCCGCCGCCCGGCGGTGCAGGAGACGAAGCTGGCCGCCCGCCGGCCGGCGGCCGCCACGGCCACCGGCCGGGCCGGGCCGGCCACGTCCAGGGAGGCGTGGGCGACGGTGGTGATCCCGGCGACGGCGGGCGGCACGATGCCGACGATCCGCACCTCGCCCCGGGTCAGCAGCCGCTGCACCCGGGCCCGCGCGGCCTCCCGGGAGATCTCCAGCAGTTCGGCGAGCCGCTGGTAGCTGACGCGGCCGTCGCGCTGGAGCTCCCGTACGAGGGCGGCGTCCGTGGTGTCGAGCACGAGGGGCTCCCGGGGGCGGCGGGGTGGCTGGTCCCGGCAATCTATCCGGCCGCGGCGGGGCCGGGCCGGACGGGTCCGCGCGACTGCGCCGGGGGCGGAGGGTTACCGCAGGTGGGGCCCGTCGTTGTCCAGGCATGAGAAACGACCTCCAGGCCTTCGCCCTCGCAGGCGAAGAAACGATTCCTCATGAGCAGGCACCGATCTTCACGCACCTCGTCGCCCTCTGGATCGGCTACGGGCGGACGGTGCCCGGCCACGTCGACCAGGAGTGGCACCGGCTGGTCCAGCCACCCCGGTTCGCCCCGCCGGCCCTCGGTGCCACCGGTCCCGCCGGAGAACCGGAATGACCGGCCGGGAGACACCGCACGTCCCCCCGCAGCGCTCCGGCGCGGAGGCGACGGCCCTGGACCTCGACCTGCGGGCGGTCGTCTGTCCGGGCCTCACCGTCTGCGTGAAGGCCCGCCTGCGCTACGACGTGGCCGAGCCGTACGCGGTCTACCTGGACAGTCACGTCGACCGGGCGGAGCCGATCACCTGGATGTTCGCGCGCGAGCTGCTGGCGGCGGGGACCACGCGGGAGGCGGGCATCGGCGACGTGTCGGTCCGCCCGGGCACCGGCGAGGACGCCGGCACCGTGCTGGTCGCGCTCGGCGGGGACGAGGGCAGTGTCGTGCTCCGGGCCCGGGCCGCCGAGGTCAGGGTCTTCCTCGGGCGCACCGACCGCCTGGTCCCGCCCGGCCGGGAGCACGAGTACCTCGACCTGGACGGGCTGGTGCGCCGGCTGCTCGACCACGGCAGGCCGGGGCCGTGACCGGGGGCGGCGGAAGGTGCCCGGCTGCCCGCGCGGGCGGGGCGGTGGACCGGAGGGGCGGCCGGGAGCGGTCGGCCGCGGCGGGCCGTCGGCGCGGAGCCGTCGGCACGCGGGCGGTGCGCGGGAGCGACCGGGCGGCGGAAGGCGAGGAGGCCGCCGCCCCGGACGGGATTAGCGGGTCTTGGCGGGCGGCGTCGCGGCGGCCTGCTGCTCGTTCTTCTCCTTGATCCGCACGGCCTCCTTGCGGACGTCGGCCTGGACGGTGCGCTCGCGCTCCAGCCAGGTGGGGTTCTCGGTCTTCAGGGCCTCGATCTGCTCGGTGGTGAGCGCCTCGGTGACGCCGCCGCGGGCCAGGCCCGAGACGGAGACGCCGAGCTTGGCCGCGACGACCGGGCGGGGGTGCGGGCCGTTGCGCCGCAGCTCCTGGAGCCACGCGGGCGGGTCGGCCTGCAGGGTGTTGAGCTCCTCGCGGGAGACCACGCCCTCCTGGAACTCGGCGGGGGCGGCGTTGAGGTAGATGCCCAGCTTCTTGGCGGCCGTGGCCGGCTTCATGGTCTGGGTCGTCTTCGACTTGAGCGATGTCATGGTCACTAGGGTAAGCGAGTGAGTGGCGGCCCCGATCACGGTCGGTAGCCTTGCAGCGTGACAGAGATGCAGGCGAACCCCTCGTTCCGACTGGTGTACGTTCCGGGCGTGACGCCCGGTAAGTGGGTGCGCGTCTGGGAGGAGCGGCTGCCCGACGTCCCGCTCACCCTGGTCGCGGTACCGGTGGAGGAGGGCGCGGCGACGCTGCTGGCCGACGCCGCCGACGCGGGGCTGGTCCGGCTCCCGGTGGACCGGGACCGCCTCAGCGCGATCCCGCTCTACACCGAGGCCACGGTCGTCGTGTTCCCGAAGGACCACTGGCTGGCGGCGGCCGACGAGGTGCCCCTCGCGGACCTCGCCGAGGAAGTGGTCTTCCACCCGCTGGACGACACCCTGGGCTGGGCGGAGCTGCCCGGCCGCCCGGCGATCGAGCGCCCGGCCACCACCGCGGACGCGATCGAACTGGTGGCGGCGGGGGTCGGCGTCCTGCTCGTCCCGCAGTCGCTCGCCCGCTTCCACCACCGCCGGGACCTCACCTTCCGGACGGTGTCGGACGCCCCCCAGTCGCAGGTCGCCCTGGCCTGGCAGCTGGACCGGACCACCGACCTGATCGAGGAGTTCATCGGGATCGTCCGCGGCCGGACGGTCAACAGCTCGCGCGGCCGGGGCCAGACGCCCCCCGCGGCCGAGCAGCCGAAGAAGGCCGCCGCCGGTGGCGGCCGTCCGCGCGCCGGTTCCGGCAAGCCCGCGGCCGCGGGCCGCTCCGGCGGCGGGAAGTCCGGCGGCGGCCGCCCCGCCGCGGGGAAGTCGGGCTCCGGCAAGGCCGGCGCGCCCCGCCGCGGCCGCCCCCGCCGCTCCTCCTGACCCGCCCGCCGGCCCCCGCCACGATGGACCGGGGGCCGGCGGCGGTGGGGTCGGGACGAACCCCGGCCAGGCCCGTGACGCCTCCGGCCGGCGGTCACCGCCCGCGCGGCGGTGCCGTCAGCTGGGCTGCCACAGTTCGATGCGGTTGCCCTCGGGGTCGGTGACCCAGCCGAACCGGCCGACGCCCGCCATGTCCTGGGTCTCCTCGGCCACGTCCGCGCCCTTGGCGCGGAGTTGCGCGAGCATCGCCGCCAGGTCGCGGACGCGGAAGTTGAGCATCGTCCGCTGCGCGGGGGAGCCGAAGTAGTCGGTTCCGGACTCGAAGGCCGCGAACACCGTCGGCCCGGCTTCCTGCTGCCACAGGCCGTGCTCGTCGGCGTCGAGGCCGAGGCAATCGCGGTACCAGGCGCCCAGCGCCACCGGGTCGGTGGCCCGCATGAAGTACCCGCCCACTCCCAGCACACGTTCCATGCCGCCATCCTGCCAGGCCCGTCGATCCGGCGAGTGGCGCGGCGGGCGGACCGGTGCGCTCCAAGGGTTGCGCTGGATACCCCCTGGGGGTATGAATGGAGCCACGCCCGATTGGTACCCCTAGGGGGTATCCAGCCACGGGCGTCACGACAGGCTCGTCGACCGCTCCGGAGGAAACCATGTCCTGCTGCTCCACCACCGGCACCTGCTCCACCGGCGCCACGACCGTCGCCACCATCGGCGCCGTGACCACGGTCTACGCGGTCACCGGCCTGACCTGCGGCCACTGCGAGCAGGCCGTCGGCCGGGCGATGACGGGCCTGCCGGGCGTCACCGCCGTCGACGTGGACGTCGAGGCCGGCCTGGTCACCGTCGTGTCCGAGGCCGAGCCGGACGACGAGGTGCTGCGCGAGGCGATCGACGGCGCGGGCTATGCGCTGACCGGCCGGGTCTGACCCGGCCCCGTACCCCCGAGGGGTATCAACGGGAGCGGTCCCGCGAGGGTCCGCCCCGCAGCACCCGCAAGACGGTCGCGCCGAGGGCGCCACCGACGACGCACCACGAGGAGCCCAGATGACCACTCAGGCGCCCGCCTCCACGGAGGTGGACCTCCGGATCGGCGGCATGACCTGCGCGTCCTGCGCGGCCCGGATCGAGAAGAAGCTCAACCGGATGGAAGGGGTCGAGGCCACGGTCAACTACGCGACCGGGAAGGCGCGGGCAGTCGTGGCCGACGGCGTCCGGATCGCGGACCTGGTCGCCACCGTCGAGGCCACCGGCTACACCGCGGCCCTCCCGGCCCCCGACACCGCGCGGGCGCCGGCCGCGCGGCCGGCGGGGGCCGGTGCACAGGGGGCGGAGGCCGGTGCCGAACCGGACGAACTCGCCCCACTGCGGCAGCGGTTGGCCACCGCGCTCGCCCTGGCGGTACCGGTGATCGCGATGGCCATGGTGCCGGCCCTGCAGTTCGACAACTGGCAGTGGCTCTCGCTCACCCTCGCGGCGCCGGTCGTCACCTACGCGGCCTGGCCCTTCCACCGGGCCGCCTGGACCAACCTGAAGCACGGCGCCGCGACCATGGACACCCTGGTCTCGCTCGGCACGCTGGCCGCCTTCGGCTGGTCGCTCTGGGCCCTGTTCCTCGGGCACGCGGGGATGCCGGGCATGCGGCACGCCTTCGAGTTCAGCCTCGCCCGCGGTGACGGCTCGGCCGACATCTATTTGGAGGCGGCGGCCGGCATCGTCGCTTTCGTGCTGGCCGGCCGCTACTTCGAGGCGCGCGCCAAGCGGACCGCCGGCGCCGCGCTGACGGCGCTGCTGGAGCTCGGCGCCAAGGACGTCACCGTGCTGCGCGGCGGCGTCGAGGTCCGCCTCCCGATCGCCGAACTCGCCCCCGGGATGCGGTTCGTGGTGCGTCCGGGGGAGAAGATCGCGACGGACGGCACCGTGGTCGAGGGCTCCTCCGCGGTGGACACCTCGATGCTC